>JAGYLU010000012.1 GCA_018400755.1 Acholeplasmataceae bacterium
TCAAGAGGTTGGTCGTCCGGTGGTGTCTTATGCCGAGTATCTGGATATCTTCACGTTCCCAGTCAGGGCGTATTACGCCAAGGTCTATGATCTTGAGGCTGTGAGTTTTGATGTTTTGGCCGAACGGTTCATCAACAGATACAAACCCCGAAGTCTTCAAGTCCCGTTGACGGATGGGGCGATCGAAGCCTTGACTCATGCCAAACGTCTGGGATTCAAGAATGTCTTGTTGTCGGCATCAGAGATCAACAATCTCTATGAACAGATCAGACACTTCAAGATTGAGTCATTCTTTGATGATGTCTTGGGCACGGATAACATCCATGCCAAAGACAAGACCGACGTCGCGTTGTCCTATGTCAAGACTCATCCGATTGATCCAGCGAACACTTTGATGGTTGGTGATACTCTACACGATGCGAAGGTCGCCAAAACCATTGGTTGTGAGATTGTCTTATATACTGGCGGACATCAGAGCAAAGCCCGTTTGTCCGCATATCAGACCATTGATCACATCGCTGATGTGATCCAAATCTTGTCAAACAAAGGAGATTGAAGATGCCAAAGAAAACGGCTGTGCTTGTCTGCAGCAATGCAGGACTTGATTATTTTGATTTTCCCAAAGACATCAGGATTCTAAGATCAGTGATTCATTTCCCAAATGATGACCAGGTCTATGAGGATTATGTCGGCATGGATGCTGAAACGTTTTATGATCGGATTTCCAAAAAACCCGACGACGTGCCCAAGACATCCTATGTGTCGGTTGGGACAATGATTGACATCTTCAAAGAGTTAGAGGATGAGGGGTATGAGGAAGCGCTCGTCATCACCATCTCCGGACAGTTGAGCGGTCTTCACGAGGCAGTCAAACGGACTGCGGGATCAGAAGACGTCAATCTTGATGTGACGGTCTTTGACTCGAAGACCTTGGCCTATGCCGAGGCGTATATGGCGCTTGAGGCCCATCGGATGTTTCAAGCAGGCAAAGCCATGGATGACGTGCTTCGGGTCCTGGCATTCATCCGTGACAACAACCATGTGTATTTCGCCGTTGACACGTTGCTGTATCTGGTCAAGAACGGACGGCTATCGAAGTTTTCCGGCATGGCCGGAACGATGCTGAAACTCAAACCGCTTTTGACCATTGATGAGATCGGCAAGGTCGTGTCGTTAGAGAAGATCAGGACCACACCGAAGGCCCAACAAAGGGTTTTGGAAAAGTATTTCGAGGAAACCGAAGGGCTTGATGTCATCACCTACATCGCCCATGCCCACACCAACGAGACAGCGCTTCGTTTCAAGAAGATCATCCAGGAGAAGTATCCTCAAAGACAAGTCGAGATTGCTTATCTGACACCAGTTGTCGGGGCTCATACTGGTCCGAAAGCGATTGGCGTCGGCTACATCATCAAACATACATGACCCACAGATGATTGTTTCAACATGATGTCTGGTCTCAAGACCGCATGTGAATAAGCACCATATGGTCTTTTTAAGATGAGATTTGAAAGCACCAGAAAAAAACGCACTTGTTGCCTTTATTAGGCGGTCAAGTGCGTTTTTTGATAGGCCGATAACGGCTGCGGATGCAGCATAGTTCCTAAGGGTCAGATCATATCGAGCAGGCATCTGTGAATGATGTCGGTGCCGGAGAGTTCAGGGTGAAAACTGGTTGCGATGATGTTGTTTTTTCTGACCGCGACAGGACAATCCATGACGGTTTCGAGAATGTCGATACCTGGACCTGACTGTTCAATCCTTGGGGCCCTGATGAAAACCATCTGGATGTCATGGCCAAAAATCTTTCCGGGATGAATGAAACTGCCTAGTTGCCGGCCATAGGCGTTTCTTCTGACCGTGATGTCAAGGGCATTGAAGTATGGGGATTCACCGATGAGGTTATTTGCGAGAAGAATCATGCCGGCACATGTGCCAAGCACCGGCATCCCTTGCCGGATGGCTTCGGATAACGGTTCAAAAAGACCGTTGTCGTTGATCAATCGTCTCATGGCGGTACTTTCACCACCAGGGAGAATCAAGGCATCTATCGGATTTTTCAGATCTTTTTCGCTTCTGATCTCAATCGTTTGGACACCTAAGGCATGAAGGATATGGATATGTTCGATGAACGCGCCTTGCACAGCAAGGACACCAACCAGATGACTCATTTGCCGCGCTCTGCCATCAGGAGATTGATTTCATCCTCGTTGATGCCGACCATGGCGTCGCCAAGGTCTTCAGAGATGTCAGCAAGGACAGCCGGATCGTCAAAATGGGTGACCGCTTTGACGATGGCTTCGGCCCGTTTTTTGGGGTTTCCGGACTTGAATATTCCGGAACCGACAAAGACGCCTTCGGCGCCAAGTTGCATCATGAGCGCGGCATCCGCCGGGGTGGCGATGCCGCCAGCGGCGAAATTGACGACCGGAAGACGTCCGGTATCATGAACGGATTTGACAAGGTCATACGAGACCATCCAGGTTTTGGCGAGATGGAAAAGCTCATCCTCGCGCATGCTTTTGATGCGTCTGATTTCGGCATTGATAGCTCTGAGATGACGGACTGCCTGGATGACGTCGCCAGTACCAGGTTCACCTTTGGTCCGGATCATCGATGCGCCCTCATCAATCCGTCTGAGGGCTTCACCAAGGTCTTTGGCCCCACAGACAAAAGGCACGTTGAATACCCGTTTGTCAATGTGATAGATGTCATCAGCAGGTGAGAGCACTTCGCTTTCGTCGATGTAATCGATCTCGATGGCTTCCAGAATCTGGGCTTCCATGAAATGACCGATCCTGACTTTGGCCATGACTGGGATCGTGACCGCAGCCATGATGTCTTTGATCATTTTTGGGTCACTCATCCTTGAAACGCCACCAGCGGCGCGGATATCGGCGGGAATGCGTTCCAATGCCATGACCGCGACCGCCCCAGCTTCCTCAGCAATGACCGCCTGGGCAGCGGATGTGACATCCATGATGACGCCACCTTTGAGCATCTGGGCGAGCTCGCGATTCAGTTTGATCCGATTTTCTTTCATAAGGCACACCTCCGTTTGTGTTTCTTTCATCTATAGTTTATACTATAAACTGGTATGGTGGAATAACCAGAAAATAAAAAATGAACCATACCAGATGAGGCAAAACATGTTAACCCTGTTCGTTGACAAGAAGGCAAAGACACCGCTATACATGCAAATCTATGACCAGATCAGGCAAATGATCGGAGATGGGACGCTTGGTGTCGGAAACAAACTGCCTTCCAAAAGGCATTTGGCCCAACATCTTAAAATCAGTGTGTTCACGATCGAGAACGCTTATCAGCAACTTCAGGTCGAAGGGTATGTCAGAAGTGTTGAGAAGAAAGGCATCTATGTCGAGGAGATCGGAAAGATCAAAGGCATCATGACAAAAGACAAAAGTCTCCAAGGCGATCACCGGATCAAAGCGAAACCCCAACCGTTTGGGTTGTATACGCATGTTGTTGATACAAGCCTCTTCCCGACAAAAACGTGGGCGAGACTCTCCCGCGAGGTCCTTAGAGACCACGCCGATGATTTGCTCAATGTGACGGACCCACAAGGTTTATATGAGCTCAGACAAGCGATTGCGAGCCATGTTTTCGAATATCGGGGGATTCATGCGATGCCTGAGCAGGTGGTCTTAGGGGCTGGGTCTGAGGCGTTGATCACTTTGATTGTGAGAATGCTTGGGCGAGATCAGAGATATGCCCTTGAGGATCCAGGGTATCAGAAAACCAGAGATCGGTATCTTGCCTGTGGGGCGCGTATCCTTGACGTCGACGTTGATGATCAGGGACTCATGACCTCTCAGTTGGACATGACCAACGCTGATGTTGTCCACCTCACTCCCTCACATCAGTTTCCAACAGGGGTGATCATGCCGGTTCAAAGACGTTCAGAAGTGTTGGATTGGGCCCAAAAAAAAGATCATCGGTTCATCATCGAAGATGATTACGATACCGAATTCAGATTTCAAGGACGACCGATTCCGGCGTTGATGTCTCTGGATGGCCATGGCAAAGTCATCTATATGAACACGTTTACGAAGAGTCTTGCCCCGTCGTTTCGGATCAGCTACCTTGTCCTACCCAAAACACTTCTTGAACGGTATCAGAAGCATGCCCCGATCAACAATTGTGGGGTCGCCAATGTCGAACAGCATATTTTGGCGCGTTTTATGTCAGAAGGGGTTTTTGAACGACATATCAACCGGATGCGAAGTGTATACAAAGCGAAAGCCAAAGCGGTCTATGATGCGCTCGAACCCTTGGCCAAAGAGCAGTTGATCACGCGTTTTGGCATCGAGAATGGCCTGCATCTGGTGGTGGGGCTGAGTCCTAGGATCAAAGAGGAAGATGTGATCGGAAACGCGCTTGAGCAAGGTTTGGTTGTCATGGGCATTGGGGCATTCACGAGCAAAGAAAAACCGATGACAAGGCAAGCGCTTGTCATCGGTTATTCGGGGTTGTCGATGGACGAGATAGCCCAAGCGATGGCGATCCTCACGAAAGCGATCAGAATGAGCGCTTGAAGGCTTTAAGACGGGCGATTGACATCATGAAGAAGACAAGCATCGCAACCAGGGCATAGAGCACAATGCCCCAAATAGAGAAATCAATGCCAAATGAACTTAAGGAGATTCCATAGTCGCTTTCATAGGCATTCCGATAGGTCTCAGGTGCACCATTGAAAACCAGATCAAGTGGGCCTTGCATCATCAGTCTTCGAAACGCGGAGACAAGTTGGGCTGCCGGATTCAGTTTCAAGACATTGGCAAACGATTCATTGAAGGCGACAAAAGGGACGTAGATGCCGGCGAAGAAACCAATCAATGTGCCAATCAAGGTATTGAGGGTCGAAGCGGCATTGACGGTTTTGACGAGTGAGATCAAAAAGAAGGACAAGGCCGAGAAGGTGGCGGTACTGAGGAAGATCATCAACATGATCGAACCGATCTCTAAAAGTGAGAACCACTCGCCCCCTTGACTCACGATGTATAACTGACCGAGAACAAAGGTCACGGTGACCATGATCGAACCAATGACGAAGGAAGACAGGACGTATCCGAAGACGATTGAACGGCGCGGAATCGGGGCGACCAGAAAGTCATCAAAGACCCGGTTCTCAAGGTCTGAGACCATATCACTCATGACCGCAAGCGGCACAGTGAACGAACTGACGGAGAGAAGACCGGCTATCAACCAGGTGTCAACGAGCCAACCAATCCCTTCGATGTCACCAACAGAGGCAGCAATGCCATCTTTTTGAAGTTTGCCAAGAAAGACAGCATAGACGAGAATGAGGATGAAGACGGAAAGGAAACTGAAGAAAATGCTCGTCTTATCATAGAAATAGTTGAGCAGGTTGCGTCTGACGATTCTGAGCATGGCTTTCATGATTCTCTGAGCTCCTTTCCAGTGATGTTGATGAAGACGTCATCCATGGTGCCCCGGACAACCTCAAAGGCGGTCAGATCTGATCTGATTTTTGAAAGAAGATCGAGGGCTTCTAGGCTTGGCAGATAAACGTTCACGACATCTTCGGTGATCTCATAATCTTGTTTCAGAGTCTCAAGCATGGTTCTGATCTTGGGGATGTTTCCTGAGAGTCTCAAGACATCACGGGAATAAGCTTGCCGTAATGATTCAGGCGTTCCTTCGGCGACAATCAGACCTTCATCAATGACCACGACGTGACTTGCTTTGGCTGCCTCTTCCATGTAATGGGTGGTCAGAAAGATGGTCATGTTTTCTTTTCTGAGCTTTTCAATCACCGACCAGACCTCTTTTCTGGTCTTGGGGTCAAGACCAGTGGTCGGTTCGTCAAGGATTAGGATCTTCGGTTGGTTGATCAAGGCCCTGGCGATATCGGCACGTCGTCTTTGGCCTCCGGAGAGGGTGCCATACTGTTGGCTGATGAAGTTCTCCATGGACAGTTGTTCTGTCAGTTTCTGGATTCTTTGGGCAAGGGTCTTCTTGTCAAGGTCATAGAAACCGCCACGGATGTTTAGGTTCTCACGGACTGAGAGTTTCTTGTCGAGCATGTTGTTCTGGAAGACAACGCCGACGGTCTTCCTGATCTGGTCATCGTCTTTACCAAGAATATGGTGATTGACACTGACGTGACCGTCATCGTGACCCAAGAGGGTGCAAATGATATTGATGGTTGTGGATTTGCCAGCTCCGTTGGGGCCGAGGAAAGCGAAGAATCCGCCCTCTTCAACGGCAAAACTGATGCCTTTGACAGCCATCAGATCGCCATAGGTTTTGACAAGTCCGTTGACTTCAATGATTTTTTGATTGGTCATCGTGGATGTCCTTTCTGGGTTTTACATCTATTTTATACGATATGGGGATGAAAACAAGGGGGCGTTTGGACATTTTACACTTTGCATACTCGAATGTCATGAAGAAACGTCATCAAAATCAGCCCTCGATGATCGCGGTCATCGGGATCAGCAGGAAGACGAGCCATGCCCAAGTCCATGCGCCAAAGAAATAGCCAAGCGTGAAGAAAAGGATGGTCGCGACAAAAGGGGCGATGGCGGTGAAACGGAAATGCCCCGAAACAATGATTGAGACAATCGGAATCATCAGGAAAATCTGCCACATATAGGACCATGTGTCATAGAGAATGCCGGTGACGATGAAGATGACAATGGCCAAAAAGACAGTCATCAAAATGATGATGGCACGACGACGTTCGGGTCCTTCTTCGGGCAAGTCACCGATGATCAGGACATCTCCGATCAAAATCCCATACACCATCGGAAGCAAGAAGGCCAAGCCGGCATAGAACCATTCACCATAGGTGTATCCGACAAAGAGGTAGGTGGCGATGGCAATCACAAACAAACTCTCATAGACGATGATCTGGGTCCGGTTTTTCTTGTATAGGATCCCGACCATCGGGATCAACATAAACACAAGCCATCCCGGGTTCCAGTAACCATATAGGCCGAGAACCACGAAAGCGATGACAGCAAGAAATGGGGTGGCGGCCATGACGCTGTCCTTGCGTGTGGTGTTGAGGATGATTGCGGATAATGGAATGATCAGAAAGACCAACCAACCAGGGTGCCAAAGGTCGAATTCGCCAAGGATGATGAAGGCGATCACGGCGATAAATGGGGCGAGTGCGGTCAGCATGTGACGGACACGCTTCTTGTGGAGAATGATGGCTGACATCGGGATCAGCAAGAAGACCAACCAGCCCGGATTCCATAGGTTGCCTAAGAGACCTAGAAGCATATACGAAATTACGGCAACAAACGGCATCAGAGCGACAAATTTGTTCTTGATTTGAGCAGGTCTCTTCAATTTGAGGGTTTCAAGCAGTTCGTAGGCGACATCGTCAGGATTGCCAAGAAGCTCATAGACCTCATCATCACTCATGCCTTTGTTCAAGGCATCATCATAGAGCTGCTCGTAATCGATCAGGATATCCCTGATGTCTAATCTGTCAGCCTCAAATTCGTGTAACTTTGATTCTAGTCGTTTCAGATAAGCTTGTTTCATGTCTCATTTCCTCCCATGACTTCGAACACACCTTTGAGAAAGGATGTCCATTCATTTTCGTATGACGCCAGACGTTCTTTGCCGGTTTGTGTGATCCGGTAATACTTGCGTGGCGCGCCAATGTTCGTCTGCTCCTCATAGGTCTCAAAGAGCGCTTGACCGGTGAGACGCCTCAAGATTGGGTAAATCGTGTTTTCGTTGACAGGAATCGAAGAAGCGAGTGTTTCAATCACTTCGAATCCATACATGTCATGCCTGTTGATCAACGCCAGCACACACATCTCGAGGATCCCTTTTCGAAATTGTGAATTCATGTTGGGCCTCCTTACTGTGTCTTGCACAGCACCAATATAACACGTTACTGTGTGAAACACAATACCAAAATAAAAAAAATGTGAAATCAAGAGCGCTATCTTGTGTTTTTTTGTGTGCTGTGATAGACTGACAATACAAAAGAAAGGTGATTCACGTGTCCAAATTCTCTTACAGCTATTACGGATCTGTTTGAATAGGACTGCTCAGGCATTCCTTTTTGAACTGAGAAGGAACAGCCAAAGACCGTGAACGCGTTCATCCTTGGGGTTCCTCAGGGATTTTTTTATACCATAAGGAGACCAGCCAATGATCATTCAAATGAAGCAAAACGCAACCAAAAAGCAGTATGAAAAGGTGACAGGGTATTTAAAGGAAAAGCAATTTGAGATCCGTGACGTGAGCAGTGCCCACGTCATGGTGTTTGGCATCATCGGAGATACCTCTAGGATTGATCCCCATGATCTCTATGCGTTTGATGGGGTCGGTGAGGTCACGAGAGTGTCGACGCCGTTCAAAAAGGCAAGTCGGTCTTTCAAACGAGAGGACACCATCATCAAGCTACCCGGTGGCGTTGAGATTGGTTCTGACATGTTCGTGATGATGGCCGGACCTTGTTCGGTCGAAAGTGAGGAACAGCTTTTGACCATCGCCAAAGGGGTCAAGGCGGCAGGGGCACACCTGCTCAGGGGTGGGGCGTACAAACCCCGGACTTCACCTTACTCGTTTCAAGGGCTTGAAGAAGAGGGACTGAAGATCCTAAGACGGGTGGGAGACCAGACGGGACTCTCGGTCGTGACTGAGATTCCGGCAGCGGATTTGTTGCCGGTCTTTGAGAGGTATGTCGATGTCATTCAGGTCGGGGCCAGGAACATGCAAAACTTCCATTTGTTGAAAGCACTCGGCAAATCAACAAAACCGATTCTTTTGAAGCGCGGTTTGTCAGCGACCATCGAAGAATGGCTGATGGCAGCTGAGTACATCATGGCCGGTGGGAATGAACAGGTCATCTTGTGTGAGCGCGGCATCAGGACCTATGAGAAGTATACCAGGAACACCCTTGATATCAGTGCGGTCCTGGCGGTCCGGGAACTGTCGCATTTGCCGGTGATTATCGATCCCTCGCATGCTGCTGGCCGTTGGCAGATGATTGAGAAGCTCTCCATGGCATCGCTTGCCGTTGGGGCGCACGGTCTGATTGTCGAAGTTCATCATGACCCCGAACACGCCATGTCGGACGGGGCCCAATCGCTTAAGATTCCGAAATTCAAGTCGATGATGACGTCGCTTGGCCAGATGGCTGATGTTCTTGGTCTCAGAATGAAATGATTATCGTCATTGCAGGGCTTGGCCTGATTGGGGCCTCATATGCCGAAGGTCTTCACGCCAAAGGGCATACCATCTATGCCTGGAACAGAAGCGAAGCAACACTTCAAAAAGCCATTGATCTGGGATTTGTCCAACCGGGGTCCATTGAAGAGACGCTTCAGTCAGCCGATGTGTTGATTCTGGCACTCTATCCCAAACACAACACCTGGTTCATCCGCGAACATCGTGCTTTTTTACCTCCAGGATTGATCATCACCGATGTCAGTGGCACAAAGACAAAGATGATGGACGAGATTGAGGCAATCTTGCCAGAAGGCGTCTTCTACACCTCGCATCATCCGATGGCGGGCAAAGAGACAAGTGGCTTTGATGTGCGGGATCCGTTGATCTTCAAACGGGCCAATGCCATCATCGTGAAAGGTCCGGCAAGCGGACCTTCGGATGTCTTGGTCCTCCATGGCCTTTTGAAGGATCTTGAATTTGGTCGGATTCTTGAGACCGACCGGCAAACCCACGACGCCTTGATCGCGTTCACAAGTCAGTTGACCCATGTGCTCGCAGTCACTTTGGTCCAAAGTGATCATTTTGATGAGACTGCCAAAGCGACGGGGGACTCTTACCGTGATCTGACCAGGATTGCGAAAATCAATGAGATCATGTGGACAGATCTCTTCCTTATGAACAAGGAAGCGCTTCTCGATCAGATCGAGAGATTTGAAGAGAAACTTGCAGAGATCAAACTCATGATCAAAGAAGAGGACCGTCCGGCCTTGATTGAGACGCTTAGGACAGCGAAAGAAAAGAGGTTGACCTTTGACAACATTAAGGATGAAGACATATGACATCTTAATCGAAAACCATGCGATTGAAGCTGTGAAACGATTGGTTGAAGATGGATCGAATAGGAAAGATGTTTTTGTCGTCACCGACAATCACGTCAAAGCGCTTCACCTAGAGACGTTGAGACGCGTTCTTGACCCAATTCATCTTCACGTTGTCTCAATCACCCCTGGAGAAGCTTCAAAGTCGGTATCGACGATGCTGGATGTCATTGGGCAGTTGTTGACGATGGGGATCAAACGGGATCATCTTCTGATTGGTTTTGGTGGTGGTGTTGTGACCGACTTGGCCGGATTTGTGGCCGCGATTCTTTACCGCGGCATCACATACGCGGCCATTCCGACGACCTTGCTCGCCCAAGTGGATGCCAGCATCGGATCAAAGACCGGGATTGATCTCGCCCAAGGGAAAAATTTGCTTGGCGCATTCAAGGATCCGGCATGGGTTCTGATTGATCCGATGTTCTTGGAAACACTTCCAAAAGAGGTTAGAATCGATGGCCTTGCCGAGATGATCAAGGCCGCGTTGATTGCTGATCCAGTCCTCTATCAGATGCTCAAGGATGACGATGAGATCACTGAAAAAAAGATCATCAGGGCAGTAGAGGTCAAGCGATCGATCGTGATGAAAGACCCCTATGAGACGCATGAACGGATGTTGTTGAACTTCGGACACACCTTTGGACATGCGATTGAACGCAAACATCATTATGAAACTTACACGCATGGCGTGGCGGTCGCTTATGGGATGTTGATTGCGATGGATCTCGGTGTCAGGCAAGGGATCACACCAAAAGCCTTGTATGATGATGTTTTGAATACCTTGAAAAAGACGAAATTGGTGACCGAACCGTTGTTGCTGGCATCTGATTATGTCTCACATATCGGATTTGACAAAAAGCAACTCTCAGACGGTCTTCGGTTCATCTTCCTTGAGGATATCGGACAAGCGGTTATCAAGACGGTTCGAATGGAGGATCTTCTATGAATGTGCTGATCAGAAACAAACCTCTCTTTGGAACGGTTGATGTCATCTCATCAAAGTCGGTGTCACATCGCTCTTTGATTGCGGCTGCGCTCGCTGTTGGGACTAGCGAGATCAACGGTCTTCTTGATGCGCTTGATCTGGATGCGACCAAGCATGCGCTTGAATCGCTTGGCGCTAGGTTTGAAGCACGTTTTGTGACGGGTCAAGCGATGAGACAAGTCAACAAGATCATTGACTGCAATGAGTCAGGATCAACCTTGAGAATGATGATTCCGGTAGCCATGTTACTCGATCAAGTTTTTGTTTTCACCGGAAGAAACCGCTTGACAAAGCGACCTTTGGACGTTTACAGAGATGCATTCAAACCCTTTGGGTATCATTTTGAGACGCTTTCAAAAGAGACGCTTCCCCTTTCGGTCAAAGGCCCTTTGAAAGCAGGGCGGTATGTGCTCAGAGGGGATGTCAGCTCACAGTTTGTGAGCGGACTTCTCTTTGCCTTGCCACTGCTTGAAGGCGATTCAATCATTGAACTCACCACCCCTCTCGAATCTAAAGGGTATGTGGATCTGACGATATCGACACTCAGACGATTTGGCGTTGAGGTCAGAGAAGAAGGACAAATGTATCTGATCGAAGGCAAGCAACGTTATCAACCCCAAACGCTCAAAGTCGAGGGTGATTATTCACAGGCAGCATTCTTCTTCGTGGCTGGAACCATTGGCCAAGAGATTTGCCTCACAAACCTTGATCCTGAGTCCATCCAAGGCGATCGTGCGATTGTCAGAATCATCAATGAGATGGGCGGAGACATTCAATATGATCAGAAAGCGACCGCCTTTGTGGTCAAACCAAGACGGACAAGAGGGATCACCATTGATCTGAAGGACATCCCTGACCTTGGACCGGCATTGATGGTACTGGCGGCATTGAGTGAAGGCACAACAGTGTTTATAAACACGGAGCGGCTCAGACTGAAGGAATCTGATCGGGTCCAGGCGATGGCGGATGTGTTGAATGCCTTTGGTGTCCAAGTCGAGATGGATGGTGATACCCTCAGGATCACCGGCGTCAATGCGTTACAAGGACACGTGACCATCGATTCTGCCAATGATCACCGGATTGTCATGGCGGCGGCGATGGCCGCCATCAGGGCCAATGGTCCGGTGATGATCAATGGTGCTGAAGCGATCCGAAAATCCTATCCGACATTTTTTGACGATTATCAAACACTTGGAGGTGATTTTGATGCAAGCAATTGAAAAGATCAGACGTGAGATTGATGACATTGATGACCAGATGATGGATCTGTTTATGAAACGGATGGAACTGGTGCATGCTGTCGGTATCCACAAGAAGCAAGCGGCACAACCGATTTCAGATCCCAAACGGGAAAAAGAAGTGCTTGACCGTCTGAAAGCAAGATTATCCAATGTCAATCTTTGGCCGTACTACAAACGGTTTGTCACCCATATGTTCCTGTTGTCCAAAGAATACCAAAAATGATGAAACGACTTGGCATAATCGGTCGAGATATCGGATACAGCATGTCACCTCGCATCCATGATTGGATTGGCAGGCGGTATGGCATCGATCTCTCCTATGACATCTTTGATGTCAAGGAGGATGAGATCGAAGGACTGATCCATGGTCTCAAGTCCGGTGTCTACCATGGCTTCAATGTCACCAAACCCTATAAAGAGACCATCATGAGATGGGTGGATCAGTTGACGCCGGTTGCGACCGCAGTCCATGCCATCAATACGGTTTTTTTGAGAGATGGTCTCGTCATTGGTGACAATACCGATGTTGCCGGATTTGAAGCCTTGCTCCAATCCAGCGGAATCATAATGGCGGGACAAGAGGTTTTTGTCCTAGGCAGTGGGGGTGCGGCGAAAGCGGTTGTCCATGTCTTTGAAAGCATGGGCATCAAGCCGGTTGTCGCGGCTCGGAACACCAAACGGGCATCAACCATGTTCGAGCGGGTCATCCCCATCGACAGTCTGAGGTCTTTTTGTGGGGCGTTGGTCGTCAATTGCACACCGGTTGGAACATCACCTGATGTTTCGGCATCGGTGGTCAAAGAAGATGTCATCAATGGGGCTTATGTGATTGATTTGGTCTATGATCCGATGCCAACGCAGATTGTGATGGATGCCAAAGACGGCATCGGTGGGGCGATGATGCTTGTGGTTCAAGCGCTCAAGAGCGCTGAACATTTTCATCAACAACCGTTTGCGTTTGATCCATCAATCCTTGAGTTATTCGGAGGGAAATCGACATGAACACATACGGACAGTTTTTCAAAGTGACCCTTTTCGGGGAGTCCCATCAACCTGAGATCGGCGTCGTGGTCGAGGGTGTGCCAGCGGGGACAGTCATTGACATGACCTTGATCGAACAGGATCTGAAGAAACGTCGCCCCGGAGCCGTCGGAACGACCGCCAGGGTCGAGGCGGATCACTTTCGGGTGACCGCAGGGATTTTTCAGGGTCGGGCAACGGGATCACCGTTGCATCTGGTGATTGAAAACACCGACACCAGATCGAAAGATTATCAGCATTTGCTCAAGCAACCCCGCCCTGGTCATGCCGATTATGTCGCTTCCATCAAGTATGGGGGATTTCATGATCATCGCGGTGGTGGTCGTTTCTCAGGACGCCTGACCGCTGCTTTGGTGATGGCAGGCAGTCTTGCCAAGATGTTTTTGCCATATACGTTTGAGACGGAACTGATCAAAGTGGGTACCTTGACCGACATGTCATCACTCGATCAATATCTTGAGGGCATCAAAGCCAAAGGTGAATCTGTCGGAGGTATTGTAAAGCTCTCTGTCAAAGGCATCCCGGTCGGTATTGGTGAGCCCTTCTTCCAAAAGCTTGATGCTGAGATTGCCAAGATGATGTTTTCCATTCCGGCCGTCAAAGGGGTGTCTTTTGGTCTTGGATTCGAAGGTGTTGAGAGGCTTGGAAGCGACTTCAATGATGTCTTTTCCGATTCAGACGGCACCACACTCTCCAACCATAGCGGTGGCGTGTCCGGAGGTCTTTCAAATGGAAACGACCTTGTTTTGAAGGTGTTCGTGAAACCAACGTCATCCATTCAAAAGACCCAAGAGACCTATGACTTTGAAACGAAGACACTGAAGCCACTCTCGATTGGCGGGCGTCATGATGTCGCGATTGTCAGACGGGCCGGGATTGTGTTGGAAAATGCCTTGGCCATTGTGCTGGCCGATCTGACGCTCATAGCCCGGGCAACCAAGATCGAAAAGCCAATATCAGTGCCTCAGAACCTATAAACAAGATGGTAACGACGCATCCGATCAGCGATGTCAAAGGTGTCGGGAAAGCCCTTTATAAAAGGTTTTTGGACGCTGGAATCAAGACAACGTATGATCTCATCACAACCCCACCAAAAGCGTATGAAGATTACACCACAGTCGATGTCAGTGCGCTTTCTGATGGCCAAATCGTGACTCTGCAGGCGGTCGTTCTCTCTGCCGTCCATGTCCATTCGATGACCCGTGTCAGTCGGGCGACGTTCGATATCCTTGTTGATGGGCTGACACTTTCGGTCATTGCGTTTAACCAAAACTATCTGAAAGAATCGCTTCATGCAGGCGATGAGATCATTGTCAAGGGGTCCTATCAGGCTAGGACATCTTCGATCACAGCATCGAAGATTCATCATATGGCAAATGTCCGATTGATTCAACCGATCTATGGGCTTGAAGGTATTTATGACAGACATATCTCAAAAATCATCAAAGCGATTGAGACAGACCAACAGGTTGATATCTTTGAGACACTTCCTATGGAGGATCTTGAGACGTACCGGATGCCAAGGCGGGATCAGGCGTTTCATATGCTCCATTTTCCAGAGTCAAAGAAGGACATTCAAGAGGCTCAAAGACGATTCAAGTATGAGGAAGCGTTTTTTTTGAGTTTGCAGATGTCATATCAGACCAAAGAGAAGACCAAACGGCCGCCCAAGGTCTATGATCTTGAAAGGGTCAAGAAAGCGATTGAGAGATTGCCATTCGAACTGACCGATGATCAGAAGAAAGCCACCAATGATATCTTCAAAGATTTCCGTAAGCCTTATGCGCAGTTCAGATTGATCCAAGGGGACGTCGGCTCAGGAAAAACCGTTGTTGCCGGGCTTGCCGCGCTCGCAGTCGCGAGTGCGAATGAGCAAGTGGCAATCATGGCCCCAACTGAACTGCTTGCCAGGCAACATTACGATGTGCTATCAAGATTGTTTGAAGAGATGTCAATTGCGCTTCTGTCCAGTCGGACCAAAGACAAGAAGACACTCAAAGACCGGATCAGCCATCATGAGATCGATGTTGTGATCGGCACCCATG
Organism: Acholeplasmataceae bacterium; assembly: GCA_018400755.1. Lineage (GTDB taxonomy): Bacteria > Bacillota_I > Bacilli_A > Acholeplasmatales > Acholeplasmataceae > RECG01. The sequence continues at coordinate 15,377 of JAGYLU010000012.1, forward strand.
CCATGATCGAGGAGGATGTTGTCTTCGATCGGTTAGGGCTCGTGATCATAGATGAACAACACCGTTTTGGGGTCCGGGCCAGAAGTGAACTCGGCAACAAAGCGATGTCTCAGGATATCCTCTATCTCAGTGCGACCCCCATTCCAAGGACGCTCGCGATGGTGGCGTTTAAAGATGCGAACATCAGTGTGATCAGGACCAAGCCGGAAGCAAGACCAGATGTCATGACACATTATGTCAACCGGGATGACATCCAGATGGTCTTTTCGGATATGGATAGGCGGTTGGCGAATGGTGAGAACATCTTTATCGTTGTTCCGGCCATCGAATCCTTGGAAAAAGGCGAAAACATTGAAACGGTCAGTGGGTTGATTGCGGACCGTTTCAATGTCGATGTTTGGACCATGCATGCCAAAATGGCCTCAGATGACCGTGATTTGGCCATGGCATCATTTCGTGAGAAACGCGGCGCGATTCTGATTGCGACCACGATGATCGAAGTGGGCATTGATGTCCGACACGCGACGATGATGGTGGTTTTTTCAGCTGAACAATTCGGATTGAGTCAGCTTCATCAGCTCCGAGGCAGGGTCGGACGGGGAGACCGCCCGTCAGTGTGCTATCTGATCTCGGAAAAAGAGGATGTTAACCGTCTGATGATCCTTCAAAGCACCAATGATGGGTTTGAACTGTCAGCCAAAGATTTGGCACTCAGAGGCCCTGGGCAATTTGTGGGATCACGACAAAGCGGGTTTTTCAAGTTTCGGTTTCTTGACTTTTTCGAAGACAGTGCCATTCTTGAGGAAGCCAGCCGCCGGGTTGAACGGTTGCTTGATGATCCGATGTTTGAAGGCTCTGTGAGACAAGCACATTTGGTCAAGCGTCTCAAACGGATGCAAGGGGCATCAGAGCCATACGCCATGTAAGGGTGTTGGTTGTCCAAAGACCAAGAAAAGTGATATAATAATCAATACGAAAGAAGGGATGCTTATGATCAGAATCGCTGTGGATGGCATGGGTGGGGATAACGCCCCCGAACCGATTGTCAAAGGAGTTATGAAGGCACTTGAGACGTTTGACAATATATCGATCATCCTGTTTGGTGACGAGACCAAGATGGCCCCATATCTGAAGACACATGAACGACTTTCAGTTGTTCACACCCCCGATTATCTTGACATGGGGGAGAAAGATCCGATTGGCAAATACCGCAAGAACAAGAAGATTTCGATGTTCATGGCCTTGCAGGCCGTCAAAGACAAGGAAGCCGATGCGGTTGTCAGTGCCGGACCAACCCAGGCCTTGGTCGTTGGTGGTCACTTTATCGTCAGACGGATGCCTGAGATGCGTAGGGTGGCAATCGCGCCTATCATTCCCTCATTTGATGGCCGTGGACGTATTCTCTTGGACTCTGGGGCCAATGTCGAGATCCGGCCTGAGTATTTGCTAGAGTTTGCCGTTTATGCGACCATCGTGGCCAAGCATGTTCTCAAAAGAGAGAATCCCAGTGTGGCTTTGATCAACATCGGAACCGAAGAAGGCAAAGGTCGTGACCTTGATAAAGAAACATATGCCTTGCTGAAAGACAGCAAGGACATCAACTTCTTCGGGAATCTGGAACCGAAAGAGGTCTTCATGACGGAAGCGGATATCCTGCTCTCTGATGGATTCACCGGAAACATCGTCATGAAGACGATGGAAGGTGCTGCCAAAGGACTTGGTGCGGTTCTCAAACGGGAAATCAAATCGACGTTGGCGGGCAAAATCGGTGCTTTGTTCATGAGGAAATCACTCCATCGGTTCAAGAAGTCGCTTGATGCGTCTGAAATTGGGGGCGCGTTATTGATGGGTTTGAATGGGGTTGTCATCAAAGCCCATGGTTCATCCAATGATTATGCGTTTTTCAATGGCATCAGACAAGCCAAGGAAATGGTTGAGGCTGATGTTATCAGGATTGTCTCACAGACGCTTGAGAAGAAAGCAGACGATGGCTCATGACATTGTTTTTAAAACGTCTGGGTCTGCCTTTCAAAGATCTCTCATACTATGAAACAGCGTTGACACACGCTTCTTTTGCCTATGAGAATCAGAGTGAGAAGAATGAACGACTCGAGTTCTTAGGGGACGCCGTCCTTGGATTCTTGATGACGGATTACCTTTATCGCACAGATCCTAGCGATGAAGGTGTGATGTCTAAGAAGAAGGCCAAGGCAGTGAGTGAGGAAGCACTGGTTGTCTATGCCGCCACCATTGGCCTGAAAGAGCATATGAGATTAGGGCGAGGCGAGGCGGTCAAGGGTGCGAATGGCGCGATGGTTGCTGATGCCTTTGAAGCGCTTATGGGGGCGATTTATCTTGACCTCGGTCTTGAGTATGTCAGTCTTTTTTTCAATCAGGTCATCAAGCCCAACCTTAGGAAGACCCTTGAGATCAGAGATCATAAGTCAGCTCTTCAGGAGTTGATCCATAGTGGAGACAAACGCAATATCAGCTATCACCTGATCAGGGAAAGTGGTCCGTCTCATGATAAGGAGTTTGAGGTCGAGGTCCGGCTTGACAAGACCATCAGATTGGGATCAGGTATCGGCAAAACGAAGAAGGAAGCCGAACAACGTGCCGCAAAGGACGCGCTTGGGAAGGGGAACTATGATACTGAAGAGACTGTTTGAAGATGATGTCTTGAATATTGAGCGGATCATGATCAGAGAGTATCGGCGACTTGAACTTTCGGTTCCGGAGACGCATGTGCTTCTCGCCCTTTTTTCAATATCTAGAAAGCGCAAGACGTTTTCTTTGGCCGCGATTAGCCGTCGCATCGATTATGATCAGGAAACGATTGGGACGATCATTGAGTCTTTGTATAAGAAAAATTTGTTGACACTGGCACTTGAAAAGTCCAAGGATGGAAAATCAAGGGAGATTTTCGATCTTGATCCGGTGTTTCAAAGGTTGCAGACGATGTTTGAGGATGACTTGAAAGAACAACAAAAAGCGATTTCGGAGAGTCAGGTCTCACAAACACTGGAACTCTTTGAACAAGGTCTTGGACGCCTGCTCAGACCACACGAGATTGAAGAGGTCAGGCGATGGTATGACGATGGGATCTATTCACACGAACGCATCCTGAAAGCAATCGAGCAAAGCGAACCAAGGATCAGTGTCAAAGCAGTTGAGAGATTTTTGACGGCGATGATTCCGGAAACGGTGGAGATCGACGATGAAGTCGAACAGATTCTTGACAGCTTTTATAGGAAGATCAGATGACCAAGGCTGATTCGATCATCCGTGCGCTTGATCTGATGTTTCCAAACGCGAGGGTTGAACTCCACCACCAGAATCCTTTTGAGTTGTTGATCGCGGTGGTTTTGAGTGCCCAAACCACCGATGTGTCTGTCAACAAGGTCACTTTGGAATTGTTCAAGGCCTACCCTGATGCCAATGCGATGGCCAATGCGGACCTCAAGGCGTTGGAGATCCATCTGAGATCGATTGGTCTTTATCGGAACAAAGCCAAGCACATCAAAGCGTTGTCACAAGCATTGATCGACCATCATGAAGGTGTCGTTCCTAATGATCGTGAAGCCCTTGAAGCGCTTGCTGGGGTCGGACGCAAGACCGCCAACGTGGTGTTGTCAAATGCTTTCGGTGTGCCGGCATTTGCTGTGGATACACATGTCGCCCGAGTCTCAATCAGGTTAGGAATTGCCAAAGAGACCGATTCAGTCAGGACCATCGAAGAGAAGCTCATGACCATTTTTCCAAAAGACAAGTGGCAAACCCTGCATCATCAAATGATTTTTTTCGGACGATACCATTGTCTTGCGAAATCGCCTAAATGTGGCCATTGTCCGTTGTATCAATTGTGTGTGTTTTCTCAAAAAAAGCCATATGAAGGATTCTGATTTGATCAGGATTCTTTTTTATATCAAGAAAAACATAGATTTTATCAATCAATTTCTAGTACAATGGCGGAAACGAAAGGATGATGACATATGAGTATTGATGTCGCTTACATCAAAAGGCAGCTGGTTGTCAGAGAACAACAAAAACTCTACGAACCCAAACCATTCGGTTCTGCTGTCCGGTATCGCCGCAATGAACTGAACATGACGCTTGAGGAGGGGGCTGAAGGCATTTGTAGTGTGTCTTATCTTTCTAAGGTTGAGAACAATCTGATCAAGGTCAGTGACAAGTTCTCAGATGCTCTAGTCAAACGGTTCAAACTTGAAAACGATCCCGATGAGGGTATCAAGAGGTTCAAGAAAGACTTTGACCGTGTTTGGACACACCTGATCAACAAGTCCGTCATAGACACAAAGATGATGAGTTTCTATGAGGCGAGAATCGATCATCTGGCGCATTTGATGGTGATGGCCGGAAACATGATGCAGGAGGATTTTACCGCTGCTTTTGAGAGATCCATTGATGTCTCTAGATTTCTGACCCACTACAAGGATGAGGAAGTTGCTTTGTTCTTATATCTGATGAACTGGATGATGCAAAGATCAGAACGGTACGGTGATGCATATACGGTATTGACTTTGGTTCCAGAAAAGGCATTTCAAGACGACCGGATTGGACTCCTCTTCATGAAAGCAAGACTTGAGAATGCCTATCGGATGCATCTTGTTCAAGAAGTGACAAGGACGTATCAAATGTGTGTCAATCAGGCGATTGACATGCGTGAATACAATCTTCTTTATGATATCGAGTATGCTCACGTGGCGTTTCTCTCAGGCATTGAGCATCCCAACGTCATCAACAAGATGGTTTCTAAGATGCATTATCTGACACCGGGCCAGAAGTCATTCATCCAGGCGTCCATCGCATATACGGATCAGCGATACGAGGCAGTGATCAAACTGTCAGCCGATCACCGTCTTGAAAACGAGGACTGGCTACGTCTCACCCTAATCACATTGGATATCCAAAATGATCGGGACAGCGCACTCAAGTTGATTTCAAAGATCGATGCTCAAATGCTCAAGAGACCTTCATCATATGCATTGATCAATCATATCAGGTACAAGCATGATGATGACAGGGAGCGGATTTTGCCATACATGAAACGAGAAGTCATTGCCAACATGCATGTCGGTGACGACTATCAATATTTGAACTACATCATGAACGACGCCACGAGGATTTTTTCAAAACATCAGCACTACAAAGATGCGGTCCAGGTGAATCAGATCTATCAGCCTAGAATCGCTGGGTTACAAAGACTTTACAGAGAAGTTAACAAATCGTAAGTCCAAGCATTCACAATTTCATTTTTTCACGTCATTAATCGCTTTTTGAAGCCATATCTGGTTGACTATTCCTTGTCTTTCCTATATACTTATTAAGGTTTGGAGGGAACGATATGCGCGTCAAAAGGCTATTTGCCTTGGCTAAAGGGTTCATCATTCTGTTCATCGTCGTGGCACTGTTGACAGCGTTTCATCAGTTCACTTACTCGAATGTTCCCCTTTTCACACAATATCTCATCAAAACGTTGATCGAGCAACCGGGTGTTGCTGTTGGTGCGGCAAGCGTCAACGAAGTCAATCTGCCCGTTTTTCTCGTTCGTTACTTCGAACGGACCGAAGATGTCTTGAATATTGTCCTTAGAATCGCGATCTCACTGATGGCCTTGCAGCTGATCCGGTTCTCGTTCAGATTCGTTGAACTGTCCTTGAAGGGGACCTTATACGAGCGTTTGGCGGAAAGATTGAGACTGAAATTATACAAGCATATCCAAAGTTTGCCCTATAGTTATCATAACAACGCTGATTCCGGAGACCTGATCCAACGCTGCACGACCGACATCGAGTCGACATCGAATTTTCTTGTCAACCGCATGCTTGATGTTGTTCATCTGATAGCAACATTGTTCTTCGGTGCTTTTCAGCTCTATATCATCAATCCACAGATGGTTTGGGTCACCCTTGCGGTTGTGCCTTTGGTCTCGGCCTCCTCCATCATCTACTTCATGAAGATTGACAAGATTTTCATGAGCATCGAGGAAACTGAGTCAAAGATGATGACCGTCATCCAGGAGAACCTCTCTGGGGCACGGGTGGTTCGGGCGTTCGCCAACGAGGTCTATGAGATCTCGAAGATGGAAAAGAAGAACACCGCATATACCGACGCCTTGAAACGAGCCAACAAGATCATCGCCATTTATTGGGGATCGATGGACTTTGTCGGTGTCATGCAGTATCTTGTGATCATCGCCATTGGCGTCATGAATGTCAAAAATGGCACCATGGACGCGGCCGCGGTGGTTGCCTCGCTGGCCCTTGTTGGTATGTTGATCTGGCCAGTCAGAGGACTTGGACGGATCATCAACGACTTCGGAAAAGCGCTCGTTGCCTCTGACCGGATCAATGAAATTCTCGATATGAAGAGTGAATATGACGATGATGGCACGCTGAAGCCAGACGTTCATGGCAAGATTGAGTTTGACAAAGTCTCATTCAAATTTCCAGATACCGACGAACATCTGTTGAAGGATGTGAACTTCGCCATTGAAGCGGGACAGACAGTTGCCGTGATTGGCCGTACCGGTAGCGGAAAGTCCACCATCATCAATCTCTTGATGAGAATGTATGATTATCAAGCGGGTGATATCCGGATTGACGGCGTGTCCCTCAAAGATATCAACAAACGTCATATTCGGGAAAACATCGGAGTTGTGCTTCAAGATCCGTTTCTCTACTCGAAGACGCTTTTTGAAAACATCGCGATTGCCCACAAACAGGCAGACCGGACAACCGTGATCAGAGCAGCTGAAATCGCTGCTTTGGCCAAAGATGTCAAAAGTTTCAAAGAAGGTTACGACACGGTGGTCGGTGAAAAAGGGACAACGCTTTCCGGCGGACAAAAACAACGCGTGGCGATTGCCAGAGTGCTTGTTGCCGACAAGCCGATTCTCATTTTTGATGATGCCCTTTCCGCGGTAGATACACAAACTGACATCATGATCAGAAATGCATTGGCGGAGAAAGGCAGACGCCAGACGACCATCATCATCACCCACCGGATTACGACTGCGAAGGAAGCGGATTTGATCATTGTGTTGGACCAAGGCCGGATTGAGGCGATTGGTACTCATGAGACGCTTTCTGGCAAAGAAGGTCTTTATCGTAATCTATGGGCGATCCAGGGCAAGCTTGAAGAGGCATTCCAAGCCATGGTGAAGGCAGGTGAGACCCATGAGACCTGATCAACAGGATATCGTTTATAAGGTTCAAATCGGAACCTGGAAAAAGATTATCAATATTGTTTTCAAATCCAAGAAGCATCTCTTTCTTCTCATTTTCTTTTCAGCGTTCATCGCCGTTCTAGACGGTCTGATTCCATTGATCAACAGATATGCTGTAGATACCTACTTCATTGGTGGGGACTATGAGACGTGGCCATACTTTGTGTTGGTCAATGTCTTGATTGCCGTTTTCTTCGGATTATCTGTCTGGGGGTTCATCTATCAGGCAGGGATCATCGAGGCGGAGACGAGTTATGAGCTCAGACGGCAGGCATTCAAAAACATCCAACGTCTGTCTTACTCATACTTTGACAAGACCCCCCAAGGATGGGTGATGGCACGAATGACTTCCGATGCCCGCAAACTTTCACTCATCATCTCATGGGGCCTGATTGATTTCGTCTGGGCAGGTATGTCCATGGTCATCATTATGGTGATTCTCTATCTGACATACGCCAAGTTGGCATTGATCGTGACGATTATCTTGCCGCTGATGCTGGTGACTGCTTATGTGTTCAGGAAGATGATCTTGAAGGAACACCGGATCGCCAGACGTTACAACTCCCACGTCACCGCCCAATATAGCGAAGGTTTCCTTGGGGCAAAGACAACCAAGAGCCTCACCATTGAGGAAAACAACTACATGGAGTTTCATGAGACCACCCAAATGCTGAAGAAGCATTCAGTCAGGGCGGTTGTCTCTTCCGCGATGTTCTCATCCATCATCTTGGTGCTGGCCTTCCTCGCGGTGTCCATGACGATGGTGAGCGGCAGCAGCGAGGTCTTGGGACTTGCGATCACGGTCGGGACGCTTCAGATGTTCATCGCCTACACCATCAACTTCTTCGAGCCGGTCATGGCCATCTCAAGGATTATCTCTGACTTCCAGAATGCCCAGGCATCGGCGGAGCGAATCGTCGAGCTGATTGAGACCAAACCTGAAATCACGGATACCAAAGAGGTCGAAGACCGATATGGCAATCTCTTCAATGATCGGACTGATGATTGGGAAGATCTTGAAGGACATATCGAGTTCAAAGATGTCACCTTCTATTATCAGGAAAACGAAGTGATTCTTGATGCGTTCAATCTAGAAGTACAAAAGGGCATGAGTGTCGCTTTGGTTGGACATACCGGATCGGGCAAGACAACCATCGTGAACTTGCTCTCAAGATTCTATGAACCCATCAAGGGAAGTATCATGATTGATGGGAAGGATTACCGGACCAGAAGTATCCATTGGCTGCACAAACGACTCGGATACGTCATGCAAAGCCCGCATCTCTTCTCAGACACAGTGATGGAAAATATCCGTTATGGACGGCTCGAGGCAACCGATGAGGAAGTCATCAGTGCGGCGACATCCGTGGGCGTCAATGACTTTGTGAAGCATCTTGACAAAGGATATCACACACAGGTTGGCGAAGGCGGAAATTTGTTGTCGGTTGGACAAAAGCAACTGATTTCATTTGCAAGAGCGGTTCTCGCCAATCCACGATTACTGATTCTTGATGAGGCGACAGCATCAATCGATTCCGAATCCGAACAAATCATCCAGAAAGCCACGGATACCTTGCTCAAGGGGCGGACCAGTTTCATTGTCGCTCACCGCTTGTCAACCATCGTGAACAGCGATCTCATTGTTGTTCTTGATATGGGCAAGATCATCGAGATGGGTGATCACGAGACGCTTCTTGGTCAAAGAGGTCATTATTTCGAACTTTATCGGAACCAGTTCTTCAGGGAAAAAGCAACTGAACTTGAAGCTGAATTGACATGATAGTAAACAAGGCATGATTCCCCTATGATAAATCGGAGGTGGAAGCATGTCTTTTTTGTTATCTTTGATGGTGATTGCATCAATGCCATTTTATGAGATCGTTTGGGAAAATGACTTTATTGAGATTGAACTTCATGAGGCGGTTGAAGCTTATAAATATCTGCCGAGTGCGACCTTGACCATCGATGGTGAGGCGGTCCACGACCCAGAGATGTTTTATGAAGTTGGCGTTGACCGAACCTTCTTCTCGGTCGTTCACAGCAATACCGTGAAGACCCATACGGTCAAGTATCCGGGTGACGTTTCCATCATTTGGGAATCGGACATCGACCAGATCAGTGACATTCTCGATCGTTGATCGGATTGCGCCCGAGGTTGTCTTTGTTCCTGAGTTTAGGATTCCCGTGGGAGAAAAGCTTCCCGATATGATGGAAGGACTTGTTTTAGCTGATAATTACGATGATGCGTCTGATCTTGTGATAACTGTCGATATCGCGTCTGTCATGACCGATGTCGCAGGGTGTTATCCAGTCACTTATACGGTCTTGGATTCATCTTTGAGAGCAGACGGTGTTTGTCATTGAAGTCATCGTATTTGATGCCAAACCACAAATCATCGAGAAGAAAGATATATGGTCATGAAAATCGGAGATGTGTTTTCATGGAGCGATTATCGACGATTTACGATAACGAGGACCGGTTTGTAAATGTGCTTGTAGATGACGATATGATTGACTGGAGAGTTCCAGGCGATTATCGAGATTATGATTGTTACGACGGCAATGCGGGACTAACGACGACAGTGGCTTTACCGATCACCCTTTATGATGGCACAAAACCGGGTTAGCGAAGTCGGTGGAAAATTATCTTGTCGGTTGGAACTGATGCGGCCATGATTGATTTATATCAGTATGTGATCCCGGGGTGCGTGATGATGTTGATGATTTGAAGACACATGATGTCACGATTGAGGCATATGATGATTGATCAGTGTTCTTGGTGTCTATGAGATCGATTGTCCGGTGAGCGACAAAGAGCGGAAACCAAACCATCAAAGGTGAAGTGCACATCGTCGATGACATCAAAGCCCGATAATCGAGCTCATCCGGATCCTTGAGTTATCGGTAAGTCACTTCCCGTTTTGGTCGACGATGTTTGGGATCCTGAGATAACATCAGTGTGAGAAGAAGATCAAAGTCACTTATGACATCAAGATCGATATGAACAAAACGGGTATCTATCCTTTGTTTGTTGTGGCAATAGATGGTGTTGGAAACAGACGTGTCTTTGAGACGTATGTCTTAGTGGTCGATCGTGATCAGCCTTCGATCACCCAGTTGGAAGAGATCGTGATCACTGATTTTAAACCAAGTGCACTACGCTCGTATTTTAGTCTTTCTGATAATTACGATATCTCTGAGCAGCTGCTATTTGAAGTGAATGACGATTACGTGGATTATGAGACGATTGGCGTCTACCCGGTGATGATCCTGGTTTCTGACGCCGCCGGCAATCAAACTGAACTAGAGACGGTTGTCTATGTGATGGATCTGATTTCTCCTATCATTGATCTTCGCGTCAACAGTCTCGAACTAGAGATCCATCAACCGATGCCTGACATCGACGCCTTGGTGAATGGGGTTACCGACAATGGCGAACCTTTGACGATTGACGAGATCGTCATCGAAGGAGAGGTTGATGTGGCCAAGATTGGTCTTTATACTTTGACTTTGAGCATCAGGGACAGTTCTGGTAACATCGGTCTTGAAACGATTGACGTCATGGTAAATGACACTGAAGACCCAGTCATCACAATGACTGATCTGACCATCAGGCAAGGGGATCAGATTGATCTCTTGGATGGGGTGGAGGTTGAAGATCGAAGCGGGTCGGTCACGCTCCAGATCTTTCCAAAGACCATCGACACATCGGTTGCAGGGCTAAAAACAGTGATGGTGGTTGCCACAGACAGTCGGGGCAACCAAAGTATCAGATATCGTCTGATTGAGGTTACGCCGGTTGCAACAAAGCGAACGATAACAGATTTTCTTCCCATGATGATCATCACGACATTGGGGTTATCAGTCCTCGCATATTTACAAAAGACAAGTGGTAAGAGATATTGATTGACAACGTGATGAAAGGATGGTTATAATGACTCATAGAAGCCACATCATAAAGGAGGAAACGCGATGACGCACACATTGGTCGTATATTGGAGCGGCACCGGAAACACTGAAATCATGGCAAACAAAATCGGCGAAGGCCTTGAGGCTGAGGGGCTGAGTGTTGATATCAAATTTGTGGAAGATGTTGAGGTAAGTGACCTTGATCGTTATGACAGAGTCGCATTCGGATGCCCATCAATGGGCGTAGAAATTCTAGAGGAAGAGGCATTTGAGCCCTTCTTCGCTCAGGTCGAAGGTGATCTCGGTAGTAAAAAGGTTGCTTTATTCGGGTCCTATGGATGGGGTGAAGGAGAATGGATGGACGAATGGAAAGCACGGACAGAAGATTCAGGTGCTGATCTCTTTGATGTTCTGATCATCAACTCAACGCCAAGCAGTGAAGAAGAAGAGACGTGTGTGGATTTCGGACGTCGCTTCGCATCATTTTGAACCAAAGCCCTCTTGAAGGGCTTTTTTTAAAATCCATGATCAAGCTGTCAGCGAAAGCCAAAAGAGGTCAGATGCGTGATATAATGAAACCAGGTGAAGATGATGTTTGGAGTCTTTGGATTGCAAAGTGCCTTCAGCATGCTGAAGAATACAATTCCCATCGAAACACTTGTCACATCCGCCAAGCAAGGGGGGTATGACTTTGTCGCGCTTTCAGACGAATCACTTCATGGGACACTCAAATTGTTCAAAGCATGCAACGCACAGGGATTGAAGCCTGTCCTTGGATGGCGGGTTACCGTGACAATCGATTTGGTTGAAACATCCTTTCTATTGCTTGTCAAAAATTTAAAAGGGTATCAAAACCTGTTACAGTTACAAATCGACAAAATCAATGAGAAGACGTTGACAATCGACCATCTCGCCAGACGACAAGAGGGCTTGATATTTATCTCAGACACCGCGATGTCGGTGATCGATCAGGCGATTCTTGAAGATGACATGAACGAGGCTTATCGTTATGCGAATCAGTTTGGTTCTTTGTTTGATACATTTTTGATTGGGCTTGGCCTAGAGACATTCGATGCCGAAATGAAGGTTGCTCCAGGGCTCCTACAAATCTCTGGAAAGACGGGTTGCAAGCTTGTTCCAGTACACCGCACATCATACATAGGAAACTCCCAAAAAGACGTTTACAAAGCCCTTTTACAGATATCTGGATTAGACCTGAAAGAGATTGCTGAGCCTGATCGATCATTTATGGACAGGCATCAACTTGAGACCATGTATCAGGATTATCCTTATGTTTTTGAAACCGCATCCGAGCTCGTTTCAGGGATTGATTTCAATCTTGAACTACCTGAGTTTGACATGCCACAGTTCAAATTGGACCAAGGCGTGACATCGAAAGACTATCTGCATTCTTTGGCAACAGTGGGTCTATCCAAACGTCTCCGATCGACAAATGATGCGAATCATGGCCTTTATCGTGAGCGTCTTGCCTATGAGCTGAAAATGATTCATCGGATGGGCTATGACAATTACTTCCTGATTGTCTATGATTTTGTCAGGCATGCCAAGCAAAGCGGGATTCTTGTCGGTCCCGGACGTGGGTCCGCCGCGGGATCGCTCGTCGCTTATGCGACTGGGATTACCGATGTTGACCCGATCAGGTTTGATCTTCTTTTTGAACGGTTTCTAAATCCGGAACGGATCAGCATGCCGGATATTGATATGGATTTTCCCGATGACAAACGCGATGAGGTCATCAGATATGTCGCCAAGACATATGGTGAGAACCACATCGCTTCGATTGTCACCTTTGGGACGTTTGCCAAACGATCCTCGATCAGGGATATTGCCAAGGTCATGGGAATCAGTTCTGACCGGATCACTGGTCTTGTCGAACGGATATTGAAAAACCAGATTGAAACGTCTGACCGGGAGATGCAGTCTCTTGTCTCGGCAGCCAACGCCATCGAGGGACTCCCTAGACAGACAGGAACGCACGCCGCCGGAATTATTTTGGCGAAACAGGATCTTCTTAAGTGGCTTCCCTTGCAAGAGGGACCATTCCCCTTTTATCAGAGTCAGTTCGAAGCATCTGATTTGGAATCTCTTGGTCTTCTCAAAATCGATTTTCTGGGGATCAGGAATCTCTCTGTCATCGACCAGGTCGTCAAAACCCTTCATGCACAGGGAACATCCATTGATCTCAAACATATCCCTTATGACGACTCCAAGACATATGACTTGTTATCCAAGGCCGAGACATCAGGTCTGTTTCAACTCGAGTCAGGCGGTATGAGAGCATCACTGGTCAAGTTGAAGCCGTCCTCATTCGAGGATATCATTGCGATTCTTGCGCTTTACAGACCGGGGCCGATGGAACACATCGATACCTATGTCAGAAGGAAAAATGGCGAACCATATCATGACATCCACCCGGTTCTGACACCGATTCTAAAAAACACATACGGGATCATTGTTTATCAGGAACAGATTATGAAAATCGCTTCTGAATTTGCCGGATATTCCCTTTCTGAAGCGGATATCTTAAGACGCGGCATATCCAAGAAGGATGTTGATATCCTTGAAGAGGAACGCAAGAGATTCATTCATAAAAGCCTTTCAAAGAATCGATTGGCCGCTGAGGCGAAAATCATTTATGACTATATTGTCAAGTTCGCCAATTACGGATTCAACCGCAGTCATAGCGTCGCCTATGCGATGGTCGCTTACCAGATGGCGTATCTGAAAGCGAATTATTTTGGTGTCTTCATGACAATCTTGATGACATCAGTGATCGGTAATGAGTCACTGACCCGTGAGTATGTCCAGGAAGTCAGAAGACGTGGCATCAGGATCCTTCCTCCTGATATCCATCGAAGTGGTGAGCACTATCTCTACGACAAGGACAGTATCACTTTGCCGCTTTCGGCCATCAGATCGATCAGCCGAAACACCGTCTCCAAGATTCTAGACATCAGGAAAGAAAGGCCCTTTGTTGATTATCAGCAATGCAAAACCAGACTCAAAGGGGCCATCAATGACAAACAGCTTGACATGCTGATCAAAAGTGGTGCGTTTGATGTCTTCGGTGAGACCAGACGCACGATGCTTGAGAACAAGCAGATCGGACAAGCCGGATATGAGCAATACATCCAGGATTTTGAACTTAGGACATATGAGGAGTTTTCCTTTGCTGATCTGGCGGCCATGGAAATCGAATCATTAGGCTTTTCGTGTCTGTTCAATCCGATGACCGCCTACGCCAAAGAACGCAAAGAGATGGGGTTGATGACTTTCTCCGACTTCAACAACCGAACATCTGGACGGGTTCTCGCAACGGCCAGGTCAATCAAGGCAATCAAGACAAAGTCAGGACAACGAATGGCTTTTGCGGTCCTTGATGACGGGCTCATTGAGCAAGAAGTCACCCTCTTTTCCGAGGCGTATGAGGTGTTTTTAAAGATTCCGGCGGGATCATTGATGATTTTTGATCTTCAAGAAAGAATCTACCGAGATAAAAAAACATATGTGGTTTCAAAGGTCGAACCCCTCGAGAAACATGACTGAATGTTTCAAGATTGATTTGATGATGTGAAGGAGAAGTTGGATATGTCATATTTGAAGATTTCTTTGCTTGTTTTCATGCTTGTCTTTTCGGTCTTCATCGCGCTAGAAAAAAAGTACATTCCGATCACAAGCGAAGCCTACTATGCCAGATGGATTGATGTCTCAAATGCCAATGCCCACAATGAAGAATCACAGGCGGATGCAATCCGTCATTATGAAGACAAATTCATTGAGAGAAATGATGGGTTTTATCAAATTCAGTACAATTTCAGAACAGGCGCTTATTGCTTTTTGTTGACAATGCTGCTTGGCGTTGTCATTTTCGAGAAGAAGAATGACACCAAAAAGTGATCGATTAGTCCAAGCGATCTTCCATCATGGGGTTCATTTGGGTTTAATCAAATAAAGGCTAATCCAAGGTCGATCTTGGTGCGTCATGCAGTCAAATGACTTTTTATACCATGCCGGCGTCATGGAAATCAATACCGGGTTTCATAACCAATGATTTTTGAGTAAAAAAAATGCCTCAAATCCGTTTTTGAAGCCATTTTTCAGGGTCAAGCGACAAACTTGACATCCCGACATGCCAAATTGTGTGATTTTTTACACATTTTCATCGATACCGTTTTCATGATGTTCTGTTGAGGCCTTTCGACCGACCGGCTTTTCCGATGGTCTGATCGCTATTTGGAAGGCTCTTTTTGAGATGCTATTGACGGCTTCAAATGGGCGTGTATCAAAGCCCTTTCGAAATCCTTTTTAAGCGATATTCCGACATTGAAAGTGTACCCTTTGTGTAAAATATTAAACTATGTTTATATTTTGTTGAAACTCGATTTTTTTTTTGTTAAAATGAACCCGAATGAGGTAAAATAAAAGAAATGGTGTAAGACAAAAGAAAGGTGGTAGGTATTATGCCATCATTGTTGCTTCTTCAATGGGGTATCATTGGCATTTTCGTTTTAATTCATTTCCTCATCGGGTTCGTGAGAGGAACGAGTAAGTCAGGGTACTACACACTTGTCAGTATCTTCTTGACAGCTGTGACCCTGCTCCTTGTCTCATTCATCACGATACGCTGGTTTTACACACCAGAGGCTCTGGTCAATCTGATCCAAAGCCAAACCGGAGGCATCATTCCCTCCGACATCGAAGGATACATCCTGGACCCAAGTCTCAGCGGTGTTGTTTTCTCTTTGGTGGATCTGGTTGTTAGAATCATCGCATTCATTCTCATTTATCCGATTCTCAAGTGGCTTTTGACCTTCATCATCTTCAGGCCAATCTGGAAACACGGCGTTCTCGCCGGCCAGCTTGCCCGCCAAGATGACAGAAAAGTCAGGGCCATGGCTAAGAAAGCACCGGAAGACCGGACAATGCTTTTGCCATCAAGACGCATCAAGATCGGTTTTGTCAGCCGTATCTTTGGTGGTGCACTTGGTGCGGTCCGCGGATTCATCGTCGCTTTCGTATTCCTGTTGCCACTTCTGGTGATTGCGAGCTTCACGTCAAACATTGGCGATGTCAGCAATCTCGATGCGAACACAGTCACAATCAGCATCGGTGACCGACAACTTGATGTCGGGACCAGCGAGTATCAGGATATTCTTGATGCACTCGACGAAATGAACAGCGCCGGACTGACGTCCATGGCCCAAAGTGTCAAATTTGGGGACAAGACGTTGGACCGTCTGATCTTTGACAGGCTGTTCACGACCAATATCATAGACGAAAACAATCGAGTCACCAGAGTCAATTACGGGGACGAACTCGAAAACCTCATGGGTATTGCCCGTGTGTTGATTGAGGGCGGTTATCTCGATAGTGACTTTGATCTTGAAAGCATCTCCTCCGACAACCTCGATGACATCAAAACCGTCTTCGAACTGATCGGACAATCAACCTTGCTCAGCCACATGATTCCAATTGGCACAAGATTTGCCGTTGAGAGTCTGTTGCCGGACATGATTGATGTCAATCTTTACGACCGCGAGAGCAGCGCTGCTGCCCTAGAAGCGTTCGAAAACATTGACTGGCAAAATGAGTTCATGAGCATCTACGGCATCGTCGAAGCTGTTCTTGAATTTGGAACTGTTGGAGATTTGATGACCTATGCGGAAAATCCCGAACTTCTGTTCGAGCTCTCTCCTCAGGAAGGTCAAGCACTTGCCGACGTCATTCGTGCCCTCGGCAACACCAAAGTCACGGTTCTCCTCAATGTCGCACTTGACTATGCGACCACTCTGCAGGAAGCCAAAGACTTTATCGAATGGATGGACCCGGCAGACGTCGAAGCCTATTTGGCCGAACGTCTGGATTTTGCTATCAGTGACCTTGAGTATTTCTCAGGTGATGACGGCGAAATCGCAAACATCGCAAACCTGATCGAAACGGTCTTCAGCGATGAATACGGCGACATCGATTTGGTCAACCTCTTTGAAAACATCAGTGATCCTGAGTATTTGCTCAATCAGGACAATGGTGAATGGATCGGCGCATTGGTCGAGAAACTGGTTGATATCCAACTGGTTGTTGAAGCAATCCCTATCGGCGTTGACTACGCTCTCTATGGCTTGCTCAACGAAGATTTCGAACAGGAACTGCTTGAAAACATCGATGCCGCTCTGGCCGATGTCGACTGGGCAGGAGAACTGACCAATGTCGCAGACATCTACAAAGAAGCATTGAAACTCGGACTATCCGGTATTTTCGGGACTGATCCCGACTACTTCGGAATCATCGATGAAATCGCAGTCAATCAGGGCGATTCCCTGCGTGTGGTCGTTGAAAAGATTTTCGAAGAAAGCACCGCGGTCAATACCGTACTGGAAATCGTGAGTCCGACCCTGGTTGAAAAATTGATTGAGGATGCTGACCTTCGCGATCTTGCACTTGAAGCGTTGATGAGCGATCCTGCGAGTGGCGTTGTTGATTTTGACTTCGGTCAGGAAATCAACACCATTTTGGATCTCGTTGACTCACTCTATCAATTCACAACTGTTTCCGAACTGATTAACTTTGCCGATATGACAACCGATGACATGGTTGATCTCGCTGCAAGGTTTGGAGAAATGAGCACAGCCGATGTTGATTTGTTCACATCGCAAATCAGAAACCTCCAAGTGCTTGACAGAGCTGGCGCAAGCATCATTGATTTTGTCGCCGGTGATATCAGCATTGACATGTTTGGAGCGACATTCAATCCATTGATTCCCGCCGATGTTGATCTTGGTGCGGAATTGACAGCGATATTGAATCTTGCGCACTATGCAGCCGGTTATGTCGGAACAGAACTCGAGAAGGTTGATCTCTACGAGTACATCGACTTCGCCGGATTGCTTGCGGATCCTGAGTTCCAGGCGTATTTGACAGATACCCCTGCCAACAAACATTCGCAGTTATTGCTCTCCAATATCGCAAGTTTCGTACTGACCATCAAGGACAGTGCGGATTTGGCTGATTTCTTGGCCGTCCCGGATACGCTTGCCACCGCTGAGCCGGGAAGCCAGGCATGGAATGATGAAGTCAGCGCCTTGCTTGGTGCCGTCTTTAACCTTGCCGGATCATTCGATGGGTCGTCCTACCTGACCCTATCGGTTGATGGCATCAGCCGTTTGCTTGAAGACCTTGACCAACTCAAACTTGGTGTTGTCGGTCAATATGCGGATAACGATCTTGCTACCACCGCGTTCTCCGGATTCGACGACTCATCGATTTTGATGGCAAGCATTCCCAAGGTCATTGATCATTTCGGTGAAGCCACCGAAGATCTGATTACCGGTTACGCGCTCACAACGCCCGCATCCCTTCTTGATGTGAATGGTGCGTTGCAGCCTGGCGTTCTGACTGACCTGATCAACGGTCTTGCCGTTGTCTTTGTCGGTTTGAATGAGACGCTCGGCTTTGAGACGCTCGGTGATGTCACTGCCAACGAGGATATGCTTGTCTTCCTAGACGCATACAGCGCACTTGATGATACGGTTGTCGACAGATTGGCATCCATCCAGTTCTTCCAGGCTGTCATCAGTGACGCATTGCTCTCCGAAGAGGTTCAGGCATTTGTCAGAAGCACCGTCAACGATATGGATCTCGGATTCACCGTCAGCAACAATTTCTTCGCATTCGAACGCGATGGCGGCGTTGTCCCGGTATCTGAAATTACCGACCTGTTGCTTTCAGTCAAAGCGCTCGGACTCACATCCGCGTTCCTTGATGCACCGATGGATAATCTCTTTGATTTCCTTCAAACCTTAGACGATGACGCCCTCGACGTGATTTTCGGTTCAGTCATCTTAAGAGAAATCATCGACTTTGCTGTCACCGATGAAAACATCATCGCTTACTTGGTCGATCTTGTCGACACCGAACTCGAAAGTGTTCTCTCCGGTGCCGATTTGCCGATTGATCTTAATCTCAATGTTGACAACATCATCAGAAGCATCACCGGTATCGAAGGTGATGATGGCCTGTTTGACGTCGAGGAACTCAAGACGCTGATCAAGGTCTTCAATGAGCTTGGTTTGTCAAGCTTTGATGATTTTGACAATTTCTCAGATCTTGGTTATGTCTATGATCTCATCAACACAACTGAAGTGATTGAAACCCTGTTCTCATCCGAACGGTTGCTCAACACCATCAGCGAATTGATGACCGATGAAGCACTATTGACCGATCTTTCCATCATGGCAAGCGAAATGGTCCAAGACTTGGTGGGTGTCACACACATCTTCACCGCTGACCACTTCCGCTTTGATGAGGACAAGTACGGTCTCTTTGAACTGAATGTTCGCCTTGATCCAGTGCTCAAGGTCACCGAAATCAAGCAATTGATTCTTTCTGGTCTGCGCATTGACTTCTTGAACCTTGAACTCTCCGACAATATGATCGGTGATGTCATCAATCTTGCCAACGCAGTTGGTGATGACGGTGTCTCAAACATCGACTTCATCCTCAGCTCCGGTATCCTGATGGCGGTTCTCGACAAGGTCTTGAACCTTGAAACCAATCCGCTTGGACTGAGAGAGTTCTATCGCGATCTCGTCAATAGCTTTATTCCTGACCTTGGCATTGACATCCTTGATGGTGTCGAAGTCACCGATAACCTGTTTGTCTTCAGAGACATTTCTGATGAAAACGGTGTTCTTTTGGTCAGTGAACTCAAAGGCATTCTCCAGACGCTCGTGAACCTTGGTCTTGATGAAGGCTTTGATGCGACTGAACTCACAGATTATTTCATGGAGATTTTGTTTTCAGGCGATGACCTCTCTGAATATAACGATGTCTTCGCATCGAAGATCATCCTGAGCGTTGTGACAAACTTGCTCTCAGAACCTTGGGTGCTCCAGATTGCCCAAAATATTGCTGAAGACGCCCTCGTTGATCTGATTGAAGGCAATGACGCACTTGCCGGTCTTCCGGAAACACTTGTTGACCTCATCGTTGGAACGCTTGGCAAGATTGTCGATGAAGATGGCAACTTTGACTATGAGGACGTCGGACGTGTTCTGGTCATGTTAAATGAACTAGACATTGACTCCACCGATGATCTTTCAACGATCGGCACTGATGTCTTGAACCAGTTGCTGAATAAAGACATCGATGGACAAAACGGTCTCGAATACCTTGCCAATACCAAGACCGTCAGATACGTTGTCGACGCCATCCTCAAAGATGACGATCTCTATGACTATGCGATGGCGTTCCTTGAAGATGCGACCGGTATTGACTTCAACGATTCCGAACTTTCCGCCAACGGCGGTGCTGTCAATCTCGGATGGATTCAAGAACCCAATGGCAAACTCGCCATCGGACCTGAGTTCGATGATTTAGACAATGTCATTTCCGTCGATAGTTTCTATCGTTTGCTTCTCGCTTTCGCAGCTGTTGATATCGATGCCATTCTCAACGATGAACTCGATTTGGCGTTTGCCTATAGTTTCCTCGAAGAACCATTCGATGATATCGCTGGCGACCGTCTCTATCACATCTACAATTCCGAATTGCTCGAAGCTGTTCTTACGGAACTGATTGCCAACAACGGACTTCAGGCCTACATCACCGATCTCGTCAACGAGCAGATCCAATCAGCTGTTGCCGGATTTGATGCCAGCATTGATGTGCCGCTACTTCAACCTGAAGACTTGGGCATCACATTCGAACTGATTGATGAAACCTCAATTCGCGGTTTGCTCACAGCCATTCAGGCAACCGGCCTCGAATCCATTGATGACGCGCTCGAACTTGACACTGTCAGTGAAATCGCCGACTTCCTGGATTTCGAATCCGCAAACGAGAAACTGACCGCGATTCTAGAGACTACTTTGGTCCGTCATTTGATCAGCACCGTGCTGACAACGGATCTTTGGAGTGAGGTTGCTGCCCAGTATGTCAACACATTGGCCGCTGATCTCGGTATCGAAATCACCGCTGATCTGATCGCATTTGACGCAGCGCTTCTTGATGATGAAGGATTGGTTCCAACCGAGTATGTCTATCAGTTGGTTGTTGTTGGATATGTCATCTTGACATCTGGCGAAACCATAGATCCTGAATACATCAGAAACCTTGACTTGAACATGACCGTCGGTGGTGTCCAAAAATCAAGAATCGATCATATCCTTGACTCAGTCATTCTCTATAACTACATTGATCGCTTCCTGATGAGCACCGAAGTCAAAGACATCCTTGCCGACCTCGCGAATGAACAAATCGCCGACCTCGGTTTCGATTTCACGATTTCTGCTGACAAATTGAACGTGCCGGCAAGTGCGCTAGAAGATGGCAGCTTGAAACGCAGTGAGATTCTTGCGATTCTTGCGACATTCAACGCCCTTGAACTCGACTCGTTCGATGAATTACAAAACTTTACCGACCTCGGTTATCTCTATGACAAAGTCACGACAACCGATGTTGTTGAAACCCTCTTTGAATCGAATTGGATCCACGTCGGCCTAAGCCGTCTGTTTGCCAATGAGTCAGCCCTTGCCGAACTGGCTGAGCTGGTCTCCGGATATGCTGAGGAATTCCTTGGTGTGCCGCACACATTCACGGCATCTGATTTCGATTTCACACTCGACAAGTATGGCATCTTCGCATACGACGATGTTGATGATGTCAATCTGATCAAAGTCTCGGAAGTCAAAGAACTGATTGCGGCCGGACTCAGAATCGATTGGCTGAATGTCGACTTCTCTGACATTGAAGGTCTGATTGACCTCATGCTTGCAGAAGGTGATGACAATGTCAGAAACATCGAAGCGATCCTAGAAGCCAATATTCTGGTCGCCGTCATTGACAAGGTCCTAAACCTTGAAACAGATGATCTTGGATTGCGTTCATACCTGACCGAAGTCATCAATCACTTCTTGCCGGATCTCGGCATTGACCTGCTTGATGGTGTCGTGGTTTCAGAGAACTTATTGACATTCAGAGGTATCACGGATGAAAATGGCGTTATCAATACGGACGAGTTTATCGCCCTACTTGAAGTCGCCTCACTCCTTGACTTCGATAACATCAGTGCCGATCTCGCCTTCCAGCTGATTGATACGGATGCCAACGGCAACGGTGTTGAAGACTTCCAAGACGTCTTCGCTTCCAAGCTTCTTCTGAGCCTGTTGACCAACGTCTTGAATGAAACCGCCCTCCTCGATGTCGCACAAGGTTTGATTGAAGATATCGTTTCCGGTATTGACATGCTTGATGGTCTCGTGATTGATTATGATGCCATATTGAGTGTGCCAGGAAGCATTGTTTCCGAAACTGGTAACTTCGATTACATGGATCTCAGACGCATCTTCGTCACTGTCGGTCTCCTGGGCATCGAAAGCATCGATGATTTCTCCAATATCTCACTTGATGCGATTGATACCCTTATGAATGCCGAAGAAGAAGGCGTTGACGGTCTACGTTACGTCGCTGAAACAAGAATGATTCGCTATCTGCTTGACGCAGTTGTCAAACAAGAAGGCATCATTCCGTTTGGCGTTGACCTGATTGCTGATCAGATTGGTATTGAAATGTCTGGTGCCGATCTCGTCTTTGGCGGTCAGTATGATGACATCTATGGCATCATTACTGCGGATCACCTCTATGACTTGCTTCTTGCTGCCGCAGCCGTGGATCTTTCAATCCTTGAAGAGTCCTTCACCATCACTTATGTCTATGGATATACACGTCCGGCATTCGAGGGTCGTGAAGGCGATCGCCTATCCTATATATATGGCTCCGAAATCCTGACCGATCTGATCAAACAGCTGATCAATAATGAAGGCTTGCAGAATTATGCGCTTGACCTCGCCAATGAACAGCTCGAATCGATCGTTTCCGGACTTGATTCGTCCATTGATGTGCCGGTTCTGACTTGGGACGATCTTGGTATCACATACGATCTGATTGGAGAAGCGGCGATTCGCCAGCTCCTCAATGCCATTGAAAACACTGGTATTGTCTCCATCAGCCAAGTGCTCGCCCTCACTGATATTGACGGTATTGCTGAACAGCTTGACTTGGAGAACTCACTTGCCAAGACCCAAGCCATTCTTGCGGTTCCGCTCATCCATCACGTGCTCTCAACCGTTCTTCTCACAGATATCTGGAGTGATGTCGCTGCCCAGTACATCAATATTCTGGCAGCTGATTTCGACATTGAGATCTCAGCAGACCTGCTTGCTCTCGATGACAGTCTCCTTGATGGCAACGGCATGGTCGACGTCACGCACCTCAGCCAGGTCATTGGTTCCGCATATGCTGTCTACACAGCCCTTGACGGAATCACCCCGGCATTCATCCGTGCGCTTGAAGATGATGTGACCATCAACGGCAAGACCCAATCCAGAATTGACCATGTGCTTGATTCCGAATTGATCCACACTTATGTTGATCGTTTCCTTACAAGCATGGAAGTCAAGGAATTGGTTGCCCAATTCCTCTCAGACCAACTCGCATCGTTCGGCTTTGAAGATATTCCGATCGAAGCCGCTGGATTGATGGTTCCGCCAATCGCTCTTGAAGACGGACGTCTCAAGCGTAGTGAAATCAAGGCGTTCATCGGTGCCTTCAATGCACTCGAACTCGATTCTTTCGATGAATTCCAAAACTTCACCGACTTGACGTACGTTTATGACAAACTGCAAAACACGCAATTTGTCGACAAATTGTTTGAATCCAACTGGATCCATGTCAGCCTGAGCCGCACTCTGACGAGTGAAGCGACATTAGATGCGTTGGCTGAATTGGCAACCACCTATGCTGAAGAGTTCACCGGTGTCGAACATGAGTTCACAGCCGCTGACCTGGATTTCACCCTTGAGAAATATGCGCTCTTTGAAGAAGACGCAGAACTCGAAGAACTCCTCATCAAAGTCTCCGAAGTGAAGGCGCTTCTGACTGCTGCAACCAGAGTTGATTGGTTGAATGCCGACTTTGGCAACATCAGTGGTATCATCGATCTCTTGATGGATGAAGGTACCGACGGCAAGCGAAACATTGAAGCCATGCTTGAAGCAAACATTCTGATGGCCATCTTCGACAAGGTCCTAAACCTTGAGACAGATGATCTCGGACTCTCGGCATACTATGTCGAAGTGCTCAATGTCTTCCTACCGGAACTTGGTATCGCTGAACTCGAAGACATCGACATTTCCGCAGACCTCTTGGTCATGCGTGGGGTCGCCGATGAGAACGGACTCCTCAAGGTGTCTGAAATCGTCGCGCTTCTTGACGCTGTCCAAATCATTGGCATTGATGCCTTCTCTGCTGATGTGATCTTCGAACTCGTCAACAACGATTCCAATAACAATGGCGTTGAGGATTATCAGGATATCTTCGCATCCAACATCGCGATGAGCCTGATCACCAATGCGCTCAACAATGACGGACTACTCGACCTTGCCAAGGGCATTGTTGAAGATCTGCTCGTCGACATCGAATTGCTCGATGGCCTAAGTCTTGACCTTGATGCCTTACTTGCCGCACCAGGACAGGTCCTTGATGCCAATGGCAATCTTGATGCTGGCGATCTCAGAAGACTGTTCGTCACCCTGAGTCATCTGGGCGTCACATCGATCGATGGCTTCTCCAGCCTTGGACTCGATGCCCTGCAAACACTTGCGACAACGACTGAAGGCGACGTCAATGGTCTTGGTTATGTGGCTGAAACAAGAATCGTCCAATATCTCTTGGGCGCATTGCTTGGAACTGAGAACCTTGTTCCTTGGGCGATGGATCTAGTCAGCAACATGATCGGTATCGATTTGGTTGAAGTTGAGTTTGACTTCAACGGATACCTGACCGAATTCGAACCCAGACGGATGGGCAGTGCCGCCATCTATGACCTGTTGCTCGCCGCTGCCGCGGTTGATATTGATGCGTTGACATCTGGCGATCTTGATTTGGCACTTGC
Organism: Acholeplasmataceae bacterium; assembly: GCA_018400755.1. Lineage (GTDB taxonomy): Bacteria > Bacillota_I > Bacilli_A > Acholeplasmatales > Acholeplasmataceae > RECG01. The sequence continues at coordinate 40,504 of JAGYLU010000012.1, forward strand.
CTATAGTTTCCTTGATCAGCCATTTGCGAACATCACCGGTGACCGTTTGGCACTGATCTTCGGTTCTGACATCCTCAACGATCTCCTTAGGGCAGTTGTTGAACATGGACCGGTTGCCGATTTCGTCGCTAACCTTGCCAACGATCAACTCGCAGGCGTTCTCGAATCACTCGATCCGACGCTCGAATCACGTGATCTTGTTGCTGCCGACCTCGGTCTTGCCTATGAGCTGATCGATGAGGCCGCGCTACGCGCTTTGTTGGTTGCCATTCAGGATACCGGACTACAGTCCATCGATGAAGCACTTGATATCGCTGACATCGAAGCTGTCGGAGATCTCTTTGATCTCGGTACCTCTCCGGCGAAACTGATGGCCATCCTTGAAGCACCTCTTGTCCACCACCTCCTGAGCACCGTCCTCACGATTGACATCTGGAGTGACGTGGCCGCCCAATACATCAACATTCTTGCGGCTGACCTCGGTGTTGAAATCACCGCTGACCTGCTTGCTCTCGATGAAACACTCATCGGTGAAGATGGTATGGTCGCAGTCCAGGATCTCTATGACCTGGTTGTGGTCGCTTATGTGGTCCTCTCAAGTGGCACTGACATCACCCCGCTCTACTTGCAGAAGCTCGAAAACAACATCGTGATCGGTGGCGGTTGGAGTCAGTCAAGAATTGACCATATCCTTGATTCGAAGATTCTCTATAGTTACATCAACCGTTTCCTGACATCGACCGATGTCAAGGAAATCGTGGCAGACCTGGCCAATGACCAGCTTGCAAACCTAGACCTTGGATTTGACATTCCGATCGAAGCTGCTGGCTTGAATGTTCCGCCAATGGCCTTTGATGAAGATGGCAACTTCAAGCGTTCCGAAATCCTGGCGATGCTTGGTGCATTCAATGCACTTGGCCTCGAAAGCTGGGATGATTTGAACAACTTCACGGACATCACCTACATCCACGACAAACTTTCAAACACATTGTTCGTCGACAAACTCTTCGAATCCGAATTGATCCATGTCAGCCTTTCAGACTTCTTCAATAACGAAGCCGCACTGGCTGAACTGGCATCCATCGCTTCGACCTTTGTTGAAGACCTGACAGGTGTTGCCCACACGTTTACGGCCGCAGACCTTGACTTCACGGAAGTTAAGTACGGTCTCTTTGAGGCTGACCTCATGAAGGTCAGTGAAATCAAGCAATTCCTCGTCTCCGCTACTGTGATTGACTGGCTCGCTCTTGATACTTCTGATCTTGGCGCATTGGTCGATCTCGCATCCGACAACATTGATGAGTTGCTCCAATCGAACTTCCTGATGGCGGTTCTTGACAAGGTCCTAAACCTTGAGACTGACCCGCTCAATCTCAGATCGTTCTATGTTGATCTGGCGAATCAGTTCATACCTGATCTTGGCATCAGCCTACTCGACGGTTTCACAGTGACCGAAGACCTCCTTGTCTTCAGTGATGTTGTCAACGGTGTTGGTGTTCTTGACAAGGCCCATCTAATCGCAATTGTGGACGCCGCAGCTCTGATTGACTTTGATAGCCTCTCGGCTGACACAGTCTTCGCATTCATCAACAATGATCAGAACGGCAACGGCGTGGAAGACTATGAAGACCTGTTCGCTTCGAACATCCTCATGAGCCTTCTCACCAATGCCCTTCAAAATGATGGCGTGATCACCATCACCGCTGGTCTGATTGAAGATGCGGTCAGTGGTATCAGCCTACTCGATGGTCTCACCCTTGACTATGAAGGTCTGGCTGCTGTGCCTGGCACTATGGTTGATGGCAATGGCTTCTTCGATGTCATGGATGTCCGCCGTCTCTTCACGACCCTCTCGATGATTGGTGTCGAAAGCATCGATGACCTCTCAACTGTTGGCCTAGATGCGCTTGAAATGCTTGTCACAAACGATGACGAAGGTGTTGATGGTCTCAGATTCATTGCTGAAACCAAGACAGTCCGTTATCTCCTTGATGCCGCTCTCAAGACCGAAGGCCTTGTCGAGTGGGGACTAGGGCTTGCCGAAGACGTTGTTGACATTGACTTCTCAATGATCGACTTCTCATTCGACACATACGATGATGTTGAAGGCAGACTCTCGGTTGAAAATCTCTATGACCTGCTGATTGCTGCCGCGGCTGTTGATCTCTCGATCCTCGAAGAATCATTTACCGTCGCCTATGTCTATGGATATTTGGCTCCGGCATATGATCACATCGCTGGTGACAGACTCTCTCTCATTTATGGATCAGATATTTTGACAGATGTCCTAAAGACCGTCATTGAAGATGTCAACGTCCGTAAGTATTTGGTTGATCTGATCAATCCGGAACTTGAAGCAGCGGTTCAAGGCCTCAATTCAAGTCTGACCGTTCGTGCGCTCGCACCGATTGATCTTGGACTCTCTTATGACTTGATTGACGAAGCCGCCATGCGCGCGCTTCTTGAAGCCGTTGAAGCAACGGGCATCAATTCGATTTCCGAAGCCCTGGCACTCACGACTCCGAATGCGATCTTCGATGCTTTGAATCTCGCAAACACCGACGATGTCCTCATGGGTCTCTTGTCCGCACCGCTCGTCCATCATCTGATCAGCACCGTGCTGACCATTGATATCTGGAGCGATGTGGCAGCCCAGTATGTGAACATCCTCGCTGCCGACCTTGGCATTGAAGTGACAGCTGACCTGCTCGCCCTTGATGAAACGCTGATTGGTGCGGATGACATGGTCGCGGTCGAACACATTTACGATCTCGTGATATCTGCTTATGTTGTCCTCTCGAACGGCACCGATATCACCCCAGCTTGGGTTCAGACACTCGAAGAAACAGCAACCATCAATGGATTGACCCAAGAACGGATCAACTTCATCCTTGATTCTGACATTCTCTACAGCTACATCGACCGTTTCATGACCGATGCCGCTGTCAAGGAAATCGTGGCTGATCTCGCCAATGACCAGATCGAAGGTCT
>JAGYLU010000120.1 GCA_018400755.1 Acholeplasmataceae bacterium
CTTGCTTCAACGCCATCTTGGTATGGGCATAGGAACAGACCTCACAGCCGTTGACCTCGGTCACGGCAAGCATCAGCCGTTCGATGGTTTTCTTTGAGACAATCGGTCTGATGGCATGTCTGATGAGCCCGATCATGGCAGGCATCATCCATACCGCTGACCAGTAGAGATCGATGAGGCTGAAACGTTCTTTGGGTTTGAGGGTTGTATCCATAGGCAGCTCCTTAATCAGATCTGATAACGAAAGAGCCCTTTCGGGCTCGTGGTTCAAAGACGTTCGAGAATGTCTAGAAATGCCTCAACAGGCTGATTTCCAATCAGTTCATGGGTGTCGTTGATGACAATCTTAGGGACACCTGAAACCTGATATTTGTCAGAGAGGTCAAAGAAGGTCTGGGCTTCGATCATTTCCCCTTCGATGTTGTCGGAAAGCATGGCCAGACGGTGAGCGCTTTGAACGGCACCTGGGCAATGCGGGCAAGACAACGTGACGAAGACTTTGATGTTGACATCTTTCTCAATCTTTTTGATACGATCTTTGATGGCATCGGGGAATCCGAAGTCAAGACCGGACATATCCATGATCGCCGAGAGGAACGAATTGATTTCATGTCCGGCGGGGATGCCATTGAATTTGACACCTTTGTATTGACCGTCACCACTGAGCATGACGAAGCTTGGTGTGAGTGTGATGCCGTAAAGCGCGGCATCCTCATGATCGGTGTTGAGGTCTTTCAAAGTGACGGTGATCTTTTCCGATAGCACACCGACTTCTTCCATGAGTTGGACGGTCTCGGCACATGTCTCACAAGGATCTTCCTTGGTGAAAACAACGATTTCGACAGGGTCTTTCATGGGTGAGAGAAACGATTTGATCTGGTTGCTGATGTCAGCGTTCAAGAGTTGTGGCATGATGGGCCTCCTTGGTTTGATGGTTTAGGTATGTATGGGCCTGAAGGGCGGCTTTGGCACCTTCAGCGGCAGAGATGATGATTTGTTTGTGGGGCTGGTCAGTGACATCTCCAGCGGCGAAGAGGCCTGGAAGGGATGTCATCTGGTTTCGGTCAGTGATGATCTGGCCTTGTTGATCCATGTCAACGAGTCCTTTGACAAGATTTGAGTTTGGGACAGTGCCGATTTCGATGAAGAGTCCGTCGGCCTTGATTGTCCTGGTTTCGTTTGTCGTTTTGTCAAGCACATGGATGCCGGTCATTTTTTGATGACCAAGAACTCGAGGATTTGGGTTTCAGATAGACCTTCAGATTGGGGATGTCTTTATGCTTTTCAAGGAGGATCCCATCAGCCCGCCACTGGCTGCGGTGGACCGCAGTGATGCTCTTTGCCCAAGGGACGAGGTCAATCACGGCTTCGGCGGCACTGTTGCCGCCGCCTGCGACGATGACGTCTTTGTCTTTGAAAGAACGGGGCGTCACAGGTCGTGCAATATGAGACCCCTTTGTTCTGGTAGGTCTTTTCTCCGGGGATGTCAAGCATTCTTGGTGAGCCTCCGGTGGCCAAGAGCACAGTTTTCGCATACCTGGTTTTTTGGTCATCGGTCGTGATCAGGAAACGGTGTCCTTCCTTCCTGATGGCAGTGACCTTGTGATCGCTTAGGACGGGCACATCAAGGGTATCGATGTGATCGAAGAAGCGGTCTGAGAGATGCTTGCCTTCGATCAAAGGAATCCCTAGGAAGTTATCAACGGTGGTTGTGTTATGAAGCTGACCGCCAACCGTTCCGATGATGCCGGTGACCATCCCTTTGCGGGCCGCATAGAGAGCGGCGTTCAGCCCTGCCGGACCAGCTCCGATAATGACCAGGTCAAAGAGATCGATGGTTTCAAATTTTGAGGTTTCAGTTTTTTTCTCGATGTCGAAATTGAACAATCTTGATCATCCTTCCTAAATGCCTTTGACAATCAGATTGATGGCCTCGGAGAGGCCGTCAAGCTTGATGTCATTTTGTTCTTCGATGGTTTGTAGGAGGTTGTTGGTGGTGAGAATACCGATGGCTTTTTCAATCGATGATCTGACGGCCTTCAGTTGGGTCAGGATGTCGATACAGGCCTGGTCTTGATCCATCATCTGCAGGATGCCCTGCATTTGTCCTTGGGCCCTTTTGATCCTGTTTTTGAGTGTTGCATCACAAATCATGATGGTCATCTCCTTTTTTTCGAACCACTGACATGATACCCCACGGGGTATTTGGATTTCAAGGCATATGCTTCACTTTTTTTGTTGACGTCGCTTCCTTTGTCGCAAGCCTTCCTGCTTTGTTGTATAATCTAAGCAAAGACACGTTTTTTGGGATTGGATCCCAAACATCAGAGGAGGAGGCCAATGATGATATTGAAAGACAAAAAGATTGTCTTGACGGGGGCGTCAAGCGGTATCGGGAAAGCGCTGATGCTTTTGTTGCTCAAGGAAGGCGCATATGTGCTCGCTGCCTCAAGAACAATTGAGAGCACGACCTTTGTCCATGAACGGCTCACCAAGGTCAATCTGGACTTATCGAACAAAGGGGATGTCCAAAAACTCTTTGAAGAGGCTGATAAGGCTTTTTCGGGGATTGATATCATGATTGCCAATGCCGGATTCACATACTATGAACGCTTGACAGAAGCCAGTTGGCAGCATATCAATGACATCATTGATCTGAATCTCAACCAGACGATGTATTGTGCCATCAGGCTGAAAGAAATGAAGAAAGACCAACCTTTTCAGTTTATGGCGACATTGTCGGCAGTGAGTCATCTCTCCCTTCCCGGATATGCGCTATATAGCGCGACCAAGGCGGGACTCAAGGGATTTATGGATGGGTTCAGACTAGAAATGGGAAAAGGGCAAGTGTTGCAATCGGTCTATC
>JAGYLU010000121.1 GCA_018400755.1 Acholeplasmataceae bacterium
GACCTTTGGCACACCTGACCGGTGCTCTCCTTGGAACCGTCACGCCCTTCTGCTCATGCTCATCAATTCCAATCTTCATCGGATTCACTAGGGCTGGGCTTCCGGTTGGTGTCACATTTTCGTTTCTGATTTCCTCTCCTTTGGTCGACTTGGCATCCATCATTCTCATTGCCGGCGTCTTCAATTGGTCGGTCGCGCTCATTTATGTCACTGTCGGGATCATCATCGCTGTCATCGGTGGCATGTTGATCGAAATCTTTGGTATGGAACGTTATGTGGAACCCTTCGTGAGGTCGTCAATCACCGACCCGGTGACACACGAGGCCGATACATCTTATTCGATCAACGAGCGGATCAAGATGTCATTTGTCGAGGTCAAAGGCGTGATCAGCCGGGTTTGGATCTATATTTTGGTTGGGGTCGGGATTGGGGCCTTCATTCATGGGTACGTTCCTGAGACCTTTATCACAACGATTCTTTCCGGACGGTCTGGAGCATCGGTCTTTCTCGCGACCTTTGCTGGTATCCCGATGTATGCTGACATCTTCGGCGCCTTACCGATTGCCGAAGCGCTTGTCAACAAGGGCGTGCCTTTGGGTACTGTCCTTTCGTTCATGATGGCTGTGACCGCTTTGTCCTTGCCATCATTGATCATGATCAAGAAAGTCATCAAGAAGGAACTGCTCCTGATGTTTGTCTCCATTGTCGTCATCGGAATCATTCTTGTTGGTTTCCTATTCAATTTCCTGACCCCATTGCTCATATGAAAGGAGTGAACCAAATGCAGATCAAAGTCTTAGGTACAGGTTGTAAGAAGTGCCACGCGCTTTTTGACAATGTCAAGGAAGCGATCAAGGAAAGTCCTGAATTTGAGGTCATCGAAGTGACAGATGTCATGGCGATTGCCAATGCCGGAGTACTCAGAACACCCGCCCTCGTGGTCGGATCCAAGGTCTTGAGCTCAGGACGCGTCCCCGATGTCGATGAGATCAAAACGATGCTGAAACAAATATAACAAGGAGGCCACGCCCATGGAAAAACTCAAGATTGCCTATGTTTGCGTCCACAACAGTTGCCGCAGCCAGATGGCTGAAGCCATCACGAAAAAAAACTATCCGGATCTCTTTGACGCTTATAGTGGTGGTACCGAGACGAAGCCTCAAATCAATCAGGATGCCGTCAGAATCATCAAACAGCTTCATGGGGTTGATATGAATGTCACCCAGCACTCCAAGCTGATTGATGATCTTCCACCAACCCTTGATATCCTGATCACGATGGGATGTAACGTTGAATGTCCGGCATTACCAACCAGATACCGGGAGGATTGGGGACTAGATGATCCCAGTGGACTTCCTGATGAGGCTTTCCTGGAAACCGAAAGACTCATCAGAAAGCACCTTGAAGGCTTGGTCGACAGAATCAAGTCCGATACGCTTTTTGAAACATAGAAAGAATGGCATCCTTTGGATGCTGTTTTTTTGTTGATGAAACGTTTGTTCTGCCATCTTTTCCCACATTGGCAAGCATTCATCCGTCTGATTTGTCAGAGCCATTGATCCGGTGTATAATCAAGATGGTTTGATGTCTCTTGAAGGAGGATGTGACATATGAAAAAAACCATCTTTTTGATCATGGGTCTCTTTTTTGCCATTGGGCTTGCCGGATGTCGGGATGACTCACCAACCATACTGAACATCGAAAGTGTTCCCACATTGGCCACAATCAACGTCGACACGTATACAGACTTTGATGAGCTTGATCTTCCTTTCGAGGTGACTGTGACGCTCTCTGACGGAACAGAGGATACAGTTTTGGTGGCATGGGATGCCGCTCGCGTCAGTTATCTGAATGCCACCACCGAAACAGTTGTCTTGAGTGGACGCCTGATCTTGTCCGGTTTCCTGACCAATGCCAAAGGACTGACACTTGATGTCACCGTCAACATTGCCCGCGTGAGTCTGATGGAAGCCATCACCAGACAACCCCAGTTTTCCATCTTGGAAGAAGCGGTCATCGCGGCTGGTCTCTCGCCTTATTTTGAGGGGGATCATACTTTGACCCTCTTTGCGCCAAACAATGCTGCCTTCACCAATTTCTTCACCGTCTATGGTCTTGACAAGGAAAGTTTTCTTGCCCTTGATGACCTTGCTGATATTCTTTCATACCACGTCATCGAAAGAACGCATTCGACCGAAGCGATTCTTGGATTCACACCCCTTGATTTGGTCAGTTTGGAAGGCAGTCAGATCTCATTGACTGATCAGGAGGGGCTTCTGATCAACAGTTATGCCCATATTGTTGATGGAAACCGGGAAAGCTCAAACGGGGTTCTCCATGAGATTGACAATGTCTTGATCCCTCCCGCCATCGCGACTGAGTTGTCAGGGACATTCTTTGATGAATCGCTTCTTGATACCTTCGCTGATATTCTTGCCGGTTCTGATTTGGTCACAGCATTGATTCTCTCTGGTCAGATCAGTCTCGATGGCACAACTGAACTGACGTTGTTCGCGCCATCAGATACGGCCTTTCAATCATTGATTGATACTTACGGTCTGACGATTGATGAACTTCTGGCATTCGAAGAGATTGATGAAATCCTACTGAATCATGCGGTCATCGGGTCTTATCTGGCCGATCAGTTGTTCCTTGATGCCCCGACCACTCTTGAGTCCATTGCCGGCAACAACTTGTCGGTCACGGTTGTTGAAGGGACTTTGATGATCGAGGATGCCCGTTTCGAATCAACCGTTGAAGGATTTCCTGTCGGGCAAGTCCATGTGATCGATCAGGTGTTGTTGACCGAT
>JAGYLU010000122.1 GCA_018400755.1 Acholeplasmataceae bacterium
ACCGGTTCAAACTCACCGATGAAGGTGTTGCAGCAAAGCACCAACCCACAAGGACCGATGCCACCAATCATCTTCGCGGCATCTCTGGGTCCGACTTGTCTCAGTTCAATCCTGGTATGATACACATCCGACAAGTCCTTGACGAGCGTCCTGAAATCGACTCTGCTTTCCGCTTCGAAATAGATCATGAGTCGTTTTCTGTCCAAGGTATATTCGGCGCCAAGCACTTTCATCTCAAGCTTGTTCTTCTTGGCGAGCGCTTTGGTCTTCTCAACAATCGATGGTTCCAAAGACCGATTGAACGCTTCGGTCTCAACGTCCTCATCGGATGCTTTCCTAAGGATTGGTTTCAACTCCGAGGTCAGATCTGTCTCCTCAATATCCTTGAAGGTATGTACGGTTCCAACCTCGACACCACGGGCGGTCTCGACAACGACCGAATCATTTTCCGTGAGGTCTAGATCCTGATATGAGAAATAGTATTTCTTACCCGCTTCCTTGAAGCGGACGAGTGCGACATGCATAAGTCATTCACCTCTTCTTTTCGAGTGTGTAAAGCAAATGGTCGAGCGCGAGGTCAAGGTTGATGTTATAGCTTTGCCGGTGCAAAGCTTCCTGAATCACGTCAATCACGGCATTGATGTCACCGGTGGTCATATGATCACTGTTGGTCATGATCGACTCTTTGAAGTAACCAAAGGCAATCTCTTGGTTGGCCTTATAGTGGATCAGATCAAGAAAGTATAGCATGAGAATCTCTGTGAAGGTCATGAACAAAGGCCGGTCTGCCGCCAAAAAGCGGAGCTTAGGGCAGATATCGATCATGAGTGAGACATCTTTGTCGGTCCAATGATCAACCATCTCCTCAAGCACATCAAGGACATCTGTCAATCTTTGATCCTCAATCAGAAGTCTGGCATCATCGATGTTCTTGGTCAGAAAGGGCGCGATCTCGGCAAGCCGTCGATCAAGTCCTTGTTCGATCAGTTGGGCAGTCATGTCTTTCTCATCGGTTCCGGTCAGGGTGATGACCTGACTTCTTGACATGATGGTCGGAATGACAGCGTCTCTGCTCTCAGCGAGGAGAAACCCGAAGACACTGGCACTTTGGGGCTCTTCCATGAACTTGAGCAACGTGTTCGCCGATGCCTGGTTCAGACGTTCGGCGTGATTGATGCAGTAAATTCTCGGACCGGCGACAAGCGCGGTCTTTGAGAACTCATTTTGAAGGGCAGTGATCTGTTCTTTCTTGACGTTCATGCCTTCAGGTTCGATCACCATCATGTTGGGGGCAGTCCTTGCTTCAATCATCCGCATGAGATGATCAGGATCATGATTCTCCTGTTTGAGAATCATATGACTGACTTTCTCAACCAATGCCATCTTGCCCGCCCCTTTGGGCCCGACAATCAGATATAGGTGAGCCAAACGGTTTTTGGCAAGGGCGTTCTCAAAGAAACTGAGTGCGGCTTTCATAAGACCGTCCTGATCTGGGCAAGGATCTCTTCGGTGATGTCATCAAGTGGCTGATTGCCGTCAATCTGACGGATCCGATTGGGATACATCTCACTGACCTCAAGATAGCCTTCTCTCACAAGATCATGAAATGACGCGCTCTCGCGGTCGAGTCGGTCATACTTGATCCGTTTCGAGATCCGTTTGATCCCGACATCGGGATTCAAGTCGATATAGAATGTCAGATCCGGCATATGGTCGAGTGCGAGCTTGTTGATGGAAAGGATGAAGGGATAGCCCAGATCCCTGGCATATCCCTGATAGGCCAAAGAACTGTCCAAGTACCGGTCACAAAGCACAATCTTTCCTTCATTGAGCGCCGGAATGATCACATCGTTTAGGTGTTGGGCGCGTGAGGCTGCCAAAAGAAGCGCTTCGGCATGTGCCGTGAGCCCTTCGTATTTGGGATTCAAGATGATGTCGCGGATCGCCTCGGTGATGACCGAGCCGCCTGGTTCACGGGTTGAAATGACCATATGATCGTGCGCAAGTTCTTGCGTGATCCGTTTGATCAGGGTTGTTTTGCCGGATCCTTCTCCGCCTTCGAACGTGATGAACATGACACGTCCCCCTTCAAGATGATTATAACATGGAAAGAGGCGTGGTGATGCCTCTCTTTTCAGTAGATGATACGGACAAGAAAAAGACCTGAGGCCGGTGCGGTCATCGGTGCTTGTTGCCGGTCTTTGGTCATCAGGATCTCTTTTGCGATCTTAGGATCGGCCTGATGGGTTCCAACAGCAATCACCGTGCCCATGATGGAACGGACCATGTATCTGAGGAAACTCTTGCCGCGAAAGGTGATCACGAGGTGCCTTTTGGTTTCCTTTAGGGTGATCGACTCGATTGTCCTTGTCGTATCTTTGCCTTTGACATATTTGCAAAACCCTTTGAAATCATGAGTGCCTTCAAACACCGGGAGAAGCGCTCTCACCCGTATGGAATCGATATCTTTGACATAGGCCTCATAGCGATTTTGGAAAGGCGTGCCTTCTGTTTTGGCAATGACATACCGGTAGACCTTCATCTTGGCATCATGCCTGGCATGAAAGCGGGCATGGACCGGTTTCACGGTCTTGATCCTGATTGCGATCGGGAGTCTGGCGTTGACGCCTTTTACCCAAGTCTCCGGAGTGATGTCAAGATCAGTATCAAAATGAAAGACCTGACCCATGGCATGAACCCCTTTGTCGGTGCGTCCCGCACCGTGGATCCTGATCTCTTGCTGGGTCATCAGCCGGAAGCC
>JAGYLU010000123.1 GCA_018400755.1 Acholeplasmataceae bacterium
CCGCCCGCACCATCCTGACCATTCTTGGACTGATGCCCGATGTCACCCTAGAGGATGACACCATCAGAACCTTCTTTGCCTGGGATGAAGCCCGTAAGGCCAAAGACTTTCAATCGGCTGACAGATATCGGGAAACCCTCACCCAGGAAGGGTGGATCTGATCTTGAACGGACTCACATATGCCTATATCGGTGATGCCTATTATGAACTCTTCATCCGCCGGTATCTGGTGGATGAAGGCCTGACATCGGTTGGCGTCTTGCACAAACGGGCTGTCACCTACACGTCTAGTACCGCTCAGGCGATGATCATGACATACCTGATGGAGACGCGCCTGATCACATCCTCAGAAGAAGACATGTTCAAACATGGCCGCAATCAAAGCGGCCCCGGTCGGAAGAACGTCGATGCCAAGACCTATCATCTGGCCACCGGCTTCGAATCCCTGATCGGACATCTGTGCCTATCTGATCCGGCCCGCGCGGACGAGATCATCCGATTATCAATCACATTCATAGAAAGGGGGCAGACTGATGGAGAAAACGGTCATCAGCAACACATCCAAACCGACGGACGCGACCAATGACCAATCTGTAAATGATCAAGAGACATCCGCCGTCAAGAAGAAGTCCAAAGGACCCAAAACCATCATCAAAGACGAGCTTGTCACCATGAAGGGTGACCCGTTATGTCTTCACGTCCCGCTATCTGAAGCCCCCCGTGAGACCTTTGATGTCAAAGAGAAAATCAAAAGTCGCGATGACATTGTCGTCGAGCGTTATAATCCCGAGGTCAGAACCGGCCTCACCTCCGAAGATGTCGAACTCAGGCAAATGGCCGGGCTCGCCAACATCACCGATACCGGAAGCACGAAAAGCGTGCCCGGCATCATTTTTACCAATCTCTTCACGTTCTTCAACTTCCTGAACTTCAGCATCGCCGCTTGGCTGATTTCAGTCGGCACCGAAGTGACGAACCTCTTGTTTTTGGTCGTCATCACCTTGAACCTGATCATCGGGATTGTCCAAGAGGTCAGGGCCAAGAAGACGATTGACCGGCTGAGCCTGCTCTCGGCCCCGACCGCGAACGTTGTCAGAAACGGTGATGAGCTTGAGATCTCGATCACCGATGTCGTGATCGATGACATCTTTTTCCTCAGTTCCGGTCGGCAGATCACGGCGGATGCCGTCATCAGGACCGGGACCCTTGAAGTCGATGAATCGCTTTTGACCGGTGAATCCGATCCCATTGCCAAACAAGTAGGCGACCCGCTCTTTTCCGGATCGTTTGTCGTCTCGGGATCGGCCTATGCCCAAGTGAGCGCGATCGGCAAAGACATCTATATCCAGAAACTCACCAGTCAGGCCAAGAAGTATCAGAAACCGAAGTCGGACCTCCTTGGATCCCTCAAGTTCATCATCCGTCTGGTCGGCGCGCTCATCTTGCCGCTAGCGGGTCTCCTTTTCTTCATGATGTGGGAAAACTCGACCTTGGGCTACCGTGAGATCGTCATGAGTACCAGTGGCGCGATGATCGGAATGATCCCTTCCGGATTGTTCCTTCTGACATCAATGGCACTCGCTGTTGGTGTCATCAGACTTTCCCAGAACAACACCCTCGTCCAGGAGCTCTACTGTATCGAGATGCTTGCCAGGGTCGACACCCTTTGTCTTGACAAGACCGGAACCATCACCGATGGGACGATGACGGTCAAGAGCATCATCGAGTATGACCATCCGACGACGTTGTCTTTGAAGCACATCGTTTCCGCGATGATCAACGCCCAAAATGACCAGAACCTGACCTCCGAAGCGCTCGCCGAACGTTTTGGAACCGGCAAGCGGATCCGCCATAAGGCGCTCATCCCCTTTTCAAGTACCCGCAAATTCTCGGCGGTCCAGTTTGACCGTTACGGTGTGTTCGCGATTGGCGCACCGGAATTTGTTTTGGAAGACCGTTACAGCATGGTCGAAAAAGATGTCGAAAAACACGCCGCGGAAGGCTATCGCGTCCTAGTCGTCGCCCACAGTGACGCCACCATCAAAGACAACCAGATCGAAGGCGACATCATCCCCGTGGCACTGATCATGATCGAGGATACGATTCGTCCTGATGCCAATGAGACAATCGAGTATTTCAAGACCTATGGCGTCGACATCAAAGTCATTTCCGGCGACAATGCCGCCACCGTCTCGCGCATCTCGCAGCGCGCCGGTGTCGAAGGCGCCGAAAACTACATCACCCTCGAAGGCATGGCCGACAAGGAAGTCATCCGGGCAGCGTCCCGGTATACCGTTTTCGGACGGGTGTCACCACACCAGAAGAAACTGTTGATCGAGTCGATGAAGAACAACGGCCGTACCGTCGCCATGACTGGCGACGGCGTCAATGACATTCTCGCCCTCAAGGAAGCGGACACATCGATTGCCATGGCCTCAGGCTCGGAAGCGGCCAGAAACGTCGCCCATCTGGTCTTGCTTGATTCCAATTTCTCCTCGATGCCCAAGGTCGTCAGTGAAGGCCGCCGTGTCATCAACAACGTCCAACGGGTTTCAGCCCTTTTCCTGACAAAAACCATCTTCTCATTCCTGCTGGCATTGATCGCCATTGCCAGACGGGGTGTCTATCCGATCGAACCCAGACAGCTCTTGTTGATTGACTGGTTGGTGATTGGGGTTCCGGCATTCTTGCTTGCCTTGGAACCAAACACCAGACTCGTAACCGGCAGTTTCCTTAAGA
>JAGYLU010000124.1 GCA_018400755.1 Acholeplasmataceae bacterium
TCTGAACTTGATATCCACGTCTTTCCAGGAAAAGACAACACGTTCACATTGATTGAAGACGCGCATGGATCGGTGATTGAGACCACATTTGTCCTTAAGGCATCAACCAAGAGACTGAGTCTTTTGATCCAGACAAAGCAACCCTTTGAATCAAGACGGGTGTTTCACATTCATCTCAGATCTCTTGATCCCAAGGTGATCATCACATCGGATGTCTCATTTGAAAACCGGCTCATAAGTGAAACCAACACCATGGTGATCAGTGTCGACATGTCAGATCTCAGATCTCTTACGATCAAAGCAACAAGTCAGGCAGAAATCATCAAGAATCCATACGACATGACTGAAGACATCATGAGAACCGTCAAAAGACTTCCAATCGATACCGAGATCAAGAACACCATCGGTTACATCAATCAAAACAACCGACGGGAAAGTGCCGGTTGGCTAAGCCATAAGAATGCCTTGGCTGAGAAGAAAGAAGCGCTTAAAACACTGTCTGTTCCAAGTCCAATCAAGCGTTATCTTTCAGCGATCCTTCATCGAGTGATCAGAAACAGCTGATCAGCTATGATCAGTTCTCGATAAACTGAACGCCTTGTTTTGATCACTCACAGGAACGGCATGAAACAATCAAAGGGCCACGACAAGTGCCCCTTTTCTCTTATCCGCGATATTCCATTTGGCAATCATCGTAACGAGCGCATCTGAAAGCATCGAATCTTCTATGCAATCTTAAAGTGCATCAGTCATGATTGTTAGTCTTTTTAGGTGGTGCACACTGTCACTGATTAATGAATACACTGTATTTTTTTAAGAATCATCTCAATTGAACCGCAATCAAGCAATTGACATGAAACGGCAACGACATGAGGAACAGATGACCTTCAGGGATGTTAGAGCCCCTGAGGCGATTTCTTAAATAAACGGCATTCATGATTGTTTGCTTCAATCCCGATATGTGAGCCCATCAGATGGCCTGATTTCCAGAATGTTTTCATCAACGTAGGTCTGATATCTTTCGTTTAGGGTAGCTACCTGGTCGCTATCAACAATGACCGTGTTCATTCTCTCATCAATTCCGATCCCTAAGAACCCATCCATATCTTTGGAATCTCTGACGATCAACTGATAGACACTCAGCAAGTCATTGTATGAGTAACTCACGTACTCATAGGGGATATTGTTTGAGGTCAAATAGGTGATTAACGCCTCGGGAGCATCATGTGTGATACAGATGATGGTTCGACCATCATCGACATAGGTCCCTCCGAAATGGATCAGATATTCTGAGGCGACATACAAAACAGACCGACTCCGAGTCTCGTCCTCAAGGTATGTGTTCCCAATGGTGTCGGTCCCCGACTCAATGAGTTCTTTCTCCAGATTGAACCGGTCATATAGCGCACTAGAGAGTCCCAAGGACAAGGATACGATCAAAACAAGAGCAATGAACTGACGTGGTGCCAGTCTGAGGCGTTTCTTCTGATCGTGGTCTTTGGACTTGTTCAACCGACTGCCATAAAGTAAGGCATAGGTCACACACAAAACAATCGCAATCGCAAAAAGCACATAGTATTTAATCATCTTGAATTCTTCCCCCATCTACTTGATTGTCAAACATAGAACCCGTCATTCTGGTCTTGAAGTGTGGCGACTTTTGTTTCTATAATATAGGAACAAGGCGTAGGACAGTGTGACTGGGATGAGATAAAGCAACGTGTTGATCACAACCGCAGTATACCATGGTGCGCTACAAAATTCACATTGATAGAGTGAGACTGCTTCGTGAGTCGTATGGATGACATAGAGGACACTGAGTCCGATGGACATCCAAAAAAACAGATGCTTCAATCGTGAGGGACTCATGAGACCTCCTCCTTTCTTTGCCAATGCCTGGACCAGCAGATGGGTACCAATGAACAATACCCAGTATATGATCATCCAATAACCCAGGATTGTGACCATGACGGTATCAAAGAAGACATAAACAGGAATCAAGGCCAAAGCCGATGATAGGATAACAAACGGCCAAGGGGCACTCATGATGATGCTCATGATGCCCAAAAGGACATAACTCAAGGGAAGCAAAATGACAAAGACAGCAATCCCTGAGGTTGGATCCATGTTGAACGCATAGTAAGGAATCAAGATGCCAATCGCCGCAAAAGTGATGAACAAGACGATGGCTTGGATGAGGTTTGTGTTGATGATCATCCGTTGATGGGTCAGAAGCGTCATGGTGACAAGGTCATCTTGGCCAAGCAAATCATCAAGTGAGACATTGAAAAGACTTGCCAGTTGCTTAAGAGATTCAATATTTGGCGTCCCTTTGTTTGTCTCCCATTTTGAAATCGCGTTTCTGGTCACAAAAAGCTTTTCTCCTAGTTGTTCCTGGGTCAATTGATGTTGGACCCTAAGTGATTTGATTTTGTCTCCGATCATGGTGTCTTTGCCTCCGATTGGTTTCATTCTATCACGACTCGTGGCATTTCAAACGACACGTTTCGTTCCCTTTGAATATGAATGAGAGATTGATATGATTAATGGACTTTATATGGAATAAACAACGATCAAAGTCACTATGGGAATAAATGACCGTGCAAAAAGAGTCAATTGTTTGGCTTTCCAAATACTTTGCCAAAAACACTCTTGAAGGTTCGATTGTTGATTCCTGATTTTCTAGA
>JAGYLU010000125.1 GCA_018400755.1 Acholeplasmataceae bacterium
ATAAAAAGAATGTCTTTCCCTGGCTTTCCTTTGATAATCATCATCTATCCCCCTTAGCTTGTTGTTGGTCATTCATGTTTCCATTATACATGAGCTTCGCTCTCTTGTCTCGGATGTTTTTGATGACCCGTGTATCTTTTCTGATATGAAGTCATGTCGATTGCCGCTGTGGTGAGTGCTGTTTCTAGTGGTGTTTTGAGAAGGTTCGCAATTTGCCGTTTCTTATGATCGATGTAGGTGAATAGGTATCCTTCAGAATCAATCATGACATAGCTACGATCAATCTCATCTTCTCTCTCAACCACCGGATTGAACGCAGCATGACGATGAGCAAACATCTCGAAAGATTTTCGAGTCACTGTTTTTCGGCGTAGACACGGATCCATATCATCTCTAATGACCATCTGAAGAAGTTTGTACCTGTCAGGCCTGATGATTGAAAGCACCGAGGTGAAGTCCATATGCTCATTGTAAGAGGAGACAACAGTGTTGACTTTGATCCGAACACCCTTGGATCTGGCGTATGCTAGAACCGAAGACAGGTGTTCGATGTTCATAGGTGAGATGCCTGCTGCCCGTCCGATCATGAGATTTGTCCTATCATCGATGGCATCGATGCTGACACCAATCATATCGAGCATATCCGCATGTGAATCGATCCAAGAATGGGTGAGAAGAGACCCATTTGTAATCATGGAGACCTTGATGCTTTTCGAATGAATGTATCGTATGATGTCTGTAAGCTGATGTGATAGCATCGGTTCGCCACCTACTAAGTTGATTCGCCCATCATCTATGCTGTGAGAAACGAAGTACGTATGGATGTGATCGACAATTCTCTTGAATACGTCAAGTCCAAGTTCCTTTGGTTGTGTGTGTCTCGCGAAGCACATGAAGCACCGATAGTTACAGTGATCGATGAAATGCATGTTTACAACGTTGATGACATTGTTCATTGGAGCAACCCTCCTTTCAAATATATACCGGTTCTTCCTTCGTTGTTTGGAACTGGAACAACCTTGTCAATTCTTTTCGATCGAATCTGGCGATCACGAATAGCTTGGCGAATAGCTTTCCCTTGATGATAACCATGGATAATTTCAAGGTAATCAATGCCCTTGCGTCCAAGTTCAGCAATTTTCCTTTCGATCCTTCTGATGGCGATGTAGACTGTACATAGATGCAGATCAATCGACTCATATCCCGTGTCAAATGTCTTGAATCCTGAAATCATATCCATATGTAACCTCCTTAGCCCCTTCGTTTGGGGACACTTTCATTCTACCGGAGTTTTATGGACAATAATATGGCATATTTATATATATTTTTGTTCTTTTTATAGCCTATATTTGATTTATTTCAATCCTTTTGGTTCATATTATATGGACGTTATTGTATAATTGAATCAGAAAGGTGTGAGCACATGGACAACATTAATGGGTTTTATATGAATGACGAGCAAAGACTCCATCTAAATCTGAGTGACAAATCATGGTCCATCATTGATCATGACCTGATGTATTTTGAAGAGCGTTACAAACTATCAACCTTTCTCAATCTGGTGATCACCCACTATGCACTGAGTTCGGATGCATCCATTGATGCTAGACTGGAATCATATCGAGCCGAGCTTCGATCAGTGATTGGTCATACATCAGCACACGAAGATGCGATCAAGGCCCTAACAAAAAAAGAGCTTCTACGCCTCAAAGATGCCATTCGACATGTGAAGGGATCCGCTTTCAAGCTTCGCCTGAACAACGACAATGCCAAATTTCTATGTTCAAGCCCAGATGCTGTTCACTATGACGGCGATGTGTCTTTATATGTTAAAAATATCATTGAGGAATACTGTGAAAAACCAATTGTTGTTCGGGAGATCCTTATAAGGAAGGATATCGCTGATACAGTGTCGCTTTGTATCGATGCTGGTAGGAAATGCCGCGTGACCACCAGATCAACAACGCTTGTGACCACACCCTATGCCATTGTTTCATCAAAAGAAGATACATTCAATTATCTTGTCGGCTTAGGCGATGATGGCGCAATCACAACAAATCGAATTTCAAGAATCGATGACGTCAGACCTTATGGAAGACGTATCCTGTCACAAGCTGAAAAGAAACGGATAGACAAATCCATCAACGATTCAGGCCCCCAGTTCGTGCGCGACGATTCAGAGGAATTCAAAGTAAGATTGACCAGGAATGGGATCCGTCAATACAAGATGATTTATTACAATAAACCCCATCATGTCCGAGTAGAAGAAAACAATACATATGTTTTTGTTTGCTCAAGAAGGCAATTCACCACTTTCTTCTTCAGATTTGGAGCGGATGCCCTGGTTCTAGAACCAGAATCCGTCAAAGAACAATTTGAGAAGAGATATAAAAAAGCGTTCGACGCCTACAATGTGACAAATGGAAAATGAATAAATTTCTAGGTCTTGATACAACTGAGATCTACCGATGACTACCGATCTTCATCAAAAGGAATAAATAGATAATGGATATGACACATTAATGATGATTATAAGTTCTAATTGTTGCCCTTTATCTTTATAATGATTCAATCATTTGGAATCATGAAAGATTGATAAAGACATGATTTCATACCCAGGACTATTTACTCTCCTATTCAGTTTAATTAGTCC
>JAGYLU010000126.1 GCA_018400755.1 Acholeplasmataceae bacterium
TGTGGTAGTAAAGCAAAGGATCTTGAACACTTTCTGGGACCACAATCTTGGCGGCAAAGTGCATCACCACATCAAATGGACCTTCTTCAAACACTTGGTTCACATCTGTAGGAACCGTGACGTCCCCCTCAAACAATGTCGCCTGTTCATGGATCATATCCTTTGATCCCGTCGACAGGTTGTCCATCACGACGACCTCATGGCCATCCCTGATCAATTCATACACTGTGTGGCTACCGATATAACCAGCGCCACCGACAACAAGCACTCGCATTATGACACCTCTTTCTTGATTTTATGTCAATCAATCTGAACGCCTTGCATAGGCGCGATTCAATCGTTGTTGGCTTTCTGTTGAAGACAAGAGAAAATCTGATAGGATTTTGAACCTGACGATGACATCGAGAAGGGCTTGATCCACTGTGCCTTCTGGCATGGCCTCATCAGGATTGATCATCGAGAAGAAGAGATCATCT
Organism: Acholeplasmataceae bacterium; assembly: GCA_018400755.1. Taxonomy (GTDB): domain Bacteria; phylum Bacillota_I; class Bacilli_A; order Acholeplasmatales; family Acholeplasmataceae; genus RECG01. The sequence goes on from JAGYLU010000126.1 coordinate 477, forward strand.
GTGACAACATCCATCAATCTGTTTTCGATGGCGAACGTGGGTTCGACTGACAAGGCATTCACACCGAAATAGGGGTTTGACCCGACCGGAAGGTTGAAGGCCTCAACGATGGTCCTAAAGAGATCGATGTGACTTCTTAGAAGCGTTTGTTCGCCTTTGATCAGACCTTCCCTGATTGTATACCCATTCTTTTCGATCATAGTCTCGCCCGGGGCGTAGATGAACGCCAAAGTGTGCTGGAGGTCTTTCCTGGTTTCCAATACTGACAGTTCCCGGTCATAAAGAACATCGAGATCCCCGTTCTTGATGCCTGATCCGTGGTCGCTATAAAAGACATAGACGGTCTCATCGATGGTGGCGTCTGACCCATCTTCTTTGGTGAACAGTCGTTTCATGACATCGTCATAGTAATCAAGATATTGAATATAGCGCTTGGTCAAAGACGTGATATCATCTTCCCACATCGGATAGATGCCTTTTCTGTCTCCATTAGGATCGTATTCATAAGGTGTGTGCGGCATCATCATGATGGGAAACATGAAGAATGGCTCTGTCATGCCATCTCCAAAGTCATGGATGGTATCAGCAAGGTGATAATCACTGATCCAGGGACTGTGATGGATAAGATCATTCTCGGTGTCATAGCGATAACCATCACTGATGATGTATCCGTCTTCAACGAAGTCTTCTAGGGAATAGTGGTCATCAAAGGGAATCATATCCTGATAGACGCTCTCGCGGTTATAGAACATTTGGGTGTCACCGTGAATCGCAAGCGTCTGATAGCCATCATTCTTGAAATATCTTGGCAAGGAGGACAAGTCGTAGGGGTTGTCCTCAAACTCCCAATAAAGGGTCTGGTGTCCAAGTGGGTTGAGTCCGGTCAAAACCGAAAGCTCAGCATCCGAACTGACCCCCATGCCGACATTTGTATAGTAGTTGGTCATCACGACACTCTCTGAAAGAAGTGTTTCCAGAAAAGAAAGATGGCTCCTCGTCTCGGCCAGTTCAAGCAGAAAATAATTGAAAGACTCCATATGAATGAGCACCAGGTTCTTCCCTTCGAACATCCCGTGAAGGGATGGTCCCAGAGACAGGCTTGGGTCAATCGTAAGCCCATCAAATGTCTGATCATGCGACAACCGGTTTGTATAGGTGTTGCCGTCAAGCATATTGACATAAGAGGTCTGGTTCTTGTTATAAGGATCAAAGAGGGTGAGGAGGTCTTCTTCGTTTTCGATGCCAAGATAAGCCTCAATATCGATTTTGGGATCCGCACCCAAGAACTGAGCGGCATAAAACGGATAGACGCCAAGGTTTTGAAGCGCGAATGTGCTCTTGACCGCCTCAATCGGAAGGGTTTTCGAATAAAGATCAATGAACCTCGTGACCGATGAGAACAACAACAATGTTGTCGCCATGATGGCAATCAACACTTTTTTGATGTTCCGACCGTGATAGGTGTCTTCGATGACCTCGCGTTCTGATCTGAGATAGATGACAATCAAGGTGATAGAGGGGAGAAAGAGAATGATCCGGACATAGAGGATGAGTTCCGCCAAAGAAACCCCGATGACCCCAAGGACAAATCCTCCTGAAGGATTTCTAAACATCGAGAACTGATCGACGGTAAACGATGTGCCATAGTACATGTTGAAGATTGAAAACAGGAAGAAGAGGACATTGAAGATCAAAGTGACCAGAATCAACGCTTTCATCCGTCTCTTGTGGTTGGAAAAGAGAAAAGCGATGACCGCGAAAACCGCCATCAAGACAGCGATGTTGCCGGCCAAGGCGTTCAATTCCCCTTCGACGCTATGTTTAAAAGGCGCGATGTAACGATTGAGCACCCCGTTGGTCAAAAAGAACGTATTCAGGATATTGAGCATGAAAAACATGACTGTGAAAAGAAGATTCTTTTTCTGTTGTCTAGTGACTTTCATCACGATACCTCGCTGTCCTTCATCTTCTTCATTATACACGAAAAGACTCATACTATTGGCTTATTGACCTTCTAAGATTAAAAGAATACCCGCATCCTTTGACTTGGATGCGGGCATGGGTCATGCGTCTTCGAAGAGTGAGTCCTTGTGGATGGTCTCTTCCTCATCGCCTTCGGCCTCATCGGGCTCAAGGGGG
>JAGYLU010000127.1 GCA_018400755.1 Acholeplasmataceae bacterium
GTCATGAACAACTACGCCCATGAGTACAACATCCTGAAAAAAGATGAGTCATTCATCGGCGATGACGTCAGGGAAGGCATGACCGCGATTCTCTCGGTCAAGCATCCCGACCCCCAGTTCGAAGGACAAACCAAGACCAAACTCGGAAATCCGGAAGTCAGAGGCATCACGAGTCAGGTTGTTGGCGAAGGGCTCGAACGCTATCTCCAGGAAAACCCCACGGACGCCAAAGCGATCACTGAGAAATGCGTGACCGCCATGCGCGCTCGGATCGCCGCCCGCAAAGCCCGCGACGCCACCCGCCGCAAGTCACCGCTTGACCAGCTCGGGTTCGCATCGAAGCTTGCGGACTGCCGCAGCAAGGATCCCGCCCGTTCCGAAATGTACATCGTTGAGGGAGATTCTGCCGGTGGTTCCGCCAAGCAAGGAAGAGATTCCGAGTTTCAGGCCATCCTGCCGCTTCGGGGGAAGGTCCTAAACGTCGAGAAAGCCCGTCTTGACAAGATTCTCTCGAACAAGGAAATCCTATCGATGATCACCGCGATCGGAACCGGCATCGGTGAGGAGTTCGACATCGAGAAAGCCAGATACCACAAAATCGTCATCATGACCGATGCCGATATCGACGGTGCCCATATCCGAACATTGTTGTTAACGTTCTTCTTCAGATACATGCGTCCACTGATCGATCTCGGATACATCTATATCGCTCAACCGCCCCTTTACAAGGTCCAGTCCGGCAAACGGATCGCCTATCTGTACAACGAGGCCGAACTCGAGAAGACCCTCGCTGAATTCGGTGGTCGTCCCGGCATTCAACGCTACAAAGGCCTTGGAGAAATGAACCCGGAGCAGCTTTGGGACACAACCATGGATCCCGGAAACCGGACGTTGCTTCAGGTGTCGCTCTTTGACGCCATGGACGCCGATCATGTGTTTTCGATGTTGATGGGTGAGGAAGTCGAACCGCGCAAGCTGTTCATTCAGGAAAACGCCATTTACGCGAACAACATCGATGCGTAGGCGCGAAGGAGAATAAAGATGGATCAAAACAATCACGATAACGACATCATCGATAACGAGATCGTCGAAGGCGGACACGTCAAAGAGATCAACATCTCCTCGGAGATGAAAACATCGTTTTTGAACTATGCCATGAGCGTCATCGTCTCAAGAGCGCTCCCTGACATCAGAGACGGCTTGAAACCGGTGCAAAGACGGATTCTCTATGCCATGAACGATCTGGGCATGTCCTCTGACAAAGCCCATAAGAAATCTGCCAGAATCGTCGGTGAAGTCATTGGTAAGTACCATCCCCATGGTGATTCCTCAGTCTATGACGCGATGGTCCGGATGGCTCAGCCATTCAGTTACAACATGCCTTTGATCGACGGTCACGGGAACTTCGGTTCAGTCGATGGCGACGGTGCCGCAGCCATGCGGTATACCGAAGCCAGGATGTCAAAGATCGCCGGCGAACTCGTCCGCGATCTCGAAAAGAACACCGTTGACTTTGTCGATAACTATGATGGCGCCGAAAAAGAACCCTCTGTGCTGCCTGCCCGTTTCCCGAATCTTCTGGTCAATGGCTCGACCGGCATCGCGGTCGGGATGGCGACCAATATCCCACCCCATAACCTAGGCGAGGTCATCGATGGCCTTTTGGCATATATCGAAAACCCCGACATCACCCCGGTGGAACTGATGGAATATATCAAAGGTCCGGACTTTCCGACCGGCGGTCAGGTACTTGGTCTGACCGGACTCAGAAACGCCTATGAGACCGGCAAAGGCCTGATTGCTGTCCGCGCCACCGCAGAGATTGTCACCCACAAGAACAAGAACACCATCATCGTCACCCACATTCCTTATCAGGTCAACAAGACCACTTTGATCGAACGGATTGCCGACATCGCCAAGAACAAGATCATTGAGGGAATTACTGACTTGAGGGATGAGTCGAACCGCAAAGGCATGCGGATTGTGATCGAACTCAAGCGGGATGTCAATCCCCACGTCATGTTGAACAACCTTTACAAACATACCCAGCTGCAACAAACCTTCGGGTTCAACATGATCGCCCTTGTCAAGGGCGAGCCCAAGATGTTGAACCTGAAAGATATGCTCAAGTACTATCTCGAGCATCAGATCGAGGTCATCCAACGCCGAACCGTCTTTGACCTTGACAAAGCCGAAGCCCGGGCCCACATCCTTGAAGGTCTTTTGATTGCCTTGAATGACATCGATCATGCGATTGAGCTCATCAAAGCATCCAAGACCGGAGAAGAGGCCAGAGAAGCGCTTATTGGCGCTTATGACCTGACCGAGACACAAGCCCGTGCCATCCTAGACATGAGATTGCAACGTCTGACCGGACTCGAAATCGACAAGATCCGCGAAGAAGCGGCCGAACTTGTCGAGAAGATCAAGGATTATCAGGACATCATTGCCAGTCATGACCGCAAGATCGCAATCATCACCGATGAGTTGTCCGTGACCAGAAACACCTACAGTGTCAAACGTATCTCCGAGATCAATCTCCATGAAGATCTCTCCATCGAGAACGAGGATTTGATTCCCATTGAGGACGTCATCATCACCGTCACCAACAAGG
>JAGYLU010000128.1 GCA_018400755.1 Acholeplasmataceae bacterium
CCAGGCGATTTTTCATTTGCTTGCTTCGTTCAGATCTTACTTATCCCAAGATTTCTCTTTCATGCGACTTCTCATTAAGATTGGAAACATCAATGCTGTGCCCGAAATCGTACACTAAATCATCGGTGATTATGTTGGCCGGTCAAGTCTTCGAGACAATACGCATTCCCTATCCTGTTTCGGGCTTTCAATGTGTAATTTGCAAGATAAGCCTGATACATGACAAAGATGACATAACCAAAAACCGAATTGATTCCCGCAAGTAGAACTAGGATGAAAGGCGAAATGATCGTCCTTGTATCGATCACTTGCGTGGTGACAATCGTCGCCAACCAGACAAGGTTGATTGACTCGATGATCATTGCACTGACAATCGAGATGTATCTCAAACTCTTCTTCACTCCGTAATAGGGAATGGTATGTTCGAACAGTCTTGATTTCGAAAACGTCTGTCCTCTGAACAGTGCGGTGGCAATAACAAGCATGGCGAGACATGCAATCAGAATATTGAAGATCAGTTTCTCCGTTCGAACAAAAGCGACAAAAACCATATACATGAGCACAATGTCGGAGACAATTAGGAATATCGATATCTTCCGCAACCATTTCTTTTGTTTCGTACAAGTCTCAGGAGACATGGCGTGTTCATAAAAAACAAAGTCTTGAACCGGCATAAGCACTTTCATGTAAGCAATCTCATTCAGCCGGATTGCATGTGTCAATAGGATCAACATCGCCCACATGAGACCGGCAAACCCGATAATCAAAAACACAAAAGACACCGATGTGATGATTGTCGAAAGGACAATCATCACTGACGATGCAATGAAAAGGATGCGGGACTCAAGACCGATAATGAAGCCGATAGGTCTGAAATCGATGGTTTGATTATACTCGATGCGAACCGCTGACTCATACGCTGTATGTTCGGATTGTGCAACATCGAAGGTGCTCAAAGAGACCCCGAAAAAATCAGCAATCCGTTTCAGTTCGTTGACCGAGGGAAGGCGACGACCATTCTCCCAATTTGATATCGTGCTGTTGGCCACACTTAGACCTTTTGAGAGATCTACTTGGCTCATTTTCTTGCTGAGTCTGAGTTCTTTGATTTTCTCACCGAGAGCATTTGTGTGCATAGGAGACCGCCAATCAGGGTTTACTTCCATTGTACCTATGGAATGGGACATTTGCAAGACTACTTAGAATGTAGTGTTATTGTATCAAAAAATCAAAATGATGCCTTATTCGATGTGAAGCAGTTTGTTCTATGTGAAAACAACTGTTGCTTGCATGGTTATGATATGTGATAATGGCCATAAGAAATAAGTCTAACCCATGAAAACTCGAGTTGTCATTATGGAACAGCGAGAAAAGGAGAATGCGATGATCAGATTTGATATAATAATTTCAGTTTGAAGTATTTTGCCATTGCATATTGAAAGGGGAAACTTATCTTTCATGATTCGATTTGACCATGAACAGAAATTTGGATTTACCTTAGTAGAACTCATTGTTGTGATTGCGATCATTGGGATTTTGATTGCTGTGGTCGTTCCATCATTCTCATCGTTCGTTGATAGGGGAAGATTCTCAAATGATGTCCAATCTGCCGCATCGATGACCACCATTCTTAAAAATCACTTTGTATTATCCTCAGAAACCGAATATGATGCCCATGATATCAGGGCAATCATCGATTCATATCACGGCGGAGAGTATGACTATGTCCCAGAAGCGAACGAAACAGGATTCTTCTATCTTGAAGGAAGCCATACGATCATCGCCTCTAAGTATGATGACATCGCTCAATATGAAGACGCGTCCGCACTGATAACACAGACAGTTTTGATCAATGATTTTCAGATTGATGAGAATGATTTTTTAAAACCTCAAGAAGTTTTTGGGAACGATCGCCAAATTTTGACAACCTCTGGGTCGGCTGTCGCGGAAATCATTCATGCGATATCGCACCTTGCCGATCAGGGAAGTGCCATCCAGACGGTATATGACCGGATTGTCTCTGAAGTGACGTCGAACGTCGTCGGACAAACCTTGTCTTTCTTCGGTTATGGTATCAGCCCAGACATGCGCACCACCATGCTTGAATTCTTGGATGACTACAATCCAGAAAAGACGATTTTTGTTAACAATGTCGACTGGATCACATCCGCGGATGACTTGGATGATGTCACAAAAGTTGTATTCACACCAGGCATGAGCAACATTCCGGAATTCGATCTTGATCTGAATGGCCGGACCACCGTCACATCAATCGAGTTCCCAAGAACAATCAAAACAGTCGAACAAGGCGCGTTTCCAGCGTCGGCATTTAATAGATCGGCATTGACGGTCAAGATCAAAGAGAACGTCTCAGTCAGCGCTTTTGCAGGTGAACTAGACGGCATCAATGTCGTCTCTGATCTCGAAGTTGCCAATCAGGATATGACGACTTTGATTGACTTCAGTGATTACATTGAGATCAAAGAAGACGGGGTCTATGATCTTTCACTTCTAAAAGACATCATTGACGACCCCATCACAGGATACAACATTTTCACGGTTGGGGAGTATTATGAAATCCTTATTTACACAACACAAGGATTGGTCGGTTTC
>JAGYLU010000129.1 GCA_018400755.1 Acholeplasmataceae bacterium
TGAAACAGCCTGATAGTCAAGAATGGTTGGCGGGAAGAAACCGGCATCGCCTTGCGGATATGGCCAGAAGCCAAGATTGATACCTTCTTCAGCCGCGGCGTTGATCACCCAAAACTGCCAGGACCCTTCGATATCCATGGCCGCATAACCGGTCTGGATCAGGTATCCTGCGAGCTCAGGTGTGTTCTCGAGATCGACGGGATCAAAACGGGTGGTTGTGCCATCCGTAAGCTGATGCATACGGACTTTTTCTTCCATCGCATAGATCCAATCGGGTGATGTGTAATTGAACTGTGTCCCATCCCATGTGTCATACATGACATCGGCATCTTCCATCATTGGCCAAACTTGCTGGAAATCAGGAGACCCATACCATGTGTCAAGACCGACAACAAGGTTTTCTGGGTTTTCCAGATCAAAGTTCTTGATGGCATCCGTAATCGCGACGAATTCTTCAAATGTCCAATCCTTTTCAGGATAGCCGTCGTTATCGATTCTATAGTTCGCAGTCGTGACCAAGTTGGCACTTTCGAAAATATCAAGATTGATCAGGATACCTTTGAGGAACTGGAATGAGGGGACCGCATAACGGTGGCCATTATAGACACCGGTCGCGGCGACATTGTCATAGACCATGGCGGCATCGGCATCATTGTCCCAATACTGGGCAACATCAAGGGTCAGCCCGGCATTGATGACGGTTGGCACGTTATCGGTCGCAAACACGTCAGGCAAGAGTCCGGCCTGAGCGGCGGTGATCAGATTGCCAGTGAATTCCGCACCACTGCCTTCGATATCGGTTCTAAGGGTCACCCGAATGTCTGGATACTGAAGCATGAAGGCATCAATCATCATTTGGTTGAAGTCATCATCGCCCCAGTCAGCGTAAGTCAATTCGATCCTTTGGACATCATCGTCATCATCTTTTTTGCCACAGGCAGTGATGACAACGACCACAAACAAAGCGATCAGGAGCAAAGTTAATTTTTTCATCATTGCCTCCTTAAGCGATGTTCTTATAGATCAATAGTTCATGAAGGGTGAATGTGCCAGGCAAGCTCACAAGATCTTCACCAAGTGTGCCAAAGTCAAGTTCGAACTTGATGTTTGATGTGTATTCACTAATATCAAACTGAATCGTGACGATTGTCATATTGTCAGCATCAAGAGCGAAATCATACTTGGTATCGACCAAGAGTGAAGAATAACCGACATCCGGAAGTACGAAGTTCAGTCTGAAATCACGGGCAACTGATGACGTCATTCTTAGGACGAGTGTATATGTGCCAGCTTCAAGCCCTTCGATCATGTAGTAATAATGGGGTTCATAGGCGTTTGCGCCAAGTGTTTCAACGGTAATGACCGCGTCACCATCAACTGCGACCATGTTGCCAGCACCAGCGCCAGCGTTGTCATAGTTATGGAAGACCACTTGATCCATTGACCCATTGTAGACACTCGAATTGACACTGGTGTCCGGATTTGTAACGATCAGATTGTCAAAGGCAACCCACTTGTCTTCATCAGCGAAGCTTTCAAAGGCGGCACCAAACTCAAACTTGAGCACTTCGGTTCCAGCCAGAGTGGCTGGTGTCGTGAAGTTGAAGGTATAGGTGGTCTTGTTGGTGGTGATGTCCACACTCTGACCAGCAGTTTCAAGGAAGTTTGCCCATGCGCCTGGAGTCGCGATCATCGGTGAAATGGTGATGGCTTCCGATGCATAAGCGTCAAATGAGAAGGTGTAAGTGGTTTCCGGATCGAGTTCCAAGACGCCATTGTCACCAATTGGAAGTCCGAGTGACACACCATCTTGAATGAACTGAAGCTTCCAGTTCTCACCATTGCCGTTGAAGGTCGTGATGTGCATGACGTATTCGCCATCGACGATTTCACCATAACCGACAGAACCTTCCCAGTCATTTAGGAATGAGCGCCAGCCGGAAAGCTCATAAGAGCCGTTGGCAACAATCGGTTCCGCGTCAAGTTCTTGCAAGGCAACATCTTCTAGGGTCACGATACCGTCAGCGAAGCCCGCGGTGTTACCAAGTTCAAAGACCAGTTTGACGTTGTCATAGGTGGCTTGTGTGACGGTGAAAACGAGTTCATAGGTGGCTGAGGTTGTGGTGATCGCGATCTCGTTTTGACGGGCAAATTCAACCCATGGATCGCCATAACCAATCGCGAGATTGATGGTTCTTGCAACCGATGCGTAGGCATTGAATGTCGCTTTGTAGGTGACGCCTTCTTCTAGGGTCAGACCTTCCTGGAAGACCTGGACACCCCATGCGGCGTCGCCGCCACCAGTGATATCAACATTGAGTTCGCCATTTTCGACATCATGGTCAAGGGCGACAGTTGGCATGTTGCCCGAATCCTGTGACCATAGACCCCAAACCGGTGTTTCCGGATCGAGTGCTTCGTCGAAACTCGGGTTCAACACAAGATTCTCATCACGGAACAGCAATGAGACAACATTGACCGTGATGACTTCGGTTGTTTCATTGTCAAGGGAGTCCTTGACATAGTAAGTGACAGTGTATGTGCCTTCGACGCTTGTGTCTATCTCATCAACAACGTTTGATTCATCGTCTTCGATGGTGACAACA
>JAGYLU010000013.1 GCA_018400755.1 Acholeplasmataceae bacterium
CCATCAGTTCAAGACAATGGTGCCCAAGATCAAAGCGGAGAACTATGAGGGCATCGAGCTGATCAGACCGATGGTCCTGATCAGGGAGCACGATATCCTGAGGTTCGCTATCAGCCACAATATCCCGCAGATGGCGTGTGCGTGTACCGTCACCGCCAAAAAGGTGTCTTCAAAGCGACGCGAGGTCAAACAGCTGATCGCCCAGCTCAAACAAGACAATCCTGATATCGAGAAGTCTATTTTTTCAGCCGCGGCGAACATCGATCTTGGGGCTGTCTACGGTGTGCGAAACAATGAAGAAATCAAAACATTCAATGATTTATATAAGGAAGGGAGAAACAAGATATGACATATATTCTGGATGGCAACCTAGGCTTTATGGATTATCTGATGAAAATGGTTGTACCCCTGGCAATGACATTCGCGATCGCCGGATTGGTTGGTCTCGAGCGTCAGAACGTTGGGAAAGCCGCGGGGATCTCATCCCATATTCTCGTCGCGATGGGGGCGTCAGCGGTCGCGATCATGCAGCGGCTGATGTTTGAATACGAGATCAGTCTCGTCCTATCAGGGGTTGCGATGGATCCTCAGGCCCAGCGCGTGATCGCGCAAGTCGTCACCGGTGTCGGTTTTGTCGGAGCCGGTGTCATCATCAAGGATTCATCAAACGTTGTCAAAGGGATCACAACCGCCTCAACCATCTGGTCAACTGCCATGCTCGGACTGATTCTGGGCAGTGGGTATCTGGTGCTTGGAACCATTCTTGGCATCTTCCTGGTGCTGTTCATCGCTCTTCGGGATTACTCAAGAGGATTTAGTCCATTCAGACCCCATCACGCCAAAGACTTTGAGGATCAGGATTGATGTTTGAAGAATCGATTGCTGCCATCGCGACAGCGTATGGCACCGCGGCCATCGCCATGATCCGTATCAGTGGACCGGACGCGATCAGCCGTTTTTCCACTGTCTTCAAAGGTCGTGACCTAAGCACTGCAAAGAGTCACACCGTTCATTTCGGACATATCATGGCCGAAGATGAGAGCATCATCGATGATGTCCTGGCCACGGTCATGTATGGTCCGAAGACATTCACAGGGGAGGATACCGTCGAAGTCTCGACGCATGGCGGGGTGCTCGTCACGAGACGGGTACTCGAACGGATTTTATCGACGGGTATCAGACTCGCCAATCCGGGTGAGTTCAGCGAACGGGCGTTTCTGAATGGAAAAATCGATCTGGTCCAGGCCGAATCGATTATGGATATGATTCATGCGAGAAGCGAGAAAGCCCTTAAAATCGCCACTTTAGGCCTTCATAAACACACAACGGAGCTGATCAGGTCGCTTCGCGACCGGTTGATTGGAATCATTGCTGCGATCGAGGTCAATATCGATTATCCGGAATACGATGACGCGATTGTCATGGGCCATTCAATCATCAGACCGGATGTGATGACCTTGAAAAGCGATATGGATATCCTACTTATGGAGTCTCGTAAGAACCGGATGATCAGAGACGGAGTCAAAACTGTGATCATCGGAAAGCCCAATGTTGGTAAGAGCAGTCTCTTGAATGCCTTGATTGATGAGGATAAGGCCATCGTGACTGATATTCCCGGAACAACCAGGGACATGGTCGAGGCGATCTTGGATATCCGGGGCGTCACCTTGAACCTGATCGATACCGCCGGGATCAGACAGACTGAGGACACGGTTGAGAAAATCGGTGTCTCGAAGTCCAAGAAAGCGATCGAAGAGGCTGAACTGGTCTTGCTTGTCCTTGACCAAAGCAAAGCGATGACAGAAGAGGATGAAGCCCTGCTTGCCTTGACCAGCGAGAAACGGCGTCTCGTCATTTTGAACAAGGCGGATCTGCCGCCAGCGCTCTCTTTGGAAGAGACCGTGAGAATCTCATCTTTGAACAAAACAGGGTTACGGACGCTTGAGGATGCGATTCTTCGAGTTCTTGAACTCTCCGATATTGATCACCGTGATTTGAATTATCTGGCCAATCAAAGGCAGATCGATCATGTTGTCAAAGCCAGGCAAGCGCTCACAGACGCCCTTGAATCAATCGATCATGAGATGCCAGTCGATCTATACGTGACCGATTTGTCATCCGCGTGGCGGATGCTCGGAGAGATTTTGGGAGAGACGCCGGATGATGCCCTCCTTGATGAACTCTTTTCAAGGTTCTGTCTTGGCAAATAAGTGACGACAGGCCGTGATGTGCTATAATGGTTTATGAGACGGAGAGTGAAAAGCCAATGTCATATGTCGCGCTTTATCGCGCCTACCGGCCTAAGTCGTTTGATGAGGTCGCAGGTCAAAAAGTCATCATCAAAACCCTTAAAAATGCCCTCTTGCACTCGAAGATTGCCCACGCCTATCTGTTCTCCGGACCACGAGGCACGGGGAAGACATCGGTGGCTAAGATTTTTGCCAAGGCGGTCAATTGCCTGAATCAGCCCAATGAGAATCCATGTAACACGTGTGATGTTTGTATCGGGATTGACAAGGGTGACATACCAGACGTCATTGAGATTGACGCGGCATCCAACAATGGTGTTGACGAGATCCGTGAGCTTCGTGACCGGGTCAAGTACATGCCCTCAGTCGGCAGGTACAAAGTCTATATCGTCGATGAGGTTCATATGCTTTCGACAGCAGCATTCAATGCTTTGCTCAAGACGTTGGAAGAACCACCAAAGCACGTGATTTTCATTTTGGCGACCACTGAAGTGCATAAGATTCCCGCGACCATCCTCTCTAGGTGTCAGCGGTTTGATTTCAAGAACATCGAAACCGACGAGATCATCGGTAAGCTCAATGAGATCATCAAAGCGGAAGGGATTTCAATCGACCAGGATGCGATCATGGCCATTGCCCAGAACGCCGAAGGTGGTCTTCGTGACGCCATCAGTCTGCTTGACCAGACGGTCTCCTTCTCAGGGAAGACCATCTCCGCCGATGATGTCCATCAGGTTTTTGGATCGGTCTCTAAATCAGCCTTGAAAGAGATCTTGTTATCGATTTCAAACAAAGAGACCAGCAAAGCGATGATGAAGCTGAAGGCTCTTCTTTCCGATGGAAAAGACATCTCGAGAATCGTGAGTGACCTGATTCTCGCGCTCAGAGACATCTTGATTGAGAAAACGACCGATGTCGAAAAGCCCTTTTACGAGGAACTTTCCAGCGTCCTTTCCCTTGATAAGATCTATGTCTATCTTGATATCTTGAATGCCTTGCAGCAAGACATCAAGTGGACCCATCAGAAACGGGCGTATGTCGAGCTCGCGATCGTCAAAATGATCGAGCATAAAAGCATCCAGATGGCCGACAACAAGGCCGCGATTGATGATCTTCGGGCCACAATCCAATCTCTTGAAAAGAAACTGACACAAGCCCCCGCGAGGGCAGTCAGTCCCCAGACAACCAAACCGCTTGTCACGATCAAGGATGTCCAAAACATCCTTAATGACAGCGACAAAGAAAAGAAATCACTGCTTCTTCTGGGATGGCCTCATCTTGAGACCTATCCCAAGGAACATCTGAAGATGACGGCGTACATGCTGTTTCAAGGTGAGCTTGAAGCCGTGTCTTCCAATCAGATGCTTCTGGTCTATGACAGTCTTGAGCAGTGTCGGCACATCATGGAACCTGAGGTCAAGAAACAGGTCTTGGAAATCCTGAACGCCAAGACCGAGTTTGTAAGTGATTATGTCGCCATTCTTAGAACCGACTGGCTTGTGATCAAAGAGACCTATGTGACTTTGTGGAAAAAGGGACAGAAGAAACCAATCCTGCCCCCATATGATCTGAAACTCTATGAAAAAGAGATATCAAAAGAGGAAGACCCCGAAATCGTCGCCTTGGCAAAATCATTCTTTGGCGACAAAACCACGATTAAGGAGACATAACCAATGAACCCGAACATGCTCAACAAACTTAAGAAAATGCAAAAACAGATGATGGAAGCACAAGAAGCCCTCGAACGCCGTGAGTTTTTCGGTAAGGCATCCGGTGTCACCATCATCATGCAAGGCACCAGACAGATCATCGATGTCCAGATTGACCCCGATCTGACCGAAGAAATCGACATCCTCCAAGATGCCGTCCTTCTCGCTGTCAACGACGCACTCAAGCAAATCGAAAAAGCCACCGAGGAGACCATGGGTCAGTTCAGTGGCGGTATGGGTGGTTTTGGCTTCTGATGATGCCGCATAGTCTCAAGAAAGTCATTGACGGATTTTCCAAGCTTCCGGGCATCGGTGAGAAAACCGCGGAGCGACTCGCTTTGTTCATGGCCACCCAGATGGATGACCATGACATCATCCTCTTCGCTGAGGATATCAGGATGCTCAAAGCGTCACTCAAGACATGTCCGGTGTGCCATATGCTCACCGATGAGGTGCCATGTCCGGTGTGCAGCGATGTCTCAAGAGATACCAAGACCTTGATGGTCGTGGCGGAAGCAAAGGATGTTTTCGCTCTTGAGAAGATGAATTCATATCAGGGGCTATATCATGTCCTAGGAGGCGTCATTGATTTCTCCAGAGGGATCACTGACAAAGACCTTTCTGTCGATTTGCTCGAAAAGCGGCTTTCCGGGATTGATGAGATGATCATCGCCACGTCCGGGACCGTCGAAGGGGAAACGACCGCGAAATACCTGAAATCGCTGTTTACGGGTGATCAATTGCGGATCACGCGATTGGCGTATGGCCTGCCGGTCGGAACCGACCTCAAGTATGCGGATTTGTTGACGTTGGCCAAAGCTGTTGAAAACAGACAAAAATACTAAGGAGAGAACATCATGGTCATTTGGGAATGGATTCAAAATGTGTTCGGATTGCTTTATGGGAAGTTCAATGAGATGCTTCAGAGTTCACTTGATATTGATGGGAAGCTGATTGCCCTCTATCAGGAGTTTGTTTCACCGCTTCCTGAGGTCATCAAGATTGCCGGACTTGCGTTTCTTGCCATCATCATCGTGCTCGGTGTGTTCAGTTTCGTCAAGAAGATGTTGAAGCTCTTCATTGTGATTGCTGTCATCTTGGCCATTATTTTGTTCCTATCACGGATGGCATGACCTTTTATCCTTGCATTCAAGCGTTCATTGTTATACAATAGATACGGTTTTCAGGAGGGAATATGAGCGACAAAATGAAATCGTTGTCCATGCTAGAAATTGCTGAGGCAACACTCCGTGACAGCAAAGCACCAATGACAATCCAACAGTTGATCGAAACCATTACCACCATCAAGGAGATGGATGGCGATGATGTCGACCGCCTGACACAGTTTTACATGGACTTCACGCAAAGCGCGAAGTTTGTTTACTGTGGCGACGATCTATGGGATCTCAAAGAACGCAATCTTGAACTCTGGGACAAGGATGGACATGCCTTCGCATCAGACGAACCAATCGATGATGACATCGAGGAAGATCTTGACTTTACCGAGTTCGTTCTTGAGGATACCGAAGACGAGGAAGACAAAGACACCAAGAGCAAAGATGACGACGAGGATGAGAAAGATGATGTTGAGGAAGAAGACGAAGACATCAAAGAAGAAAAGGAATACATCGAAGTCGAACTCCCCATCAAGTCCACTGATGACGACGATGAGGATGAAGCGGAAATCGAATTTGACAGTGATGACTATGATGAGGATGACTACAACGAGATCATGGACGAATTCGAAGACATGTATGACGATGAATAAAAGGCCGATGGCCTTTTTTCTTTGTTGAAGTGATGACTTCAATCTTGCAGGCATCGCGTATGAATGATATAATGTTTGAGGGCATCCTATGCGTCCTCGCATGACGAAGAAGCCTTTTTTTATTGAGGAGGGAAAAACCATGACCAAGTATATTTTCGTAACCGGTGGTGTTGTATCGAGTCTCGGCAAAGGCATCACAGCATCCGCCATCGGACAACTCCTGAAGAGTCGTGGCCTCAAAGTCTTCATGCAAAAATTTGATCCCTATATCAATGTCGATCCCGGCACAATGAGTCCTTACCAGCACGGTGAGGTCTTTGTCACCGACGATGGGGCGGAAACCGATCTTGACCTCGGTCACTACGAACGCTTCATTGACGAGAACCTGAACCGTCACTCAAGCGTGACGACCGGAAAGATCTATTCCTCTGTCATCCGCAAGGAACGGGAAGGCAAATATCTTGGGGCGACCGTCCAGGTCATCCCTCATATCACCGACCAGATCAAGAAGAAACTGATTGATGTCGCCCGTCATACCGAACCGGATGTGGTCATCACCGAAATCGGAGGAACCGTCGGCGACATCGAATCCTTGCCGTTTCTCGAAGCCATCAGGCAAGCCCGACGTGATTTCGGTTTCAACCGGACCCTCTATATCCATAACACACTTGTCCCATTTTTGAAAGCGGCCAATGAGATCAAGACCAAACCGACACAGCACAGCGTCAAGGAACTGATGAGTCTGGGGATCCATCCCGATCTCATTGTTCTCAGAAGTGAGGTTCCAATCTCTATGGATGTCAAAGAAAAGATCGCTTTGTTCTGCGATGTTGCCCAAAGCGCGGTCTATGAGGCCATCGACGTCGATGTCTTGTATGAGACCATCGTGAATCTACACAATCAGAAGATTGATGACTTCATTCTTGACCATTTTGGATTTGACCGACCCAAAGCTGACATCACCCCCTGGATCAGACTGGTTGACCAAATCAAACATTTGAAGGACAAAGTCACCATTGGTCTTGTCGGTAAGTATGTCAGGCTTCACGACGCCTATCTCTCAGTCACTGAGTCTCTGACCCATGCCGGATACCGGCACAACGTCAAGATTGAGGTCAAGTGGATTGACGCGGAAACGGTTGACAGCGAATCAATCGAAAACGCCTTGACTGGATGTGATGGCATTCTTGTTCCCGGAGGATTTGGGAAAAGGGCAACCGAAGGGAAAATCGCCGCCATCACCTACGCCAGAACCAAAGGGATTCCTTTCCTTGGATTGTGCTATGGGATGCAGCTATCGGTGATTGAATACGCCCGTCATGTCCTTGGTTTGAAGGAAGCCGACTCAACCGAGATCAATCCTGACACGCCCGATCCTGTCATCTCCTTGCAACGGGGACGGATGATGACCGAAAACATGGGTGGCACCCTTCGCTTAGGACTCTATGAATGTGAGATCAAGGAAGGGACAAAGGCGTTTGACGCATACCAGAAGAAATCGGTGATGGAGCGTCACCGTCACCGTTACGAGTTCAACAATGCCTATCTCGATCTCTTTGAGCAAAGCAACATGTTGATCTCTGGATTCAATGGTGAGCACCATCTTGTTGAAATGGTCGAAATTCAGGATCATCCTTGGTTTGTCGCGTGTCAGTTTCATCCTGAGTTTTTGTCAAGACCACTTAGACCTCATCCTCTCTTCACGGGATTTATCGCCGCGAGTAAAGCCCAAAAAGGATGACCATGGCAACTTAAGACGTTTGCCAAACACACCTGATTGGTATATAATAGCATTGGAAAAAAGGAGGACACACATATGTCACTTGTATCAGCAAAAGAAATGCTTCTAAAGGCCCGTAACGAAGGTTACGGTGTCGCACAAATCAACATCAACAACCTTGAATGGATCAAATCGGTTCTGACCACGGTCGAAGAACTGAAGTCACCTGTGATCCTAGGCGTCTCCGAAGGCGCAGCGAAATATATGGGCGGTTATAAGAACGTCATGGCCATGGTCCGTGAACTCGATGAATTCTATAACGTCACTGTTCCGGTCGCGGTCCATCTCGACCACGGTACCTATGAAGGATCTTTCAAAGCCCTTGCTGCGGGATTCACATCCATCATGTTTGACGGCTCTCATTATCCTTTCGAGGAGAACCTTGCCAAGACCAAGGAAGTTGTCGCGGCTTGTCACGCCAAGGGCGTGTCTGTTGAAGCTGAAGTCGGCGCCATTGGCGGCGAAGAAGATGGTGTCATCGGTGGCGGTGAGATCGCTGACCCCGAAGAATGTCGTCTGATCGCAGCGACCGGTGTTGATATGTTCGCCGCTGGAATCGGAAACATCCACGGCATGTATCCCCCGAATTGGAAAGGCCTTGACTTTGATGTGCTAAAAGAAGTTCAGCGTGTGACCAACAATGTCCCGCTCGTCCTTCATGGCGGTTCCGGGATTCCTGAGGACATGATCAAGAAAGCGGTCTCCATGGGTGTCTCAAAAATCAATGTCAACACCGAATGCCAAATCGAATTCGCAAAAGCCACCAGGGCATATATCGAAGCCGGTAAAGATCTTGTCGGAAAAGGATTTGATCCCCGCAAACTTCTCGCACCAGGCGCGGAAGCCATCAAAAACGTCGTTCGCGAAAAACTCACTCTGTTCGGTTCTGTCAACAAGGCCTGAGGTCACAAACCATCAGCACCATGCGTGACGAAGCGCTTTATCACCAGTACGCCAACTGGAAAATGGAAAACGACGACGTTTTGAAGTATCTGATTGACCATGATTCCGACTTGCTGATCCGCTTCAGACATGTGATTGAAGTCACCGATCATCTTTATGACCGTTTGATTGATGATCCATCATATTCACAAGAGGAACACAGCATTTTCGAAACCGGATTTTACTACATGCTTTCGCAGTTGGAAGAAATCACAGCACTTCTTGAAAAAGCATACAACAATGACATCAAGAAGCTAGAAGCACAGGCCGCTGGTGTGAATTTGCTGCTCGCGACCATCGATTTTCAAAATGAGTTGCTTTCAGCCGGCGAATTCGATCAAAAGGATTACGACATGCTCGTCGCTTTCGAGAAGGATATACTGAACCATCTTGAAAAGCAGGAGACTGTGCCCGAATCCGTGTATGAGATGATTGACAAGGCATCGACTGAGATGTTTTCGAAGATGGATGTCGATTATTTTCCAGTCAATGACATCTTTCTGGAAATTGCCGATGAGCTTGGTTTGATCTGATAAAAAGCAAGAGACCTTTTGGAATCCTGAAAGGTCTTTTTTTTCATGAAAAAAGCACGATGCCAGAGGCACCGTGCTCTGTGTTGTCATATGACTGACGATTAGAGTCTGAGACGCATCAATATGGGATTGGTTCTTGCCGCCGCCATAGAGGAATGAAGCAAGAGTTCTCAAGACCGTCAAAGAAGTACATCGATCCGATTTCTAAAAGGTGCCGACGGTTGTGTAAATCGTCCGGCAACGACTTCCGAGGATTCATCCATGATGCCAGCGAAGGTCATGAGAACCTCATCTCTACATCGCTTGAAGCGAAAGAAGGTCAAGTTCAAACATCATCAGGAAGAGATCATTGGCAAGCAAGTCATCAAAGATGGTGGAGACCATGCCTTCAAAGACCAATTCGATATCTTCTGAGAAGGTGGCGTCAAGACCGAGCAGGACAACGCCCATCAATGCTTCCTCGCCTTGGAGGACCCATCCGGAGTTGTACATGAGTTCAGAAACCGCAAGCGCATCGGCTTCAGCAACTGCTTTGGACTCAATGGTTGCGAATCCTTCAATCAGAGATGACAATGCGCCAACGACGTCATCGAAGAAGAGATCAAAGTCAGCATAGGTCTGGAACATGCCGGTCTGCATGGTTGCGAACATGATCGGGACGCGGAAGGCACTTAGGACACCTTCGATGGTGGCAGCATCGCCATAGGCGAAGAGCACATCATTCAAGGTGGCGATTTCAGCGATCAAGGATTCAACCTGAAGCACAGCAAGATAAGGATCAACCATCTCATCATTCATGAGGTCAGCGGTCGTGAAGAGTTCATGGAAGAAGGATCCTTCAGTCAGGAGGAACCAATCAATCAGGTCATTGCCAAGTGTTCCAAAGACAGCAAGACCAGCTTCGATGTTTGGAAGATCGAGAACAAGTTCATCGATCATGCCAGAAATCATCATGAATTCTTCCGGAGACACGGCCTGTTGAAGCAATGTCTTTACAAAGACAACAAGATCAGCAATGAAGAGATCACCGAAGGCAACGTCATAGTAAGATTCAATCGCGGCAATCTCGGTCGCGTAGTCGGTCTTGACAGTTTCCGCATAACCAACGATATAGACCATCAGGTCAACAAGCGTATAGGGATTGACAGAATCATCGACCCAATACTCGTCAGTCTGAGTCTCAATGACCCATTCCTGTAAGAATTCATCCCAGTATTCAATCTCATATTCATAGGTCTCAAAATAGCCAGGGATGATCAGATCTTCAGAAATCAACATGATATCTTCAATCGTCGCCTGATCAACATCACCGATGACATCAAGCAACAGGTTCAAAGTCATGTGCTCGATGTCAGCGAGATCGCCGGCACGGGACTGGATGAATTGAAGGTCGAATCCAGACATGCTTTCGGCGACAAAGAACATCGTTGTGTAAAGTGCTTCGAAGTCTTCAGGGGTCGGAAGGGTTGTCTGAAGGACATAGACAATCTCATCTTTGAGGATCAGTGATTCCTCAAGGGTCAGATAACCATTGAGAATAAGGGTGTCGATCTGATCAACAAGGTCTTGAGTGAGGGTGTCGTAGACAAGTGAGACATATTCTAGAACGTCTCCAAGCATGTCGACAAACATCTGGGGATCGTCACCGAGCATCTCTTCGACGCTATCAAGCATCAGGAGTTGTTGCTCAATCGAGCCCAATTGTTCACGGGCCCCATAAGCTTCTTCAGAAGCATCAATGGCATCATAGAAAGGTGCCACAAAATAATTTTTCTGGGAGTCACCACAACAGGGAGAAACACCAAGGAAGCCTGGCTGGAGTTTCAGGTGAGCCATGGCAGGGAAGGGTGGCATAGAACATGTTGGTGTAATTGCCCACTTTTGCCCTTAAATTGATAAATTATAAATTCAAGTTATAAACCATATCTGATGCGATGTATGCGATGTTCTTGAAGGCTTTATTCAGGTCATAGAAGGCTTCGGGATTATCAAACATCATCTGGAAATCGACAAGATAATAAGACGGAACGAAAGGCAGGAACATGTTGTAGAGGTCAAGGAATGCCTGACTTGTCATCAAGTCAGCAAGCGCATCTTCAGCGAATGTGACTTCATCAGCAAAGAAGAGGAGTTCCTCATTCATTTGGGCCCGGCCTTGTTCAAGGGCATACATCAACAGATGCATCAAAATGTTCGCGATTTCCTGTTCACCAACATCCATGCCGTCCATCATGCCATCCACCATCAACATGACGGCTGACAAGTTCTCAGCACCACCAACGGCCATTGGCATGTCACTGACCATACCAAAGAGTTCGATGGCTTCATCAGATGTGAGCTGGGAAGTGGCAGCGGCATTGACATAAGCCATCGCCATGCCTGACATTTGCAGGTATTCACCATAGGCCCAAGGATCATCAAGGAAGTCTGTTTCATCCATGTCAGGGACAAAAGACTCATTCATTGAGGCGAGCACTGAGGCATAGACGGTATTAACATCTAGTTGAACGGCAACCGTATACGCAGCTGGAAGTGATTCAGATGTATCATCACCACGGACAGCGGTGACAACGATTGAATATGTGCCTTCCGGAAGGAAGAGAGCGCCCAAGTCAAATGACGTTGTTGAAACCGGATAGTCGGTTCCATCAACCGTGACAACATAACTCTGGGCGGTATCAACCGGGGCCCAAGCGAGAACGCCATCGGTGATGCCGCTCACGATCGGCACATCAAGTTCGGTGTCATCAATCACAACAAATGTGACTGAGGATGACGGAAGTGAGACAGCAGTGCCTGCTGTGGCGACCACGGTGATCGTGTATGAACCAGGGGCAAGCCCAAGGGTTCCAAGGTCAAAGGATGTGCCGGTCACATTATGAGGTGTGACATTGACAAGGACTCTGTAGCCTTCTGCATCAGCAACAACGTCCCAAGAGACAACAGCGCCGGTCAGGCTCACGTTGGTCGGAGCATCCAGCTCGATGGTGATCTCTTCGTCACAAGACATCAATACGAATGCGGCGATCAAAACCATCATGGAAAAAAGCAGTTTTTTCATGTTTTACATTCCTCCCTTTTTTTGATTCTCATACATGCCATGTCAAAACATGGTTTGTGTTTTTATTATACACTGAATTAAGAAAAACGAAAGGCTACAACGCTTGGATTATCGTAAACTTTGCACATTGAATAGCGCATACTGTCATCATATTAAAGCCGTTACTGAGAAATTCTAAGGACATCTGAAGGGTGTGTGCGACCAAGCATGCCAAGGAAGACCACCACACTGATGGCATAGACGGGTAAGGCAATCAACATGCCGCGGACGAAAGCGATGTTTGAGAATTGCATCAGCTCATAATCATTGAAATAGATCACCAAGGGCGATACAAGGCCCACAAGAAGGACCAGAGCAACCCCTGAAATGATAAAAATCAAAACCAGGAAGACGGCCTTTTCAAGGATGACAAGACCTTGGGCTTTGCCTTTGGAAACACCTAGGACCATCAAACGCGAGATGTTTTGTTTGCTCGCTTCAAAAAGAAGGATGGTATGGACAACGACCGCGAGCACAAAACATCCGATCATCACCCCTAAGACCAGGGTCACGTAGCTGAGAGCTTGACTGATCTCCGTCTGTTTGGCTTCAAAAGCATCCTCAAAGTCAAGCACATACACCAAAGAAGGCGCATATGTGTCAATCAAGGCATCTTTCAATTGATCGCAATCATCCTTGGCGTTGATGAGAATGGCATTGTCTGAGAGATCATCAAAAGAGTCAAAGAGACGTAAGTTGGTGAAGGCGGTATCGCCGATTTCTTTGGCGAAAAAGCCCACAATGGTCATCTCGACGGATTGGCTTCTAGGTGTCAGATCGAAGAGGATGACATCGCCAAGATCATAGCCTAGAAGATCCCTGTAGCGCATGGGAAGAAGGATGACCAAGCGCTCGTCTTGTTCGAGAGCATTGATCAAGTCGTCTGAGATGTCAAAATCAAAGAACTGATCAATGGCATTATCTTCGATGGCATACATCCAACTCAAGGTTTCCACACGGCCACTCAAGGTGACATTGTTAAGGACCATGGCTTTTTTTGATATATCGATATCGTCTCTTTGGGCGATTTCAGTGGCGGTTTCAGAATACCTGTTCATGATATTGAGCAAGGCGAAATCAATCACGAACTCCTCTTCGATACGGTCAATCTTCTGGCTGATGTGATGATGGGTCTGAACCAGAAGGAAGATAGAAAGGACACTGATCATCATGACAGAAAGCCATCTCGAGAAAGCCTTTTTCGAGATCAGCACCCGCATGAATAACCCGAGCAGGGGTTTTTTACCGGTCTTTTGGAGTCTTGAAGCGACAAAGACGGAAGCCACTCTGAGAAGAGAAAGACCCATGACAAGGATCAGGACAGCCTCGATCAGAACGCTCTCGTCAAAGATGATGAGGTTGACAGTGATATAGACCAAAAGGGCACCAAGAAAGAGGATGATTGATCCTTTGATGTGTCCCTTGGAGTGCCCGTTCTCAGGCTTGGAGAGCCTGATCAGTTGGTCTGATGGCATCCGCATCAGATTCAAGGTTGCGACACTCGAAAATACCAGCAAAGCGATGATGACGCCCTTTAGGATGGCATCATCAGGGATAGCGAAATCAAAGGTGCGTCCGGTTGCGGAAATCCCCGAACGGAACACAAGGTTCGAAAGATAGGTTGAACCAAAAAGGGCAACCAGGAAATAGACCGATGTCTCCAGCACGACCGCCAGATAGGAGAATCCCGGTTTGCCGCCCAAAAGCGACGTGACGGCGAAGGTCTGTCTCTTTTCTTCAAAAAACAGGAGAAACGTCGTCTGCATGACGAAGATCACGGTCGCAACCATGATCCAGAAGATGACATTGAAGACCGATGTGGACCGTCTGACAAGTTGGTCGATTGCTTCCATGTTCACAGTATCTTTGATCTCTAGAGACTGATAGGCATCAAGTGATGACAGAAGCGCCAACGCCTCATCATGCTTGCCATCAATTGAGGCGAGATAGACACGGTTATGGATGTTCGTGAAAAACACGTCTGGAAGACCGGATAACTCCGGGGAAATGGCACTGATGAACATCCGGATGCTCGAGGCTTTGTTTAGAAACAAGGTATCACCTTTGAAGAGCCGGTTGTCTTCGATGATGAGGCTGACATTGTAGTCGGCACCCGCATTTCCAACGTTGATGGCAAGGGTGCTTCCAACCGATAAGTCCAGAGAGGTTGCGAGCGTTCTGGTGATGATGACCTCATGGTCGCCAAGCGTTGCCAGATTGGAAGGGATGCCATTGGTGACGCTTCTGAGCGCGTCCAGGGTTGATGAGAGAGAGGTGACATAAGCCCGTGTTCCATCGTTGTTGCTAGCCATGGTGGAGACTTCGAAGAAGGGCACGATGGCTTCAATCACACCTTCGGTATCTGCCTCCATCAAAGATCGGATGGAGAAATAACGGGTGTTGCTGTTGGCATTCACACCCATTGTGAGATCATAAGGGGCATAGGTGTTGACGGGGCCTTCCGTGTAATAGGCTCTTGAGAAGTCACCCATTGAGAACCCAAGGAAAAGGGTCACGAGAAGCATCGTGAATGAAAAGAACATCAGGATTCCGCGTAGGCGGTATCTGATGATATTCTTGTATGTCATTCTGAGCAAAAAGTGTAGTCTATGACCCATGGTGATCATCCCGGACGACAGTTCCGTCGAAGATTGAAAGGGTCCGTGTGCCGTAGGAGACGGTATCCTGGTTATGTGTGACCATCAGGATGGTCATATGGAAGGTCTGGTTCAAGGTTTTGAACAGGTCCATGATGGAAAGGCCGGTATCATGGTCAAGATTGCCGATGGGTTCATCTGCGAACAGGATTTTGGGGTTGTTGACGATGGCTCTGGCAATCGCCACCCGCTGCTGCATGCCGCCGGAGAGTTCTCCGGGATACTTGTGGGCATGTTCAGTCATGCCAACGTGCGATAAAACCTCTTTGACACGGCTTGGTGAAGGGGTTTTTGAAAGGGCAGAAGCCATCAGGACGTTTTCATAGGCGGTGAGATTTGGTACCAGGTTATAGGACTGGAAGACATAGGCGATGTCATTGGCACGCATGTCCGCTTTGGCTTTTCCGGACATGGATCGAAGTGATTGCCCCAAAATCATGATCTCACCGGACTCAAAAGGCTCGAGGCCCCCGAGCGTATAGAGAAAGGTTGTCTTGCCTGACCCCGAGGGACCGATGATGGAGACAAATTCTCCTTCTTTGAGGGTCATTGAAATGCCTCTGAGAACCTCAGTTCTCAGATCTTTGGTCATATAGCTTTTTTTGACGTTTGTCGCTTCGATCAGATTCATATGTCTCACCCTGATGTTATTGTATCACGAGAGTGTGAAAAGAGAAAAACCGATGACTGGAAGGTCAACGGTTTTTGAGGTGGGGGAATAAGATGACATCCCGGATATTCGGAGTATTGGTCAAGAGCATGACGAAGCGGTCAATTCCGATGCCAAGACCACCGGTTGGTGGCATACCGTATTCGAGCGCTTCGACAAAGTCGACATCCATGCCGGAAGCTTCATCGTTTCCAAGCTCTTTTTCTTTGAGCTGAGACTCAAATCGCTCACGCTGATCGATTGGGTCATTCAGTTCCGAGAATGCATTGGCGTATTCGCTTTTCAGGATGAAGAGCTCAAAGCGATCGGTGAAACGGGGGTCATCAGCATTCTTTTTGGCCAGCGGACTGATCTCAATCGGATGGCCATAGACAAAGGTCGGTTGGATGATGGTGTCTTCGACCAGTTCGTCGAAGAAGGCTTCGATGATGTGTCCGATCTGGTAGTGCTTCTGGATTTCGATACCGTGTGTCTTGGCAATCGCTTTCGCCTCATCCAGTGTCATGTGGTTCCAAAAGTCAACGCCGGAGGCTTCCTTGATCAGATCGACCATGTGGGCCCGTCTGAAGGGTGGTTTCATATGGAGAATGGTGTCTTGGAAAGTGATGTCATAGGTGCCAAGCACCTCATGAGTGACGGTTGCGAGACAGGACTCCACGAGATCCATCATACCGGCCATGTCGGAATAAGCGAGATACGCCTCGACGGTGGTGAATTCCGGATTGTGTTTGGCGTCCATGCCTTCATTTCGGAACAGGCGACCTATTTCATAAACAGCTTCCATACCGCCGACAATCAGACGCTTCAATGGCAGTTCGGTCGCAATCCGCAAGTAAAAATCCATATCAAGGGCGTTATGATGGGTGGTAAACGGTCTGGCTGCCGCGCCCCCTAGGATGCTGTGCAGCACAGGTGTCTCAACTCGATGAATCCGCGGCTGTCAAAGAAGTGTTGAAAAGCACGGATGATTTTGGGTCTGGTCATCGCGACCCGTCTGGCATCATCATTGACGATCAGATCGACATAACGACGACGTCTAGCCTCTTCTTTGTCTTGGAGACCGTGAAACTTGTCGGGCAGGGGTCTCAAGGCTTTGGTGAGATGGGTGAATACGGTGGCTTTGATGGTCAGCTCATCGGTCTTTGTCCTGAAGAGATACCCTTCGATTCCGATGATGTCACCAAGGTCAGCAGCTTTGAAAACCTCAAAAGCGTCATCTCCGATTTCGTCTTTTCTGACATAGATCTGGAGTTGTCCGTCACGGTCCTGAAGGTTGATGAACCCTGCCCGCCCCTGACGTCTTTTGAGCATGATCCGTCCGGCGACTATTACCTCGATCGCTTTTTCTTCAAGGGTATCATGGTCATCTGGACCATAAGTGTCCCTGATCTCTTTGGTGGTGTGTGTTCTTTGATAGGCTGACCCAAACGGGTCAACACCCATGTCTTTGAGCTGATTCGCTTTGTCACGGCGTATCAGTTGTTGTTCGTTTAAGTCTTCGGGGTGCATGGTGACATCCTCCATTTCATGAGTTCATTAGATAGAATACCATAAGAAAGGCCATAATGTGCGAGATTATGGCCGTTTTTCATCACTGATGAGGTCATACATGAGTCCGTCTTTCACGGTTCCAAGCGAGGTCACTTTGACGGAGGTGATCCTAAAGCCCAGTGATAAGGTCAGGACATCACCAACTTTGACGTCTGATGACGGTTTGGCGGTTTTACCGTTGATGTCGATCCGGTCTTTGGCAGCGGCTTCCTGAATAAAGTAATATCTTTTGATCAAGCGTGCCAATTTCAGGTATTTGTCAAGCCGCATTCGGTTCCAAAGATCCGTTCTTCACGGGTGCCCATGAGAGTTTGCCGGTTTCGACGATTTCATCGATATCGGCTTTGGTGAGGGTTTCGACATCCAAGAGGTAGCCAGCGATGGTATCAAGTAAGTCGCGGTTCGCGGTGATGATCTCGCGGGCTTTGTTGAAGCAACCGGTGATGATGTTTCTGACTTCTTTGTCAATCTCGTGCGCGACTTGGTCGGAGAAGTTCTTTTCCTTGAAGTAGTCACGGCCGAGGAAAACGTTGCCGCTTTGGGTCTCATATTGGATCGGACCGAGATCGCTCATGCCGTATTCTGTGACCATTGCCCGGGCAATCGAGGTTGCCATCTGGAAATCGTTATAAGCGCCGGTAGTGACAGTGTCAAACATGATTTCCTCGGCAACACGTCCGCCGAGATAGGATGTGATCATGGCCAGAAGGGATTGCTTGGTTTCGAGGAATCGTTCCTCGGAGGGGGTCATGAGGTTGTAACCGCCGGCCCGGCCACGGGGAATGATGGTGACTTTCTGGACAATGTTGGCTTGGTCAAGCTTGAGTCCGATGATGGCGTGACCAGCTTCGTGATAGGCCACGGTTCTCTTTTCAGAAGGGGAGAACTTGCGGCTCTTCTTGGCCGGACCCATGCGGACCCTGTCCATTGCCTCATCGAGATCCATGAGAGAGATCATGGTACGGTTGTCACGAGCGGCGAGAAGTGCCGATTCGTTTAAGAGGTTTTCAATGTCTGCGCCTGAGAATCCGGGGATCCGTTGGGCGAGTTCGTTGAATTTGATGTCGGGATCGATTTTCTTGTTGCGGGCATGAACCTTGAGAATGGCTTCACGGCCCCGGACATCAGGAAGATCGATGGTGATCTGACGGTCGAAACGACCAGGTCTGAGAAGGGCGGGGTCGAGCACGTCAGGACGGTTGGTTGCCGCCATGATGATGATGCCGAGGTTCGCACTGAAACCGTCCATTTCGACGAGTAGTTGGTTCAAGGTCTGCTCACGTTCATCGTGGCCGCCACCAAGACCGGCACCACGTTGGCGTCCGACGGCGTCGATTTCATCGATGAAGATGATACAAGGGGAGTTTTCTTTGGCGACTTTGAAGAGGTCACGGACGCGGGATGCGCCGACACCGACAAACATTTCGACAAAGTCAGAGCCCGAGATTGAGAAGAAAGGAACGTTGGCTTCGCCGGAAACGGCGCGGGCAAGCAGGGTTTTCCCGGTACCAGGGGCACCGACCAAGAGAACACCTTTGGGGATTCTCGCACCCATGTCGACATATTTCTTCGGGGTTTTCAGGAAATCAACGATTTCCTCGAGTTCTTCTTTTTCTTCGTCACATCCGGCAACATCCTTGAATGTGACGCCTTTTTCACGGTTCAGTTTGGCGCGGTTCTTGTTGAAGTCAAATGCGCGGTTGTTCTGGCTGTTGGCATTTCTGAAGATGATGAACAGGACCACTAGGAACAATGCAATCGGGAATAGGTTTAGGATGACAGTCCAGAAGGTGATGCCGGAGCGGGTCACAATGTTGGTGGTTCCGGTGGTTCCGACAATCTCGAAGATGGCTTCGGCCTGATCAATTCTCATGACCCGTTCGAATAAGACGATTCCGTCATATCGGGGATGATCCTTGTGTTGGTCATAGATCTTGCCGGTCACGATGACAAGGTCATAGTTGTCGCCACCGACAAGTTCATAGGTGATCTCTTCGATGTGTCCGGCAGTGGCCGCTTCCTGGATCTCGGTTGTGGTCAGTTCCTGAGTTTGGCCCTCAAGGGCGTTTCTCAGAAACAAAAAGACACCGAGAACGATGAACAAGGTGAAAATCATAATCAGATAGTCAGGCTTTTTTCTTAGGGTCGACGGCCGTTTTTGGTTTGGTCTTTTTGGATTTTGGTTCATAGTTTACCTCTTTTGAAAACACATGTCATGATGTGCGATAGATTTCCGGCTTGAGAATGCCGACATAGGGGAGATTGCGGTAGAGTTCATCGTAATCAAGCCCATATCCGACCACGAAAGCCTTGGGAATTGTTTTTCCGATATAATCGGGAATGAAATGATGTTGGCGTCCACCTGGTTTGTCTAGCAATGTGCAAATCTTCACGGATTTCGCACCACGGTGTTCGAATAGTTTCATGATGGTGACGATGGTGTTTGCGGTATCGACGATGTCTTCGACGATCAGGATGTCCCGACCGCTGATTGGCATGTCCAAGTCTTTCTTGATCTTGACATCACCAGAGGATGAGATCCCGCCATGATAACTCGATACTGACATGTAGTCGATGTCGACATAAAGGTCAATATGCTTGGCAAGATCCGACATAAACGGCACACATCCTTTGAGCAAACCGACCAGAACGGGTCTGGTTCCGGCGTAATCATTGGTGATTTGTGCACCTAAGTCTTTGCAAATGGTGGCGATGTCCTGTTCGGACACCAAGATGTCTGCGATATCCTTATGCATCAGAGGTCTCCTTGATGAGTTCGAAATAGAGTTCATAATCTGATCCCAGGGTCTGATTCAGGTAGTATCCGGGGATCCATAAGATGGTGTCATCGCTGTCTGTGACCAGCAGTAATGACTGGCGTTCCTCAAGGGGTACTTTTGAGTCAATCAAAAGCTTTTTAAGCTTTTTATGTCCGTAATTGTAAGTCAGGATGTCGCCATCCTGACGACGTCTGACCCATAGAGGGAAAGCCAATTTATTATAACATAGTTTGACACTGTGGTCAGTAATGGACTGGGTTTTGTCAAAAAATGTGAAAATTGCCATATTATCAAGTTCTGTACGGCCCATTTCAAGTTCGATTTTGACGTTCGCCACGTCCGTTTGTTGCTTCACATAAGCGGTCTCATAGCTCTTGACGAACGTATAGTTGTTGCCAAGGCGATAGGAGAGATTCGGCCTTTTGGACAGCAATACCGACTCAATCTTCTCAATGATGCGCATATTGAAGGGGATGTGCATGGACTCAAGGATGTAGGCGATGACATCATCCTTGAGGGCAGGATCGAGTGTTTTGTAAGCTTCGACATCAATCGTGAGATCGGTCGTGAAAGCCATGGACTGATTACGGATGTATTTGAAAGCATTGGTCAGTTGGATGTGGAATTGTTTTACCGTCTCAAGCAACATGTCGTTTTCCTGATGCATCAATGGAATGATCGCGTGACGGTATCTGTTCCTGAGATAGACGTTTTCCTCATTGGACTGGTCTTCTAGAAATGGGACCTTATGAGCAATCACATACTCTGTGAGTTCATGTTTTGGAATGTATAGAAGGGGCTTGACAAAGACATAACCGTCTTTTTCATGGACTTGTTGCATGCCAGCATAACCAAGGAGATTTGACCCTCTGGTCAGCTTGATCAGGATGTTTTCAAGCAGATCATCCAAATGATGGGCAGTCATGATATAGGTGGTGTGATGGATGTTCGCCACTTCTTTCAAATAGTGGGTTCTGAGCTGATGGGCGATGTGATGGAAGTTCCCGCTACCGATATCAAGGGCGTAATAATGATAATTGAGATCATGGGCCTTGCAATAGGACTCAACGAGTTTCGCATCCTCTTCGGATTCGCTTCGTTTCTGATGGTTGAAATGGACGACTGCCAATTGATATGGCAGACGTCTGAGCATGTCGAGTAGCGCCATCGAGTCGTTACCGCCACTGACGGAAACGACCAAGGTGTCTGTGGACTTGAGCTTGAGATCCAGTTTCAAAAATGTCAGGATTCGTTTCATTGACACGCCTCCCTTGTATGTCTATTATATCATGCGCGGTCTCAATTGCATGAGGACCTGCTGATTGTGTTATAATAGGTCTCGGCAAAGGAGGATGACAAGATGCTCATACTTGCTAGCAAGTCCCCACGGCGTGTGAAGCTATTGAAAGATGCCGGGTTTGATTTCATTGTTGTTCCAAGTGACATTGAAGAGACCATCGAAAAAGGATGGACACCACAAGAGGCTGTCAAGCACCTGTCCATGCAGAAGGCGATGCAGGTTGCTGTTCAATATCCGAAGGACATCGTGATTGGTTCTGACACGATTGTGGTTCTAGGCTCAGAGATACTCGGGAAACCGGTGGATGAGGAAGATGCCGTCAGGATGCTCAAATCGCTTTCCGGTCGGACCCATAGCGTCTATACCGGCGTTGCTTTGGTCAAAGACGGAGCATCTGATGTGTTCTATTCGAAAACAGATGTCACGATGAGAGATTTGTCTGAACTTGAGATCAGAAACTATGTGGCAACCAAAGAACCGATGGACAAAGCGGGAGCGTATGCCATCCAAGGCGAAGGCGCACAGCTTGTGGACCATTATGATGGAGACTTCTTCACGATTGTTGGCCTCCCGCTTAAAATGTTGATCAATCATCTGGAAATGCTGAAAGCATAAAAAAGGGCTGGATGTCCATGGGACATCCGGCCTCGCTTATTTTCTTGTGTGTTTGATGGTTTCAAGTTCCGTTTTGGAAAAATGGTATTGCTTATGACAGAAGTGGCACACCACTTCCGCTTCGCCATCCTCTTCAATCAGGACATCCATGGTTTCGTCATCAAGAGCCGAAAGAGACCTGGCAAAGCCATCTTTTGAACAATGGCAGGCATAGGAGAGGGGATGTCTCATGATGACTTCTCCGGTCCCGTCGGATAAGAGATTCAGGATATCCTCAGATGTCATGCCTTCATCAATCATGGTTGAGACGGGTTTCAAGGATGAGATGATGGCTTCAATTCTTTGGATGGTCTCGTCGGTTACTCCAGGCATCAATTGCAGGATATAACCTCCGGAAGCTCTGACACTTTGATCGGTTTCGACCAAAACACCTAGACCGACGGATGCTGGAGTTTGTTCGCTGGTGGCGAAATAGTAGGTGAAGTCGTCACCGATTTCGCCGGATTGAAGTTCACAAGATGACGTGAAATAATCCTTCATCTGCAAATCCTTGGTCACGTGCAGCATGCCGTTTCCAACGGCGGCACCGACGTTCAGTTTATGACTTAAAGAAGGGTCGTCGTACTTCAGGTAGACGGCGGGATTCTTGATGTCACCACGAACCTCGCCTTCGGGGGTTGCCTCGACGGTCATTGAGCCGATGGGGCCATCGCCTTTGATTCTCAAGGTCAGGCGTTCACCCTTCTTATACATCAGTCCCATCATCGCTGAGACAGTGAGAAAACGACCGAAAGCGGCAGTGGCGGTTGGCCATGTTCCGTGGATCAAACGGGCGGTTTCAACCAGTTCGGTGGTTTGTGAGACATAGATTCTGACAGTTTGGTCATATGCGTGCGCAATGAGAGCGACATCGTTCATAAAAATCACATCCTTTGATATGTCAATTGTAGCACAATTGCTGTTTGCGTGCCCGTATGATACAATGGGCTCACGAATGAAAGGAATGGTTTTCTTGTCATTTTCAATCAGAGATCTCACAATCGAAAACAAACTCGTTCTCGCTCCGATGGCGGGTGTTTCAAACAATGCGTTCAGAGTCATCGTAAGACAGATGGGCGCGGGGCTTGTTTTTGCCGAAATGGTATCCGACAAAGGGCTGATCTACAACAATGAGAAAACCATTAAGTTGTTGCATATGACCGAAGATGAACGACCGGTCGCGCAGCAGATCTTTGGATCCGATTTGAAGACGATGGTCGAAGCGGCGCGATTTGTTGAAATGAACACAAATGCGGACATCATTGACATCAACATGGGATGTCCGGTACCCAAAGTCGCCGTCAGGGCTCAGGCGGGCGCATCATTGATGAAGCACCCAGACCGGATCTTTGAGATTGTCAAAGCGGTGAGTGAGGCGACCAAGCGACCGGTGACCATCAAGATCCGAAGTGGTTGGGACGAACACTCAATCAATGCTGTCGAGGTCGCCAAACAAGCAGAAGCCGCAGGTGCGTCAATGATCACTGTCCATGGCCGGACCAGGGCCCAGGGATACACCGGACAGGCTGACTGGCGTGTCATCAAAAGGGTCAAGGAGGCTGTCTCCATACCGGTTATCGGAAACGGTGATGTCGTTGATGGAAAAAGCGCGAAACAAATGCTTGAAGAGACGGGATGCGATGCCATCATGATTGGTCGGGCAGCGCTTGGGAATCCTTGGATTTTCAAAGAGATTGGGCAGTACTTGAAAGATGGGACAATCATTGACAGGCCTTCTGATCAAGAGATCAGGGATATGATGATCAGACATCTGGACAGTCTGATTGCCATGAAGGGGGAACACATCGCTCTTTTGGAGATGCGCAGTCATGGACCATGGTACTTGAAAGGAATGGATCACGCCAGCAGTCTCAGAAAAGTCCTTTCACGCACATCGAAACGTGATGACTTTGTTGTTGCGGTTGACACCTTTTTCAAAATTAAGGTATAATGTTCATTGCAAGATGGAAGAGTATCGAAGTGGTCATAACGAGCTGCCCTCGAAATGCAGTTACCCTCAAAAGGGGTACATGGGTTCGAATCCCATCTCTTCCGCCAGATGCTGACCAACACCTGTTTGACAGGTGTTTTCTATTGGGTGACATATGAACATATGTCAGCAAACCATTTGATGAGGACATTGATTTTGTTGGAGACGGAGGACAAGATGAAACACGTCATGAACTTGCATGAAGCACCGTTTGAACTGATCAAAAATGGTAATAAAACGATTGAACTGAGACTGAATGATGAGAAGCGCTCCAAAATCAAAAAAGGCGACCAGATTGAATTCATCGTTTCTGGTCACCCTGATAGGACACTTTTGGTTGAAGTCATGGACCTTCATGTCTTTGACTCGTTTCAGAGTCTCTATCAAGCGCTTCCGCTTGAGAAGTGTGGGTATAAAAATTCGGAAATTGACCAAGCAACACCTGATGACATGCTTGGCTATTATCCTAAAGAGACACAGGATCGCTACGGTGTGCTTGGAATTGAGATCAAGCGTCTATGAGATTGGCATAGACACTTTTGAGGGTTGTTGACACATGAAAATGTCGGTGCGAGATGACCGACTTTTTTGATGCAAAAAGAGCACTCATCCTGATATGTTTTGCAATTTTAAGGAATGATAAAGTATAATGGAAACAATCTCAATACTATCAAGATGAACGAGGATTATTTGATGAAGGCATTCTTCTCGGCGGACGTCAATGTGATGTTCGAGCCTTATGGCGTATGGCATTTGTTGATTTTGGGTATCGTCTTCGTTGCGGTTTTGATGCTCTTCCTGTTTCGGAAGACCATCAGGGCATCCCGGCATGAGACAGTCATCAGAATGACGTTTGGCGTCATGGGCATTCTCTTTGAGGTATCGCTTCATCTGTGGTCACTCTTCAATGGTATCTGGACATATCAGGACAATTTCCCACTGGCGATCTGTTTCTTCAGTCTGGCCATGGGTGTCTATGTGATGTTCACCAAGTCAAGGTCTGTCTTTGAGATCGGGTACTACTGGGCCATTGGCGGGTTTGTCAGTCTGCTGTTCCCAGATATCCCTTTCGGTCCTGACCGTTTCCGGTTCTATCAGTTTCTATTATCCCACATGCTCTTCTTCCTGATGTTCATGTATATGCTTTTTGTTCACCGTTACCGACCAACAGGACGGGGATTCATCAAGAGTTTCTTATGGCTTTTCGTCATTTCCTACGGCATCATATTGCCGATTGATTGGCTTACCAATGCCAATTTCCTATTCTTCGTCACGCCCGACGGCACACCCTTTGAGATTGTTTGGGGTTATGGATATCCGCTTTATCTTGTGGGGATCTTCTTCTTTACCCTTGGTGTTCTGCTCGTTTGGTATGCACCGATCCATCTCTTGAATATGATCGAGCGAAAAAGGTTGGTATCAGACGCTCACTGATGTTTGGAGGCAAGAGGATGAAACAACGCGAAATATCACGTGAACAGGATGTGGTTATCAAAACATCGCTTGTCACGATT
The DNA here is from genome assembly GCA_018400755.1 of Acholeplasmataceae bacterium. Lineage (GTDB taxonomy): Bacteria > Bacillota_I > Bacilli_A > Acholeplasmatales > Acholeplasmataceae > RECG01. The sequence continues at coordinate 25,198 of JAGYLU010000013.1, forward strand.
GTTTGGAATGTCATTTTATCGATTGTCAAACTGGTCATGGGACTGATTGGCCGTTCAAGTGCACTGGTCTCAGATGCCGCGCATTCATTGTCGGATGTTTTTTCAACCATCGCGGTGATCATTGGCGCTCGTCTATCAGGGGTTGCTGCTGACCATGATCATCCTTACGGACATGAGAAGTTCGAAGCGATTGCCTCATTGTTCCTGGCAATCATCTTGATCCTGACGGCCTTGGGGATTGGTTATGGTGGTCTGATGTCGGTGTTCAATCATCTGAGTGGCACCCATGTGATCGAACGTCCGCTTCCGATCGCTTTGGCAGGAGCGGGACTTTCAATCGTTGTCAAAGAAGCCATGTATCAATATACCGTGATTCGTGCCAATCAAGTCAAGTCGACCTCGATGAAAGCCGATGCCTGGCACCATCGATCAGATGCATTATCTTCTTTCGGCAGTCTGATCGGGATTGGTGGCGCGATGCTAGGGGTTGTCATCCTCGATCCGATCGCGGCGTTTATCATTGCCTTGATCATACTCCGGGTGGCCTTCAAGATCATGTCACACACCATTGATCAAATTGTTGACAAGGCCCCTGATGATGAGACCGCGAAACAAGTGATCTCAGTCATTGAAGCCGTTCGGGGCGTGATAGGAATCGATGAGATCAGGATGCGGATGCATGTTGAAAAGATGTATGTCGATCTCGAGATTGCAGTCGATCCGAGTCTGTCGTTGAAAGAGGCACATGCGATTGCCGAACAGGTCCATCACGATGTGGAGTCACATTTTCCGGATGTGAAGCATTGTGCGGTGCATGTCAATCCAGGGCCTGGCCAATAGAAAGAAGGCGATGTCTTACGAGAGTCAAAAGGTGGAAAAAGGTGATGTCCTTAGGGATCTTCATCCTGGTGATGATGGCCTCCATCATTGACTTCAATAGAGCAGGCAAAGACCTTAGGCCTTTGTTCTCTGTCGAAGTCGCCAACTATGATGACGGGGGAAGCACGATGTATCATGGACCTTTCTATAAGGTGTTTCACATCAAGTCGTTCAATCCTGAGGGAACTCTGCCTGATGTGATGGATTATGGATATCATCTGGGCACATGGTTTGATACGATTGACAACGTCAAGGCACGCGTCGTTGACGAAACGGATTGACATCATCAAGGATGTGAGACCGTGAGAATCATTTTGGCAAGAAAAGAACATCTTCACACACTTTCGATGCGGGAACGCATGCTGGGTTCCGATGTTCTTTTGACGAAAATCAGGCGTCGGGAAATCATATTGGCTACCACCAGTGATCAGATTCTTGGATGGCTCAGGTTTTCCATGCTCTATGATCATATCCCGATCATCACCATGCTTTATGTTGAAAAAAATCAGAGACGTCAAGGCATTGCCAGAAAGCTGGTGGCCCGTTTTGAAAAACGGATGATCGCTTCAGGAGCGTTTGTGGTCATGGCATCCTCCCCTGCCGGAGACGATGCCAGACATGTTTTCAGAAAACTCGGATATGAGGATGCCGGTATGATCGAACTCGATCCCGGTCACCGCGAACGCCTCTTCAGAAAAGGTCTTGTCAGTGCCTCTGACTAAGACATGCAAAGGACAATATAAAGATGATCACCATCAGAGAAACCAAAGAGAAGGACTTGAAAGACATTTTGTTGTTATGGAACAATGGTGAGGTCATGCGATATGTCGGCTTTCCCCAAGGTCTGGGATATGATGACGTGCACATGGCATCTTGGTTTAGGACGCTTCAAGAGAAAAACACCGCGAAGCACTACACCATCCGGGGTTCAAACGAACAATTTGTTGGTGAGACGTACTGGGGCCTTAGGACCAAAGACGGGTTGGCTGCAGTCGATATCAAGATCATGCCAGATGCCCAAGGACGTTCATATGGACGAATTGCCCTTGCTTACGCGATTGATCAGGCATTCTTGGATCCTCGGGTGTCGGCCGTCTATGTCGATCCACACAAAGATAACGAACGAGCGATCAGGATGTATCGCCGTCTTGGCTTCAAAGATGCTAAGACCTTCAAAGCTTGATCCGTTTGAGACATTCATGATCATCCATTCATCAACATGGAAAGAGTAGCTTTTATAACCCGGCAAAACTTGATCAAAGAGCGTTTGAAGGATATGGTAGATCGAAGCCCTTAAACCCACCAAGACAATGGCTGAAGATCGTAACGAAGGAGAGGATCTTTATGAGCATAACCAATCAAGTACCAAAAGCGCTGATTCTGCTGGGTGGGTCCGCTCTGCTTCCGGTAAATCAACATTGTCCAAGAGACTTGCAGACAAACTCGGTTTTGTCTGTCTTAATAAGGATGACATCAAAGAGATCTTAGGGGATACGGTCGGATATCAGAATCGGGAAGGGAATCTGAAACTGAGTATCGCAACCTATCATCTCATGAGCCATGCCGCCGGGCGTATGCTCAATGCCGGTGTCGGGGTTGTTCTTGAGAGTAATTTCCGCAAGCACGAATACCTTTCCTTGATTGATCTGGCAAAAAGCCATGGTGTTAAGGAGGTCACAGTGTTTGTGACCGCCGATGATGACGTTCTTTATGAGCGATTCAAGGCCCGTCATCCATCAAGACACCACGTCCACACCTCGGTTGGGCTTCCTGACCGGAAGACATTTTCAACATGGATCTCAAGATACAGTGACATTCCCTATGACCCAAAAACGTTGATGATTGACACATCTGACTTTGAACAAATCAACCTGGAAGAGATTGTCGATGACCTCATCACCCGGATCAAAGAACCCTATCAAGCATGACATTCAAGCAGAAAAAAATGTGAAATCTCACATCTTTTTTTCTTTTTGACAAAGTTCACAGTGTGTTCACAAACCCTCCTTATAATCAGGGCAATCATAAAGGAGGCATACACACATGCTTGAACTCAAAAACATCACAAAAACCTATTTGCTTGGCAGTCAATCTGTCAATGCGCTCGATAACGTCTCATTGACGTTTGAAGACAACGCCTTTGTTTCGATTCTCGGCGTATCCGGATCCGGCAAGACCACGATGCTAAACATCATTGGCGGACTTGATCGCTACACCAAGGGCGATCTTCTGATCGAAGGGAAATCAACGACCAAGTTTGTTGATCGTGATTGGGATGCTTATCGGAACGCGACCATCGGTTTCGTTTTCCAGAACTACAACCTGATTACCCATCTTTCGGTGCTTGACAACGTCGAGATGGCCCTAAGACTCTCAGGAGTCAGCCAGAGCGAACGCAAAGAACGGGCTCAAAAGGTCCTTGCGGATGTCGGGCTCGCGGATCACGCCACCAAGAAACCGAATCAGCTTTCTGGCGGTCAGATGCAACGCGTCGCGATCGCAAGAGCTTTGGTCAACGACCCGAAGATCCTTTTGGCGGATGAGCCAACAGGCGCGCTTGACAGCAAGACATCAACACAGATCATGGAACTGATCCAAGACATCTCCAAGGATCGTCTGGTCATCATGGTCACCCATAACGCTGAGATCGCGGACACATACAGCGACCGGATCATCAGACTCGTTGACGGCCGGGTCGTTGAAGATACCAGACCGTATCACACCACCCCGGAATCAAAGACCATTGGCTTGTTGAACAAACGGACGGCGATGAGTTATCTCACTGCGCTCAAAACAAGTTTCAAGAACCTGCTGACCAAAAAAGGAAGAACGTTTGTCACGGCCATTGCCGGTAGTATCGGAATCATCGGGATCGCTTTGGTTTTGTCCATCTCGACTGGTATGACTTCTTACGTCAACAAACTCGAAAGTGACACACTAGCGGGCTTTCCGATCACCATCCAAACCAATGTCATGACTGACAGTTTTGGCCCGGCAAGGGCCGAAGAAGCGCTTGCCAACGCCAACGCCTTTGATGAGTTTCCAGAAGATCAGGTGTTGCTTCCATACGATCAGGATGCCAGCACCATCATTCATACCAACAACCTCTCAGAAGATTTCCTTCAGTATCTCCAGTTGATGGATGACAGTTACTACAACACCATTTCACTCACCCGCTCATTGGCCTTGAACATGGTCACAGAAACATCAGCTGGGGCGTATGTGAAGATTGAAAACGATGCCTCGCCATCAAATCCATTCTTTGGATCGGGCAGTGTCGTGACTGAGATGCCAGACAACCCCGACTTCATTCTGTCCCAGTATGATGTCCTCACCGGCACCTATCCACAAACCTATGATGAGATTGTCTTGGTGGTTGATGCGTATAACCGCATCAACACCGATGTTCTTGATGCTTTGGGCATTGGGTTGGAAGAGTCCTACACATTTGAGGACTTCATAGGAATGACCCTCTATGTCATCCCCAATGATGTCTACTATCGTCAGATCGGTTCAGTATTCGTTTCTGGTTCTGATATTGAAGCCATGGCGACCAATCCTGATACCATCTCAATCACGATCACCGGCATTCTTCGGATCAACGAGGATGCGACCTCTGAGATCTTATCCGAAGGGGTTGGCTATACGACATTTCTGACCGATCATATGCTTCAGATCGAAGCCGCATCCGAGATTGTCTTGGCCCAACAGGATAGCCCAGCCACCAATGTTCTCACCGGCATGTCGTTTGGTGCCCAGATCACCTATGACGCGGTCATGCAGGCGATCGGTGGGGATGCCACACCGACAGGTGTGCAAATCTATCCGGTTGGCTTTGATGAGAAAGATGACATCAAGGCATATATTGACCAGTATAATGAAGGTAAGACCATTGAAGAGACGATTGTCTACAGCGATCTTGCCGAAACGCTTTCCGCCACTATCTCTAGTCTGATTGGGACCATCACAATCGTCTTGACCGCTTTCGCAGCCATCTCGCTTGTGGTCTCATCAATCATGATCGGGATCATCACTTATGTGTCAGTGGTTGAACGAACCAAGGAAATCGGAATCATGAGAAGTTTGGGCGCGAGAAAGAAAGACATCTCAAGAATCTTCAATGCCGAAACCATCCTGATTGGTTTCACAGCGGGACTTCTGGGGATTGTGATTGCGGGACTTCTGAATATTCCAGTCAACCTTGTGATCAATAACCTGATTGGTGTCGAAGGGCTTGCGATCCTGACGGTCAGTCACGCGTTGCTGCTCATTGTCCTAAGTACCATCTTGACCTTGATTGCCGGTCTGATTCCCTCAGGGATCGCTGCCCGCAAGGATCCGGTGATCGCACTAAGGACCGAATAATAAAGAAGGAAGGCGTGTTCATGACCCGTATTCTGATTGTTGAAGATGATCTAAGGATCCAGACATTGCTTCAGACGTTTCTTTCCCGCCAAGGTTTTGAGATCATCAAAGCCGATGATGGAAAAACAGGTCTAGACGTGTTCAAACATGAACACGTTGACCTTGTCATCACCGATGTGATGATGCCGTTGATGGATGGGCATTCGTTGGTTTCCGCGATCAGGTCTTATGACAAGACCGTGCCTTTGTTGATGTTGACCGCGCTCGGTGGACTTGAGGACAAAACCAAAGGGTTTGAAGGTGGCGTTGATGACTACATGGTCAAACCCATCGATCTGAGTGAATTGCTGCTTCGGATCAAGGCGTTGCTGAGACGTTATGGCATTGTCTCAGCCCAACGCATCACCCTTGAGCATACCGTGCTTGACGCAAGCAGTCTCACATGCACCGTGGATGGCATAGAGGTCTCTCTTACGCCTAAGGCATTTCGGTTGTTGTTCAAACTTTTGGCATCCGATAACACCATCTTTACCAGGGAACAACTGATGAATGAGATCTGGGGATACGATTCGGAGTCTTATGACCGGACAGTTGATACCCACATCAAACGACTCAGGGAACACGTCAAGAGTGATGATTTCGAGATTGTGACCGTACGTGGTTTGGGGTATAAGGCGGTGATCAGATGAAAAAACTCTCTGTCAAAATGATCTTGATCATCATTGCTGTCTTCTTTTTATCGACGTTCATTCCAAGACTGTTGTTCAGGGATGTCATTGACGGCATCCAAACCGGATTGATCGAGCGGGATGTCATCTTGTTCGGCATGCTGTTTTCGTCAACACTCGCCTTGCTCATGTTTGGCCTGACCATCAATCACATGATCATCAAACGGATCAGACACATCAATGATGCCACCAAGCGGGTGACGGAAGGTGATTTCGATGTCGTGATTCCCGTCATGGGGAAGGATGAGATCTCAGGACTTTCCAAAGATTTCAACACCATGGTCAAAGCTCTTCAGACCAATCATTACCTGTCATCAACGTTTGCCAGTCAGTTCTCACACGAGTTCAAGACACCGGTGACAGCCATCAATGGGTATGCCCAAATGATTGCCGGAGACCCAGACGTCTCTGATGAGATCAAAGCCTCTGCCACGATCATCGCCGAGGAGTCAGCTCGTCTATCAAGATTGTCCGAGAGTGTCTTGGTGCTATCCCGATTGGAATCTGATCAGATCATCCGTGCCGATGAACGCTATAACGCAGCTGAACAGGTCAGAAACATCATTCGGGTGATGCAGCATGCCTGGGAATCAAAATCGATCTCTTTTGAGATTGATATGGATGACGTCTTCCTGACTTCAAACAAAGACATGACCTATCAGGTCTTTCATAATCTGGTTGAAAACGCCATCCGCTATGGCAAGTCGCATTCAGTGGTGACGGTGACGATGAAGCGTGATCATGACTTGATGAGATTTTTGATAACCAACGAGGGGGCCGGGATTCCACTTGGTGACCGGACGCGCATCTTTGATGTGTTCGAGATGTCTGTGGCCAGAGACCAGAAGAGCACAGGCATTGGCCTCTCGATTGTGAGAACCGCCCTGTCGAAACTGAAAGGCACCATTCATGTCAAGGGTCCGGAAGAGGGACCAATCACCTTTGAAGTGACGATGCCCATTGTTCATTAAAAAAACCGCCAGGCGGTTTTTTTGATGGTTTCCTGAGCATTCAAGAGATCATCCATTTTCGGTATAAGATCGCTTGTTCAGGGGTTAAGACAGCTCTCAGATGAATACCATCCGCCTCATAGGAGGTCTCCAGTACGGTTGTTGTGTCTTTGATCGAACTATAGATGGCCCCATCATCAAAGGGTATGACCAGAGATTGGATACGGGAGTCTTTGTAGAGGTGTCCGTAGATGGCGTTGACCAAAGTATCGATGTTCTCACCGGTTTTGTTGGAGACCAAGATGGCGTCATCGTCGACGTGACGATGAGCGTCTCTCAGGTCTTGTTTGGTAAGAACAAGAATGCGTTCAACCTTATCTGCACCAATGGACTTAAGGACTTCTTTGGTTGTTTCAATCCGGGAATTGTCGGGATCGGTGCCATCAGAGACCAACAAGATCAGATCGGCGATGATGACATCGGATAAGGTGGTCTCAAAGGAGCGGACGAGTTCATGGGGCAGTTTTGAGACAAAGCCAACCGTGTCGATCAGAATGAATGGAGGCATATTGTCTTTTTGAAGCTTCTTTGATTTGGTATCGAGTGTCGCGAACAGCATGTCTTTTTCGAAGACGGGATCGGAATCATGTGTGAGCGCTCGGGCAAGACTGTTCATCAGTGATGATTTGCCGGCATTGGTATAACCGACAAGGGCGACCACTGGAATGCGGTTACGTTCACGTTGCTTGCGGGCGGTGGCTTTGTCTTTCCTGATCTTTTCAAGTCGTTGTTTGATCAGGCTGATTTCCTTTTGTAACTTCCGGCGGTCAAGCTCAAGCTTGGTTTCACCAGGACCCTTGGCGTTATAGGAACCGCCACCTTGACGGGAAAGTGATGCCCGCATGCCGACCAGACGGGGAAGCATGTACGTTTTTTGGGCCAGGTCAACCTCAAGAACCGCTTCCGCGGTCTGAGCCCGGATCGCGAAAATCGACATGATCAAAAAACTGCGATCAATGACCTGGACGTCGAGCAATCCTTCAAGGTTCTTGAGTTGGGCAGGAGATAGGGGATCATCAAAAATGACGATATCGATATCGAGGGCGGTGATGGCTGATTTGATCTCATCGACTTTACCGCGACCGACATAGGTCGCAGCCGAGATGGTTTTCGCCCGCTGAATGATGTGTTCGACCGCGGTGATGCCGACGGCATCAGCGAGATGGGCGAGCTCATCAAGCGATGAGCGAATGTCTGTCTCAGTGGCTTCGGTCGCACATCCGACGAGCAATGCTTTATCCATGAATGCCTCCTAAGTGGGGTTTGTTCTTATTGTATGATGAATACAGATGAAATGCAAATAACCGCACATCCGGAAAACACTCAAATCACGCGTTATCAGGGGTTTTTGACACCGATGGTGTGATATAATGACAGTGAAAGGCGTTGACGACATATGTTTGGCGTTCCCATCTGGAAAATCCTCATTGATTTTTATATTGTTTGGATTGTTGTCTTTTTTGCCGTCAAGTTTCTTGTCAAGAACAAACGGGTCTTCAATATCGCGTTGACATCGCTTTTTGTCTTTGCCTTATGGATTGTTTCCGGTTTGTTGGACCTTTCAGTCAGTCGGTCAATCCTCGATGTTGCCATCCCCTTGTTACCACTCGCAGTCATTGTCATCATGGCACCTGATCTTAGACGCGCGCTTGAGATGTTCTGGAAACGGGATGTCAGAAAAGAATCGTTTGTCATGGGGAACGAACGCACCAAGGAAAACATCATTGACGCCGCTCTTGAACTCTCTTCAAAGAAGACCGGCGCACTGATTACCATCGAGAAGCATAACACCCTGGATCAATACGCCGAACGGGCCATCACAATGAATGCGGATGTGACCAAGGAAGTGTTGGTCAATATTTTCACACCACTATCACCGCTGCATGATGGCGCAGTCATCATCAGGGGCGATAAGATTCTATGTGCCGGTGCCTATTTCATTTTGTCTGACAACCAGAACTTTGACAAGACCATGGGGTCAAGACATCGTGCTGGTCTTGGAATCAGCGAAGTCTCAGACAGCATGACCATCATCGTGTCGGAAGAAACGGGATTGATGTCGATTGCCATCGAAGGCATCATGCTTAGAATCAATGATCGTGAGAAGTTGACGGAATACGTCAACATGTTCATGAAGTGAGGACCATCATGAAAAAGTTTTTCAGATTTCTGGCCGACCCCATCCGTTCGGTAGGCCGAAATGACATCACTGACATCATCATCGACCTTTTGTCAAAACATCCCGCGATCCTCGCGTTTTTTGCCTTTCTTATCACACTCGCCATCATGGCAGCAACCTACGTGCTGCCGCATCTGAGGGGGTGACGTATGCTCTTCCAACATCCGATTTATCCACTTATCATCGCAGTCTTTATTGTGGTGCTGGTTATCATTCAAAGCATCCAGAGCGAGAGGGTCCTGAAGAACAGATTTGTTGTCGCGAGCTTGACCCTGACCATCTCAGTGATGGTCTTTGTTATGTATTACCAAAACGATCTGATTGAAGACGAAGGTCTCTTCAAAGAACTCTATATCGGGTTCACATTCTATAGCTACGCCTTGTTTTTGCTGGTCCTATATTCGACATTCAAAAACGCCATATTGAAGGCCAATCACTACCAACTGTTTGTCAAAGCCATCAGGAACAGCAAACTGAACGCCTATTATGTCGTTGACAAACGCGAACGGATCAGGGACATGTCCCAAAGCATCCTCGACGAGATTGGTCTCGAGAAAGAAGATGTCATCGGAAAGAAATTGTTTTCAGTGTTGAACAAGACCATCAGGTTCACCCATTTCAACCAGACCGATGTCAACAACCGTTCACTCGAACACTATTTTCTGGAGTTCAGGAAAAACGCCAAACCCGGAGATTCTGAGGAACAGGAACTCACCTTCTTGAACAGTGAAGGAAACCCGGTCATTTTACATCTGATCATGCAACCTCTGTTTGTGCTTGGAAAATATCGGGGACGGATCAATGTCGGCGAAACGAAGACCGATTTTGATATGCTTGCTGTTGAAAAAGAGCTCAAGGAACGAAACGATGAGCTCGAGAGCATCAGACACAAGTTTGTGGCGACCCTTGAAATCAGCGAGGAAGGGCTTTTCACCATCGATCTTGATGACCGGACCATCTGGGCAAGCGATGCCTTGGTCAAGGCTTTGGGTCTTCCCGCCAATCTCATGGACTTGACTGACTTCAGACGCCTGATTGACCCTGATGACCTGAAACAATACATCACGGTCCTAAGTGAGCTCAATATCAACCGCAGCACTTATCAGACCTCTTACCGGATCATGGTTGATGGTCAGCCCAAATGGTTCAGGGAGAAAGGCAGACGGATCTTCGAAGACCGGAACAGCACAGTCATCATGGGAACCCTCAATCCGATGAAGACCAGACACTACATGGCCAGCGAGATCGATGAGCTCGACGGACTCTCTGACCATAACCGCCTGATTGTTGATATGCGCAAGCTTTTTGACGACAACAAGTATTTCCAACTGGTCGTCTTCAATCTCAAGAACATGCCTTCCGTCAACGACAAACATGGACGCGAGGTCGGCAATCTCCTGATGGCAGAATATCTGAAAAACCTTAGAAAATCGTTTGTCACCGAACGCGGTGACATCTACCGGATCACAGGAATTGAATTCGCGATGCTCATCACCGATCCCCGCAAGATGGACATGCTCAAAGCCGGGATCCACGGCAACAAGACCTATCTGAACTTTGAGATGCATTACGGCTCGATCTACGCCGAACTTGAAGTCTACGCCGGAATCGCGATCAGCGCGACCGATCATATCGACCCGAACAAACTCTATCAGGCCGCGAAACAGGCCTTGAAGATTGCTGAAAATCCCAAGTTTGATGGTCAAGGATGTTATTATAAGGACATCAGCCAATGAAACAGGCGATCAGAATGTCCATGAAAGCCCTTCGGTCATCGCTGTCCGAAGCGGATGTCAAAGCCCATTCCGAGGCGATCATCCAACAGATTGAAGCCTTGCCTTACTTTGATGACCTTTTGGTGATCGGGTCGTATATGGCCTTCAATAACGAAATCGACCTGTCCGCGCTTGTTCATCCGGATGCGGTCATTGTCTATCCGAAAGTGGATGGGGATCATATGCACTTTATCCATCCCCAAGTCCCCGACGCCTTTTCAAGAAGCCCATTTGGCGTGATGGAACCGACAAAAGGCGTCATCATGGATGATGTCATCGATCTTTTGCTGGTCCCGGCCCTCGCCATTTCTTCTGATTGTCACCGGATCGGATACGGCAAAGGGTATTATGACCGGTTCTTGAAGACCAACCGCCCCAAACATGTCATCGGTGTCATCCACGACATCCAACGGATTGATTCGTTTGATTCAGGACCCGATGACCAGAGACTCGATATGGTTCTCACGGAGAAGACATGAACACAGCCGTTATTGTTGCTGCCGGCGCCAGCAACCGCATGCAATTGAATCAATCAAAGGTGCTGATTGACATCGGTGGGAAACCGATGGTCATGCACAGCATCGATGTCTTCAGGGCCTTAGGCTTTGAGATTGTGGTCGTTGCCGCGAAAAGCGACATCGAACGGATGCGAGATTTCATCAACGATCTCGCGGTCAGGATTGTCCAAGGGGGACGAACCAGGACCGAAAGTGTCCGTCTTGGTCTGATGGAAGTCTCAACCCCTTACGTCTTTATCCATGATGCCGCCAGGCCTTTGATCACCAGACATCTTGTTGAGAGAATTGAGCGTGCCCTTGAACTTCACGATGCCGTTCTTCCGGTGTCCAAGGTGACTGATGCACTCAAACATGTCGTCGGCAAGACCGTTACCGATCTTGACCGTGAGGCTTACATGATGGCCCAGACCCCACAAGCGTTTCTGACTGAGAAAATCAGGTATGCGCATATCAGGGCGGATGGCCCATACGATGATGACATCAGTCTTTATCGGTCGTTTTATCCGGAAGAAGAGATCGCCATTGTCGAAAACGATCAACCGAACATCAAAGTGACAGTCTCTGATGATCTCAAAGTCTTACGCGCACTCATTGAGGAGGAACCTCCCTTGCGAATTGGTCACAGCCGAGATCTTCACCGCCTCGCAGTGGATCAGACACTGATCCTAGGCGGTATCACCATCCCTTATGAGAAAGGCCTTGTTGGCCATAGTGACGCCGATGTCTTGTTGCACACCATCGGTGAGGCCATGCTTGGAGCGCTCGCCTTGGGTGATTTGGGCACTTACTTCCCCGATGACGATGAGACCAAGCGGGGCCAGTCATCGGTTGTGATTGTCAAACGAATTTTGGATATGGTCAAGGGTGAGGGCTATCTTCCCTCAAACATTGATGCCACAGTCTTTGCTGAAGCACCCCGGTTGAGCCCACATATCCAAGAGATCAGGGCATCGATTGCATCAATCCTTGAGATGCCCCTCAAAGATATCAGTGTCAAAGCAACAACAAACGAAACCATGGACGCCATCGGCCGCGGCGAAGCAATCGCCGCTGAAGCCGTCGTCCTCATGAAGAAGGTGTGAGTATGATCATCGATACAGATTTTGGACAGTTCGAGATTCTAAAGAATCACCGGGAAGGGTTCGACCTCGTGAAATTTCACGAACGTTACGTGGATGTCACATTTGACAAGTTCACGTATATTGTCGGAGATATGTCTTCAGGGCTTCTCCGGCTCAAGGGATTCAACCAGGATCCCAAAAGTACCAATGGCTTCAAAAGAATTCCTGATTATCTGAATGAATCTTGCAATATGAATTGTCCATATTTCGTCATCAAGCGCGTCAAGGACACGGATTCCAAAGATGTTTGAATTGAATTCAATGGAAAAAACGTCTATAATGGAGACAAGAGGTGAGTGCTGATGGATGAAACAAGAGAACAGGTCATGAGCCTGATCGAAAAAGTACGGCCTTATCTGATCCGCGATGGTGGTGACATTGAAGTCGTCAATGTCGAAGATGGCATTGTCTATGTTCGCATGCTTGGCGCATGCGACGGATGTATCGCTCTTGATGTGACGCTCAAGCAAGGGATTGAGACCATGCTTCTGGAAAATGTCCCAGGCGTCATCGCAGTGATTGATGTGGACTGATTTCGAGCGACATGTTCGCTCTTTTTGATTGATACCCGATTCAAAACACAAAATTAAGGAAGGTATCCCCCCCCATGAGAACCGTAGGATTGGTTGTTGATTCAACCTTTGGCCTCGATCTCCCGTATGTCAAAAAACATAACATCACGGTTGTCCCCTTGCATGTCTATATCGACGGCGAGGCATACATCGACGGAGAGATTGACCCAGCGCTTGTCATCCAAGCTTTGGAAGACAAGAAAGATGTCAAGACCAGCCAGCCATCACCGGAAACATTTGTAGAAGCGTTCAAGGCACAGCTAGAAACCTATGATGAAGTGCTTTGCCTCACGCTTTCGAAGACCCTTTCCGGGACGTACAACAGTGCGATGTTGGCCGCTGAGATGATGAATGACAGCAGAGTCTTGGTCATTGACACCGAGACCACCATTTGTGGAGGCGAGTTTTTGAGTGAACGCGCCATCGAGGTATTTGAAGCGGGACATTCGCTTGCTGAAGGCGCGAAAGTCATCGAGAAAGCCATCAAGGATGGCTATCTGCTCTTCACCGTCGACAATCTTCAGACATTGGCGAGAAACGGTCGCTTGGGGCGCGTTTCGGCTTTCATCGGAAATATCATGAAGGTCAAGCCGATTCTGAGATTCAAAGAGAACGTGTTGGAACTTGAGCACAAGGTCAGGAGCTTTCCAAATGTCCTTCTCTATCTGATTGATGCCGCCCGCAAGATCGTCGATCAAGGTGAGACCGCGATCCGGGTCGCCTACGTCGATCAAAAGGCGATGGCTGAACGGTTGATCAATGATTTGAAAGAAGCATTGCCCGGCATCAGTGTCAAACTGTCCGGGATCATCAGTCCGGTGATTTCTGCCCATGTCGGGCTTGGTGGACTTGGCGTTTACCTAGCCAAAATCTGAATGAATGAAAAGATGTCGCAGATGAGCGGCATCTTTTTTACGCCTGGCGTTCTATGGTATAATTTTTTATGAGGTTATTGGTATGGAAAAAAACGAAATGATCACATGCGTTATCACCGGAATTCAGAGTTATGGGATTTTTGTCACGTGCGATGCATATCAGGGACTTGTCCATATTTCTGAGATTTCTGACCATTACATCGACGCCATCGATGCCCTTTTTGATGTCGGTGACGACATCACATTGAGCATCATCGAAGTCGATGAGAAAAAGAAAAGGCTCCGTCTGAGTTATAAGCGGGCACATCCGGTGCACCCGAAGATTCAAAAGACAATCAAAATCAAAAAAGGCTTTCATTCGTTATCCAAAGCGTTACCGCATTGGATCGATGAAGCCAAAAAGATGTAGGAGAAGATATCATGAGTTATTTGAAAATGAACTTGGACGATGTTCGTCCATTTCTAGACGAACAACCGGAATCCTTGCAAGAGGATGTCAAGAGGATCCATCACATGATCCACGAGAAGAGTGGTGCGGGAAGCGAATTTCTGGGATGGCTTGATCTGCCCAACATCGATCAGTTGCCAGAGTATCAAAGACTGCTTGACGCTGCAAAACGGATCAGGACTCAAGCGGATATTTTGGTTGTGATTGGAATCGGTGGATCTTATCTGGGATCAAGAGCCGCTATTGATTTTTTAAGCCGCCCTTATCGGCAGGAAGGCCTTGAGGTCATGTTTGCCGGGCAGCACATGAGTGCAAGCCATCTTCATGGGCTTCTTCAGGTCCTTGATGGCAAACGGTTTGCCATCAACGTCATTTCCAAGTCCGGCACGACCACTGAGCCGGCCATCACCTTCAGGGTTTTGAAGAACGCTCTTGAACGTGCCGTCGGCAAGACCGAGGCCGCCAAGCGGATCTACGCGACAACCGACAAAGCCAAAGGGGCCTTATACAAACTTGCCAAAGCTGAAGGGTATGAGATGTTTGTCATCCCTGATGATGTTGGCGGACGGTTCAGCGTCCTTTCTCCGGTTGGGTTGTTGCCGATTGCCGCCAAGGGCATCGATACCGACTTGCTCCTGAAAGGGGCACGTGATGCCAAAGCGCGTTATGATCATCCGAATCTCTTGGAAAACGAAAGTTATCTCTATGCTGCGACCAGACGGTTGCTATATACCTCTGGCAAGAAGATTGAGATGCTTGTCGGATACGAACCGAACCTGCTCATGTTCAATGAATGGTGGAAACAGCTTTTCGGAGAATCGGAAGGCAAGGACGGCAAGGGTCTCTTTGTTGCGAGCGCATCCTTCTCAACCGATTTGCACTCTTTGGGCCAATACATCCAAGATGGTGAAAGACATCTCTTCGAGACGGTCATCAAAGTCGAGGAGACCACGGATGACGTGGTCATCCCTGAGGACCCTTCGAATCTGGATGGATTGAACTATATCGCCGGTAAGACGCTTTCCTATGTCAATCATCAGGCCCTCAAAGGCACGATGATGGCCCATAAGGATGGTGGTGTGCCCAATGTGCTTTTGACGATTCCAAGGCTTGATGCTTATGCGTTTGGCACCCTTGTCTATTTCTTTGAGAAAGCATGCGCGATGTCAGCGTATCTGAATGATGTCAATCCCTTCAATCAGCCAGGGGTTGAGGCGTATAAGAAGAATATGTTCGCCCTGCTTGGCAAAGAGGGCTATGAAGACGTTTTGAAGAAAGGGTAACCTATGAAGACCAAACGCGCGACATCCCCCGCCCAGACCGAGCAAATCGGGTTCGAATTAGGACTCTTGCTCAAAGACGAACCCCACGTCGTGATTCTTCTTGAAGGACCACTCGGTGCGGGCAAGACGACATTCGCCAAAGGGATCGCCCGCGGCATCGGGATCACTGAGATTGTCAACAGCCCGACGTTCGTCATCATGAAGAAATACATGGCCAAGAATGTTCTTCATACGATGGTTCATCTCGACTTGTATCGTCTTGACCATTTAGGCGATGATTTTGACCTGGAGGAATATGTGGAAGGCGATGGTATCGTCGTGATCGAATGGCCATATAACATCAAAGAATTGTTACCAAGAGACCATCTTCTGGTCTCCTTTGAGATTGTCTCAGATGATGTCAGGAACATCAGACTTGAGTGCGTTGGATATCCTTGCAAAAGGGCGGTGGCGTCG
>JAGYLU010000130.1 GCA_018400755.1 Acholeplasmataceae bacterium
AGAAGTATTGACCGATGCGTTCACCGAGGCGAAGGTGGTCGCGGATCACGTCTTTTGGATCACCATTCCAACCATTCTTGACGAGGTTCACAATGGTTACCACTTGAGTATGGCGCGTTTTGACAGCGATGCCAAGCGCTATAATGACATCATGAGACGCTTGGCACTCAGGTTCGGGATTCATGTGATTGACACCCATCGGGACCACCCGTTGAGACCAGCTGATTTGGCTGATCACGTCCACCTGAACGAGGCAAGCGAACAGACATACGCACAGCTGATTGTCGAAAGAGTGATGGCTGTGCTTGCAAAGGAGACTAAAACATCATGAAAACCAAAATCAAAATTGCTTACATCGGGGGAGGCTCCAGGCTTTGGGCCCGAAACCTCATGAGTGACATGGCCTTGGAAGAGACGGTGTCTGGTGAAGTCGCGCTCTATGACATCGTGACTGAGGCGGCTGAGAACAATGCCGTGATTGGAAACAAGATGATGGCCCTTGACGAGGCCGTTGGCAACTGGCATTTCTACGCCACCAAGACATTGGAAGAAGCCCTTCAAAACGCTGATTTTGTCTTGATCTCAATTCTTCCCGGCACCTTTGATGAGATGACTCATTATGTCCATGATACCGAGCGTTTTGGAATCTATCAGACGGTTGGGGATACGACTGGACCGGCAGGGATCTTCAGATCGTTAATCCTGATGCCGATGTATCGAGTCATCGCAGAGGCCATCAAGAGACATAGTCCAGAGGCCTGGGTCATCAATTTCACCAATCCGATGACGCTTGCGGTCCAGTTTCTATATGAGGTTTTCCCTGAGATCAAAGCTTTTGGAAACTGCCATGAGATCTTTTTTGTCCAACGGATTCTCGCTCGGGCTCTCAAAGAGAAGACGGGCATCGACGTGCCTTTCCACGACATTGAGATCAATCCCTTGGGCATCAACCACTTCACTTGGATCAATTACGCAAGTTATCGCGATATCGATATCATGCCGATTTATGATGAGTTTGTGACCAAGTATCACGGCAAAGGATTGTTGCCTGAAGGAAAATGGCGAGAAGTCGGACCTTTTGGCAGTGCTGAACAGGTCAAACTTGACCTTTATAAACAATTGGGATCGATTGCCGCCGCGGGTGACCGTCATTTGGTTGAGTTTTTGCCGCATGCATGGTACTTGAAAGACCAGGAAACCATTGATCAGAACATGTTCCACCTGACACCGGTGTCGACTAGGATCAAGATCACAGAAAACGGGAACGCTTCAGCCATCAGGATCAAGGAAGGGAAAGAAGATGTCCAGATCCATCCTTCTGGTGAGGAAGGGATTGCCCAGATCAAAGCCATTCTCGGAGGTAAGCGTCTGATCACAAATGTCAATATGCCAAACCGCGGACAAATTCCAAATCTTCCACGGGGCGCGGTGGTCGAGACCAATGCTGTTTTCAGACTGGACTCGGTTGAGCCAATACACTCAGGAGACATGCCAGGCTTTCAGATGGCTATGACCAAGCGTCACATCAGAAACCACAATCTTCTGATCGAAGCGTTCAAGACGAAAGACCTGAAACCAGCCTTGCTCGCTTTGAAACTTGATGCCGCAACCGAACACCTTCATCCGGAAGAGATTGAAGAGATGTTTGAAGACATCACCGAAAGCATCAAGGGCTATCTTGGTCATTACACAGGAGGACAATCATGAAAAAAATCAATATCGCCTACATTGGTGGCGGTTCCAGGCAATGGGCTAGGGGATTGATGTCGGATCTCGCCATGGATTCGGATCTTGGCGGCGAGGTCAGATTGTATGACATCAATCATCAGGCCGCCAAAAACAATGTCATCATCGGAAACAAGATGCAAGCCCATCCGGATGCCAGGAGCGCATTCACCTATGTCTATGCCAAGACCTTAGAGGACGCACTCATCGGGGCGGACTTTGTTGTGATCTCCATTTTACCAGGCACGTTTGAAGAGATGAAAGTTTACGCCCATCACCCGGAAGCCTATGGCATCTACCAATCGGTTGCGGATACGACCGGACCAGCTGGTGTCATGCGAGGCTTGATGTCGATTCCGATGTTTGTTGAGTTCGGACAGGCGATCAAGGCCCATTGTCCTGATGCTTGGGTCATCAACTTCACCAATCCGATGACACTTTGTGTCCAAGCCCTTCATGAAGGATTTCCAGAGATCAAAGCCTATGGAAACTGTCATGAGGTCTTCGGATCACAAAGTGACTTGGCAAGAATTTATAACAAACATGTCGGAAGCGACCTCGCGACCCGTGAGGATGTTCAGATCACGGTTTCCGGGATCAATCACTTCACCTGGATCACCAAGATGAGTTGTTTTGGAACAGATTTGTTGCCGCTTTATGATGCTCATGTCAAGGCCAACGCCAATCCCAATCTTGAAGACGATCCAGGCCGATACAAAAGACATGCCCCATTTGGTTCAGCGGCGAAGATCAAGTATGATCTCTATCAGAGGTTTGACTGCATGGCAGCGGCCGGAGACCGTCATTTGGCGGAGTTCATGCCTTTGTCTTACTATTTGGAGTCAGAGGCACGCAGGGATTTGTTCAA
>JAGYLU010000131.1 GCA_018400755.1 Acholeplasmataceae bacterium
TATGTCCGTAAGAGGTATGTTGTTTCATGATGTGCCATTCCTCAACGTTTAGTGCGCCAGGTTTGTCCAAAATCCGGTCGGGAATGGCAATCTTTCCAATATCATGAAGCATGGCAGCCATCTTCAGCTCACCAAGATCCTCTTTCGACATGCCCATTGACATTCCGACCATTTGACACAGATCACTCACCCGTTTCGAATGGACACCTTCTTCGTTATATTTGTCGGTGAGAATACTCAAGATACCCATGATGGCACGATTTCTGATGCTGTATTCAACGATCACTTTCTTCCGATACATATCCTCTTCCGCCCGTTTGGCCAAATCAGAACATGTTTCCGAGTCCGAGACTTTTGTCGACACACCAATCGAAAGCGAGAGCTCAGTCTCTTGTTGACTGAGGGTTTTGATCCCTCTTTGGATTTCGGTCCGCAAAACGTCAGCATCTTTCTCATCCATCTCACAGAGGATGACAGCAAACTCGTCGCCACCAATCCTGAACGCATGATCACTCATACCAGTCACGTCAGTGATGACTTTCGAGACCTTTTTGATCAGTTCTGTTCCCTTGTCCGATCCAAGCACATCATTGATGGCTTTCAAGCCATCAATGTCCATGATCATCAGCGAACAAGGACTGACGCGTTCTTCATCCAACCGGTTGAGCGCATCATTGAACGCCAGACGGTTTCCAAGACCCGTGAGCGCATCGGTATAAGCCAGCCGTCTCATATCCTCTTCCTGAAGCTTTTGCTTGGTGACGTCAATGACCGTTGAGATATAGGTATCCGATCCTGGGACATGTGTGACTTGACTGGACACATAAGTCGTCTTTTTGCCCTCCCGTTGAAGAGGAATGGTCTTCCAACTCATCTGATCTGGATCACCCGATTCGATATCAGCCATCACGCGGGCTCTGACGCGTTTGGCAAATGCCGGATTCTCATAGACGACATCAAAGAAATCCTTCTCACCATAAAGTGTCTCACGGGTTGTCTGGTAAATATCTGGGAAGAGATCGTTCATGTAACTAAACTCGATCCCTGGATTGATGGTATGTAAAGCGATTCCGATCGGCAGATTGTCCATGACGCTTTCGAGCAGCGTCTTGGCTTTTTCTAGCTCAAGTTCATACTGGATTTGTTCATTGATGTTCTCGGTATAGACAATGATGCCTCCGATGGTCTGATCATCCTCATACCAAGGTCGGCATTCCCATCGGGTGATGTCCACCGAACCATCCTCACGAGGATAGGCGTCGCGATCAGCGCTCTCAATCGCCCCATTCAAGACCCGTTGATGGACGTCTCGCCAAACTTGCGGAAGATCCGGAAACACGTCATAATGATGCATCCCGATGATGTTCTCTTCCTTGATGTCATAGACCTCATAATACTTCTGACTCGCAAAAACATACCTCATGTCGCGGTCATGGACCGCGATAGCGGCATTGGCATGATCGATGATGTATGTCATCAGATCCTTGGTATACTGTATCCGGTTATTGAGTGCGACCTCCAAAGAGATGTCTGTATGTGACCCCGAAACGATTTTTGGCTTGCCTTGTTTGGTCCAGGCGACAACTTTGCCGCGGTCATGGACCCAGACCCAATGGCCTTCTTTATGGCGCATCCGATAATCAGCTGTATAATATTCATCTTGTTTGTCCAAAATCCGTTGAAATCTCTGATCTGAGCGTTCTCTGTCATCCGGATGGACAAGGTTTCGCCATGTCTTGATGGATAGAGGTGCAAGCTCTTCAAGGGTGTATCCACAGATCTCAGCCCATCGTTTATTATAAGTTGACTGATGGGTCTCAAGATTCAATTCCCAGGTTCCGACATTGCTCGCTTCAATGACGTTGGTATACCTTATGGTTTGTTGGTCTCTTGATTTGATGATGAGACTGAGGAAAATGGCGGTCAGGATCTGAAGCATGGATTCCGTGACGACATGAAAAGGGATGGTTCCGTGATTGAATCCGTCGGCCATGAGGTGCCCGACAATCATGACGGCAAGACAAAATGGCAGACATTGACGATTAAAGATGACCATTGAGAATATGATGATGTACTGGGTCTGGACAATCAGAATATGAAACTTGGTCTCATATGCGAACACATAAGCCAAAGCGGTGATGATACCAATCAAGACCAAATAAAAAAATGATTTGGAATGGGATTTCATATCTCCTCCGTGAGGCTATTCTTTTATATATTGTCCATTTAATGTCATGTGATTATCATCATTATAACACATTCCTCACGTCCATTATGACGGAACTAACACTTTCAAACAGGAATTGAACCAGAAAAAACCTTGACAACAATCACTATTTAATGTTATGATTAATTATGTTTTAAGGTAATACTTAATTTATTATTGGAGGAAATCACTCATGAGTCCGCTTCACGCCTTTCTGCTCACCCTTTTCGCTGGTCTTTCAACCGGTATCGGTGGCCTTCTGGCCTTTCACAAGAAGGCTGCTGGAAAAACATTTCTGACGTTGTCG
>JAGYLU010000132.1 GCA_018400755.1 Acholeplasmataceae bacterium
TGTCATTGAAGTGCTCGCAACCAGTGTTGATCCAGTTGATCCGGATTCAGTTCTGGTCACTGACATCACAACAACCCTCACCGTCGGTCAGGTTCAAATGCTCACAGGTTCACAATCAGTTATCTTCAAGCAGCTCTTCACGGATGCTGTGGTCACCGCCATTGGGGCCGCAAACATTCCGGCAAGTGCTTATCACGATACCATTGCTGGCAGACTCTCCGATGATGAAATCGATGAAATGATCGCCGCCCTCGCCGTTCTTGGCAATGCGGGTGACAGCGTCGATACCATCAGTACCGCGGTTACCGTCGGTCAGGTCAAGGATCTTGATCTGCTTGATTCAAGAATCATTGACAGGCTCCTCTCGGATGCCATCATTGATGCGGTCACAGTCGCTGACGTTCCGCTTGATGCGTATGTTCTCGGCAACGCCGCAAACGATCTCACAAACACTGAAATCACAGCCATGATCGGTGTGATCGAAGTGCTCGCCACAAGCGTTGATCCAGTTGATCCGGACTCAGTCCTCGTCACCGCGATCACGACAAACCTTACCGTTGGTCAGGTCCAGTTGCTCACCGGTTCACAATCTGTCATCTTCAAGCAGCTCTTCACAGACGCTGTTGTGACATCCATCGGTGCCGCAAACATTCCGGCTGACGCGTACCATGACACCATCGCTGGCAGACTTAGCGATGCTGAAATTGACGACATGATTGCCGCCCTCGCCGTTCTCGGCAATGCGGGTGACAACGTGGATGCCATCAGCACAGCTGTCGATGTTGGCCAGACGAAGACCCTCTCGACAAGCGATTCAGCGATTGTCCAGCAACTCATCACCGATGCGATTGTTGATGCGATCGATCCGCTTGACGAAGGCAAGATTCCGGCAGCCGCCTATGACGGTGTGACCGGAAGACTCACCAGTGCCGAATTGGCCCAGATGATGCTCGCTCTTGATGTTCTCTCCGGAAACAATGATAACTTGCTTGTCTCCGCGATTGATACGGACATCACGATTGGCCAGCTCAAGGGACTTGACGCGCTCTCATCACTCATTATGGACAAGCTCATCAGCGATGCGATTATCACTGCTGTTGGTGTCGTGAACGTTCCGCTTGACGCATATGTCGGTGGTCTGAACACGAACAACCTCACGCAGGCTGAAGTGACCGCGATGATTGCTGTCATTGAAACACTCGCCGGTTCAGTCGTTCCGGGTGATGTCGATCACATCGTCGTCTCCGCACTTGATACCGACGTGACTGTCGCCCAGACTCAGGCACTTGCAACCTCGACATCAGTGATCTTCAAGCAGCTGATGACCAATGCGGTTGAAGACGCCATTGGTGCGGCAAACATCCCAGCATCCGCCTATAACACAACTTACACCGACAGACTCTCGGATGCGGAAATCATCGAAATGGCTGATGCCCTTGCCATCCTTGGCAATGCTGGCGATGCCGTCTCGAGTATCTCGACCGACATCACAGTGGGTCAGTTGAATGACTTGAACACCACGATTGATTCCATCATCATTGACAAGTTGATCTCGGATGCGATTGTTGATGCCATTGGCGCAGCTGACATCCCGAATGACGCATATCTTGATGATACGCCAGGCAACAACTTGAAGCCGGCCGAAGTCACCGCGATGATTGATGTCATCGAAGTGCTTGCTGAATCACTCGTACCTGCGACCTACGCCACCGTCAACGACGTGCCGGTTTCTGAAATCGGCACCGACGTCACGGTTGCTCAGACTCAAACACTTTCGACTTCGACATCAGTGATCTTCAAGCAGCTGATGACGAATGCGATCGAAACGTCGATTGGTGAAGCGAACATTCCGGCATCCGCTTACAACGGAGTCCATCCGGATAGACTCTCGGATGCGGAAATTATCGAAATGGCTGACGCCCTTGCCATTCTTGGCGACGCTGGCGACACTGTCTCGACGCTTTCAACCGATATCACGGTTGGCCAGTTGAACGATTTGAACACCACGATTGATTCCATCATCATTGATAAGTTGGTCTCGGATGCGATTGTTGATGCCATTGGCCTTGCCAACATCCCGAATGACGCATACCTTGAGGATACGCCAGGCAACAACTTGAAACCGGCCGAAGTCACCGCGATGATTGACGTCATCGAAGTGCTCGCTGAATCACTTGTACCAGTGCCGTATCTGACTGTCAATGACGTCGTGGTATCTGCGATTAGTGCTGACGTCACCGTTGGCCAGACCCAAGATCTCAAGGCATCAACATCCTTGATCTTCCAGCAACTCATGACCAATGCCATTGAAGACGCTGTGGGCGCTGCCAACATTCCGGCAACAGCCTATGAAGCAAGCGGCAGGCTGCTTGATTCGGAAATCGATCATATGATTGATGTCCTTGAGCTCCTTGCTGATCCAGTTCCACCAGAAGTCGCTGCTGATGTGGTTGTCTCGACAATCGTTGTCACGCCAGCAACCCTAGAAGTTGCCACTCTCG
>JAGYLU010000133.1 GCA_018400755.1 Acholeplasmataceae bacterium
TAACTAACATTGCACAATATAATAAATTTAATAGGGATACTTTAGAAAAAGTATTGAGATTATCTGAATTACTAAAATTATTCAATGAAAATGAAGAACTTAAAGGAAAATATGTTCTAAAGGGTGGGACAGCAATTAATTAATGCTTGTTTGATTTTCCTAGACTGTCAGTTGATATTGATATGAATTTTAATTCTAATTCCTCCAAAGAAGAAATGTTGGAGATGAGAGAACTACACAGAAAACTCATTAGTGCTTTTGTTGCTCTAGATGGATATACTATTGATCCGAAATCAAGATTTACTTTTACGCTTGATTCATATCTTTTAAAGTATACAAATGCAGCTGGAAGTAGAGATAACATAAAGATTGAACTGAATTATTCAAACCGTATTCAGATTCTTGAACCGGTGAACTATAAATTAAGCTCAAAAATAATAGATAATGAATCTATTTTAGCACTTAACAAGGTTGAATTATATGGGAGTAAGATAGCAGCATTAATAGGAAGAACTACTGCAAGAGATGTGTTCGACGTATTTCAGCTTGTTAATAATCAACTACTACTGGACAACGAGTTAGATATACTTAAAAAATGCAGCATATTTTATCTTTTAACGTCAAATGAATTTCAATCATTTGGTGATTTATTGAATCAGTTTAAGAAAAACATGGAAAATCTGTCTTTTAGTGCAATAAAACGTAATCTTATTCCATTGCTACATGTTGGTGAAAGAATAGATACAGATGCTTTTAAACAAACAGTAAGCCAATTTATTGAAACGTTATTTGAGTTAACTGAAACTGAACAAAAATATATAGATTTCTTTAATGCTGGTGAATTTAATCCAGAACTACTATTTGATAAAGCAATAGCAGATAGATTAAAAGAACATCCAATGGCTTTATGGAAGATGAAGAATCACAAATAAAACGATTAAAAGGTGAATGATGGCAAATATAGAAAATCTAAAAGTGGATTGGTATGGTTTTTGAACAGTGGGTTGTTATATCATATGCATACAAGCAAACTTCATACTAATCACATAGCAAACTTGGTTGTGTCAACCTGAAAAGTGGCACATGTTCTCAACAAGCCCTTCATCATGTGATAGACGACCCACTTAGTTGAGATGTCCAAGTGACCCAAAAACAGTCAAATGAAACGAAAAAAAGAAGCGAAGTGCGATATACTAGACATGGAGGATATCGATGTGGACCTTTTCCTGATGATATTGAAGCATGTGGCATGGACTTCGATCCTTATTCCGATTGTCTTGATCAATCAGCATGTTCTGTTCAAGAAAGAACGGCAATTGAAATGGAAAGGCATCGCTTTTGCATGGGTGATTGTCGTGGCTTTACTGACAGTCAAAGCATATTTCGATCTGTGATCTCTTTGCCAACATGGGATATGAACACTTTTTTGGTCATTGTCGGACCAGCTTTGTCTGAGTGATGATATGAGAGGAAACAAGGTGATTGATCGGTACCAAAATGAAAGCGGGTCATACAAATGGCGATTGAGCACTCATATAGAGACTCAAGAGAAAAAATCCGGGTAAGCGACCTGAGACAACCCTACAGGGAAACATTCGATCAGATCATTGTCACGTTTCAAGGCAAGGTCCTTGAAGGTCTTTTGAGCCGGGAACTGATTTCAGAGATCCCAGATCTGATGTTTGGAAGCAGCCACAGCAAACATCCGATTTACCGGGTATCAGGGCATCCGAAGATGCTTTTTTATCTATGTCCCATCACCGCCCCGATCACGGTCGGACTTCTAGAAGAAATCGTCTATGCAATGGGCGTCAAGACCATCGTCATGTATGGGAGTGCGGGCGTATTGGATCATAAGATCACCGCAGGAAGCATCATCGTGCCGACAAAGGCTTACCGCGATGAAGGGACAAGTTATCACTATATGGCAGCATCCGATTTCATTGATATCCCGAATGCCCAAAGACTCAAAGAGATGCTAAATGATCTCGGTGTCAGATCGGTCTTAGGACCGATCTGGACAACCGATGGTTTTTACCGGGAAACCGAGGCGATCATCAAAGAAAGACAACAACAGGGATGTCTGGCTGTCGATATGGAAATCAGTGCGGTCCAGGCCTTCGCGCGTTTGCGTGGGGTCGCTTTGTATCCGTTTCTCTATGGTGCTGACAATCTGGATTCAAGCACGTGGGACAAACGGATTTTAGGGTCACTATCCGTTGACCACCGGGTCGCTTACTTCATGTTGGCACTCAGGATCGCGACCCAGTTACAAGCCTTGGCCTAGACTGTGTCCATCAGTCGCACTTAAGAAAGTGACGCCCTGGAGATGTCTTGAACCCCATGCCAAATGTCCGTTTTTTATGGTACAATAACCCTGTCAGGGAGGGATTGTCTTGAAATCATACAACATCAAATCAGGGATGCCTGATGTCAGGGACGCCGGCAAAGCGCTTGCTGCTATCATCAGGGCATCACAGGGTCAGAAAGCGATCAAGA
>JAGYLU010000134.1 GCA_018400755.1 Acholeplasmataceae bacterium
TATGGAACGGGTGATTGCCAAAGTGGCTGAGGCCGAACGTGAAAAACGGGCCATCATTGTCAAATCAGGTGGGGAACTCGAAGCTGCGGAAAAACTCTCACAAGCCGCCAAGATACTTGCCGAAAACCCTGGTGCGATGCACTTGAGAACGCTCTCGACGTTGAATGACCTCTCCTCAGATAAATCCAACACCATCGTATTTGCTGTCCCGGTTGAGATCTTGAAGCACTTTGAAACACGGTCAACCGATGCGTTGACAGAGATTGTCAAGCGTGTGAAGGATCACGAGTGACGCGCTTTAGGTCATTCGGTCAGAGAAAGCCATATCGCGCTCAGTCATATCAGATTGAGCGTTTTCTATTGATTGGAAGAAGGGTAAATCACGATGACCTCTTCGTTTTCTTTCTTTGTGATTTCGGGAAGTTTATATGATTTTGAACCTTTGCCAACAACAAGGATCAGATAGGGTCTCTCATTGTCCGGACGATTTAAAATACTTGACAAGAAGGTATTGGGGGAAGGTGTATAAGTCAGAATGTCCAATTCAAGATCGGTCAGAATTGAAATCAATATACCGGTTGCGATGCCGACAGATATGTCTGGATAATAGACTTTCGTCTTTTGGTGGTTTTGATCATAGCCGAAGAGATGCTTGAAGATGACGATGAGGTAAGGGGCATGTTCCAAAAAGGGCTTCTCGGTGTTAACCATGAGGGGTGTGAGATCTGATTTCCAATCCTGATTGATCCTTTGATAGAAGGCTTTCTCGGTGTTCTCTGATTGGATGCGGATCTCTTTTTTGATCTTAGGATCTTGAACGATGCAAAACGTCCACGGTTGTTTGTTGGCCCCGCTTGGTGCGTATTTCGCAGCCTCAATCGCATCAACGAGGAGATCAATGTCAAATGATTCAGATTCGAATTCGCGATAGGAACGTCTTAGTTTCAGTTTCTCGATCAAAGTCATGGAAGACCTCCGGGTCATGGATTGAAGTGTTTGAAATACGCCACAAGATCTCTATTTGAACCTTATGTGTCAATCCTACGTTGATTATATCATGCATGGTGACAGTCAGAGAGCATTCAAAGGATGTGCTTTTTATCCTCTAAGTATAGAAGTCTCATGATATTGGTGTTTCATTTGTCAACAGTGGTATACTGGAATTTGCCCGTCAACATGCTATGGATCAGTGATAACAAAGATAACAGGGTCGAGGTCAATCATGAACACCAGCAAACGACATATTGCCATTTTCTTGAGTTCGAGGATTCTTTTGATGTTATGCCTGCAAAGTTTGATGGCATTGATCTTGATTCAAAGCGATCATGCGTTTGAACGCGCGGGGACTTATTGGGCAACCCAACTGACCATTGTCAATGTGTTCTTGTTATGGTTGATGATACGCGCGGGGAAAAGAGAAACTCGGAACGTTTTTGATCTCTTTAAGACGATGTCGAAGAAGGATACGGTCTTTTTCCTGAAGGTGCTCATCCCTCTTGTCATTGTGGCCATGGGTCCAAACATGATCCTTTCGATCCTTTTGTATCAGGATCCACAGATTGGTGCCACCTTTCTGCTCAGTGACATGCCGCTTGGTTTGCTTTTGATGAATGTGACCCTATTTCCAGTCCTCCAGGGATTGGTGGAATTACCGTTCTATTTTCTTTTCGTGATGCCTATGATTAAGACAAAGACCACGAACCCATGGATTTTTATCGGTCTTCCAGTCTTGTTTCTAAGCATCCAGCATGCGTTCATGCCGTTTAGGGCAGACTTTGTTTATATGATCTACCGAAGTCTGATGTTTCTACCTTTTGCTCTGCTCATTGGATGGTTGGTTCATAAAAGGCCTCGGATCATGCCTTATCTGGTGGGTCTTCATGTCTTGATGAATGCATCCCTTTTCCTGATGCTTCTCATCCCTTGAGGATGGTCCCAAAGATGTGAGGTCCAGTGGGTTTTTGTTCTTTGTTTTGATGGATCAACAGACATTGCGTGAGGTCACATAGACAGGACAAACAATGGGTCTATGGTAGAATTGATATGAAAGGGTTGGAATCATCCAATCATCAGAGGTCACCACGGAAGGGAAGTGGGCGTGATGGGTACACATAAGAACCGCAACGTCATCATCGCTGGCATCTGGATGATGACATTGATGGGCACCGTCTACACCTACAGCGTCTTTCGGGTCCACGTTGAACAACTATTCGATGTGGGTACGCTTGAAAGTGGCTTGCCATATATGACATCGCTTCTCTTTTATGCGCTTTCGGTCATGGTGGTTGGTCGATTGTTGACCCCATCAAGACTTCATCTTTTTGTGATCACCGGGACGCTTTTGATCGCGCTCGGGTTCGTCTTGTCGGCGTTCGTGACATCGTTGTTGATGCTGGTCATGACGTATGGGGTTTTGATCGGTACTGGGGTTGGTACGGTCTACGGCGTTCCAATCTATGTGGCACAAAAGAGATTTC
>JAGYLU010000135.1 GCA_018400755.1 Acholeplasmataceae bacterium
CGGACAATCAAAAAGAAGATGACCATGAAGACCAAAGGAATCATGGCAATGTTTGGCCGTTTGGCGACATAGACCATGCCGAGCGCGCCAAACAACGCGGGAATGACGTTATCAAAGGCGGGTTTCAACGCTTCTGAGTTCAAAAATGGCGTGAGAGGAATAAAGAGGACAATTCCGATGATGATGATCAGCATCGTCACAATCGAACTGGTGGCGATGGCGATGGTTGCGATCGCATCCGCCGACTCTGAACCTTTTTCAAGACCGAGGGCGTCCTGGGCATTGAGCGCAGCTGGAACTTTCATGTTCGTCAGGTTTCCGGTCACGAATCCAAGATATGTGCCGCCAACCCCGAGCATGGGTGAGAAAGTGAGAACCTCGATGACGGCAACGGGCCAGAAAATCATCGCGGTGGTGAGAAAACCAGGGAAAAACTCATCAAGTTGTGGCCAGATGCCAGTCATCACAGAGAAGATAAAAGGGACAGAGACAAAGAGGAAAAAGGCACCAATCATCCAGATCCGACCTTCGAAATGGAGACGGTCAAGGGCTTTCTGATCCATTTATCTGACCCCCAATCCAGCGTATAGGACAGCGAGTCCCATGGCAGCGATCATACTGATGGGAAGTGCATAATTCTTGAGCCAATCGAGCTTGTACTTCTTGATCAGAAGACCCATGACCATGATCAGCACAGCTGATGAGAGAAGGGTCAAGATGGCGAGAACGGAGATGTAGGGCTCGCCTTCTTCAGGGACTTTCGGGGCGAGGACGACGCCTACAAAAGCGGAAATCATCCCGATGAACAAGGCGTCCATCATGATTTGGCCCCAACCCTTGTCTTTGGCTTTGAAAGCATCCATTTTAAGGTTGATTTTCTTGAAAAACAAAGGAATGATGACGAGCGATGGAATGATTCCAAAGGTCATGACCCATAAAGCGGTAATCACCATGCGGGGTTCCAAGACGGCACCGACATCGAGCCCATAGACACCTTTGATGACATTCAAGGCGGCCGGAAGCTCATAGGTGACCGCGCCTAGAATGCCTAGTCTGAGTCCGGAAATGACCGGACCGAAGATCTTGGCAAGGGTGAGCAATCCGAGCAGGATCGCAATTGATGGGGCAATGCTGAAAAGCGCTGATGAAGCCATCGTACGGTTAAGATCACTGGTTGAGAGACCTTGACTCAAAGCGCGCTTTCGCGCTTTGAGAAGAAAAACAACTGACTGGGCGATGACATAGAGGAAGATCAGTCCGGCGAGCACATATACCCACCATTCTGAGAGAAAAGACAACGATGTGTCCATGGGATGACCCCTTTCATGTTTGAGTTCATGGGTTTATTATATAACGCTTTGTTGGTTCTGACAACAAGACAATAGAAAAAGGCATGGTGAAGACTATAAGTCAATGAGGATCAGGTATGACAAGATACTTGTTCG
Source organism: Acholeplasmataceae bacterium (assembly GCA_018400755.1). Taxonomy (GTDB): domain Bacteria; phylum Bacillota_I; class Bacilli_A; order Acholeplasmatales; family Acholeplasmataceae; genus RECG01. The sequence continues at coordinate 1,446 of JAGYLU010000135.1, forward strand.
GGGATAAAAAAAGTGCTTTCCAAGGGGGAAAGCACTAGTCATGACTGGACCTTTAAGGTCAATCTTTTGGGTTGGAAACGATGCTTCTTTGAAATAGTGCGATGACGGCCACGATGAGGCCAACGATGAAGACCAACAGACCAAGCGTGATGAAAAAACGTGTTGACGCCGAATCAGAAATCGTGTACCATGTGCCGCTACCGGCATTCAATCCGCCAATCTCCAAGCCGCCACCAATCATCGCGCCGGCCATGATGATCGCACCACTGAGCATCATCGTCAATCCGAATGCAAGTTTCTTCATGTCTGTCTACCTCTTGGGCTGTGATTGCCTGATCATAGGGAATTGGTCAATCACATCTCTATGCTTACTTTTTGTCTACCCTGACTTTTTTGAGTTCAGCAAAACGGGGAAGACCATCAACAAGCGTGGCTTTGTCGTCACCTTGGATCAAAGGCAAGGCATAGTCAATGAAGTCTTGGGTCATGCCGCGGCCTTTTGGAAGGATCCATTCAAGTGGGACTTTCTGTTCGGTATTGGCGGCCTTTCTCAAAGGAATCCGGACATACTTGATCTTATAAGGATCCGAGGAGATCCGTTCAAAGCCAATCATGCGGTCAGAAGTGCCTCTGACGGCAGCTTGAACCGCTTTCTTACCGGCTGTGAAGGCTTCCTTGATGTCGGTTTTGGAGGCCAGGTGGGCGGCACAACGCTGTAAGAGACTGAACTCGATCGCTCTGACTTTGACGTGGGTGCGTTTGCCGATTTCCTGGGCGAGCACTTGGGCGGTACCACCAAGCTGGGCATGGCCGAAAGCGTCTTTTGAAAGATCCTGATAGAGTTCGGGGATGTATTTGCCATCTTTGGTCTTGATGCCTTCACTGACCGCCACGATGACCTTGCCTTTTTCATTAAGGATGGTCTCGACATCTGTGAAGAACTGGTCAAGGTCGAAAGGCAGTTCCGGAAGATACATGAGATCTGGTCCCTGA
>JAGYLU010000136.1 GCA_018400755.1 Acholeplasmataceae bacterium
AGTCATTCAAAGGGGTGTTTTCAAGCGTGTCGGGTCGGATGTATGAGGAAAAGAAGAAACACCCGGAACGAAACAGCATGCAGGCTGTGTTGGCATCGATGACGGATGACGGCACAGACACGGGACGTCGCGGGATGGATCTCAATTTTCTTTATGTCGGGGATTATCAGATCCCGGACGTGTTGGAAGACATCCTTCTTGACGAGGGACCTGTCATCATCAAAGCGTCAAACGGATTGGATCTTCCAGAGTTGAAGGGAGAAGATCTTGTCGGTCTTGATGATCCGCAGATCATGATGCAGTGGGGGATGGAAGCTTTCACCAATCCCGAGATCATCACCAATTCCATGCGTTATATCCACCGCCATGACATGCTTGCCAATGAGTTTTTGAATGATTTCAAAATGATTGACATCACCGTGTTGCGCGAAGGCGGTCTTTTACCGTGGGTTTCACGGATGTTGGATCCCAAGACAAACGGTGTTGCCATCCAGAGGGGGAATGCCTATACATATAAAACTCCCGATTATTTCATGGCAACCCTGCAAAATCATCATCCCGGGGAGTTTGCTGACCAGCAGCATGTCTTTCAGGTTTTGCTTTCCCCGGAAGTGGCGGTGTTCCACCAACATCCCGCCCAAGCGCTCGGTGAGGGTGCATTGTCCGGATCACCGGGCTATTGGGTCGGTTATGGTCGGTTCCCCCACAGTGTCCAGCACGGGAACGTGAATCTCAGCATTTACGATCTGCCCGACAAGACGGGATTCATGGAAGACGACATCTTTCATTTCACCCATGCATATTTTCCCACGCAACTTTTTGACGACCATGAGATTGACGGGCGTTACGCGTTTGCAAGAAAAGGGGATGCATACATCGCCCTGATCGGGAAAAATGACTTATATCTCGGGCAGGAAATCACCGATCCCGATGTGACCAGCACCGATGACTTGATCCAGGACGGACCGACCACCTATTGGATCACCGAAGCATCCTGCGCCGATGAAGACGGTGACTTTGAGACGTTCAAAACAAGAATCAGGGAAAACGAGATCACATTTGACGAAGATGATCTCAGACTCACATATGAGTCAGATCATCTGTATGATGTGGTCTATTGGGGGGATTTCAGTGTTGACGGTGCCGTGGTCGATCTTGAGTATTCCAGAATGGATTCACCTTATGCCGTTGTGAACCGGAAGCCGGACACCATCACGATTTCCTTTAACGGTGTGACATTGTTCCTTGATTTTTATGGCATGGAAAGACGTGAGACAGCATGAATGTGTATGACACCATCATCCGGTTGTCGAAAGACACGATGAAACGTTACCGGCCGGAAAAGTTGAAATGGATGTGGGGGGAAGCGCTTTTGATGCACAGCTTCGCTCTGCTTGAGACACAACAACCCGACATCGATTACACCGGATACATCACACGTTATGTCGATCACCACATCGAAAAAGGATACCGCATCGATCAAAGCGATACATTGGCGCCCGCATTGGCCGCGTATCATGTACATAAAAAAACGGAGGGGAAAAAATACGAGACGGTTGTGAACAAAGCGATCGAATATATTCTGCATGCCCCGAAAGTGATTGAGAACATGCCGAATCATTTGGGAAAGAGTCCCGAAGGCAAGTTGTACCCAACATCGATCTGGGTGGACAGCATCATGATGTATGGGGTGTTCACCTCACTTTATGCCGATGAGAACGACCATCAGGCATTGATGCGATTCGCCATGACGCAGCCGCGGTTCTTCTCCAAATATCTGCAGGATGATGAAGATGATCTGTTTTACCATTGTTACTGGACCAAACGCGGTCACACGTATCCCAAGAAAAAGCTTTTCTGGGGACGCGGGAACGGGTGGGTCATGGCCGGTCTGCCGATGTTGATCGATCATTTGCCAAAGGGCAAAGAGCGATCCGAGGCCCTCAGGATTTATCAAAAAGCCGCACGGGCGCTCATCCAATACCAACGTGATGACGGTTTTTTTGAAACGGTTCTGAACCGTCCCGGGAAGACGAAGACCGAAGCGAGCGCGACCGCGTTGATCGGGGCGGGATGGTTGCACGGCATCAGGAAAGGGTATCTTGATCAGTCGTTTCGGACACCGGCAAAGAAAGCCATCCGGGCCGTGACGGATTCATTGAGGGTCAAGGATGGGTTGTTGAGCATGCCGAACATCAGTGCGCCGACGATCCCCATGCCGTTGTTTCCTTATCTCGGTTATAAATGGACGCCGCACGGCAATGACTGGACGTATGGCCTGGCGGCACTGAACTTCGCCGCATTTGAATGGAAGGAGGCTTCCCATGGATGAGCACAGTCCCACCATCCGCGTGATCAGGATCGTGGATTTCATCAGTTCTTTCACCGACAAAGGGGTTTCATTGAGTGATATCGTCAGG
>JAGYLU010000137.1 GCA_018400755.1 Acholeplasmataceae bacterium
CACCACATACATCACAGTGGCTGACCTCGAAGATGGTGACATTGTGGTAACACCAGAGATGATTGATGCCAGTGCTGTTGACATGAATGTGGCAGGATCATATGATGTCATCTTCACAGTCACTGACTCAGGCATGAATGAAGTGACCCATACCATCAGTATCACGGTGTTGGATGAGCAGGATACGACTCCTCCGGTCTTGACACTCAATGACACACTACCGACCACATTTGATCAGTTTGAGGAAGTCACCATTGATTTCACCGCGTATTTCACCGCCCTTGATGATGTTGATGGCGAGATTGTCATCACCAATGCCATGATCGCACTTGGTGCGTTCTCACTTGACAATGCTGGTGAGTATACCATCACTTGGACTGTCTCAGACTCAAGCCAGAATGTATCAGAAGAATCCCTGGTCTTTGTGGTCAATGACAAGCAAGGTCCAGCCATCCTCGGTACTGGTGACATCACCATGAATCTTGGCGATACCTTTGATCCCCTTGAAGGTGTGACGATCGTTGACAACATCGATGGTCCAATCATCATCACGATGGATCATGTCCTAGGCACCGATTTGTTCTTGAATACCGAAAACGTCGCTGTTGAAGTCGGTGAGTTCATCGTGACCTATAGCGCCGTTGACGTTGCCGGTAACACATCAGAAGTGACCATGACCGTGACCGTTTTGAATCTTGAATTCGATGAGACCAAAGCCACAGATCTTTTGGCCCTTCAGCTTCCTGTCCAAAATGATGGCGGCTCCATCGAATCCGTAGGTAGCTACAATCCTGATGGTTCGCTTTCTGTGACTTACAATGGTGTCAAGGGCTGGTATGGATCATATTCAAAGATCACTTATAGTGACGTCACTCTTCTAGAGAACCGCGTCTATAAGCTCGTGATCGAAGCCCAAGCCCAATCAGCCAGAGACGTCCTCGTCCGCTTTGTTGGCGCTGACAATGTCGCCCTTGAAGCGTTCGCCAACCGTCTTGCTGTGCCGCTTTCAACGGATATGACCGTCTTTGAACTGATCTTCTCGCTCGATCAGACAGGACCCTATAACATTCAACTACAGTTCGGATGGGAAGGCAACCTGAACAATGTTTCCGATGCCAACGTGATGACATTCAACCAGTTCAAGCTGATTCCTGAAAAGGTCATTGAGTTCGACATGGACAATTCGATTGATCTGCTCGAACTCGAGACACCGGTCGGAAACGACGGTGGAAACATCGAAGCAGAAGGCGTTTACAATCCGGATGGATCACTCTCCATCACGTACAATGGTGTCAAGGGCTGGTATGCCTCTTATTCGAAGATGACGTTCTATCAATCACTGACTGAAGGCAAGATCTATAAGCTCGTCATCGAAGCCAAGGCTGAGACCGCCCGCGACATCCTGATCCGTTTCGTTGACAGCGGTGGTACCGCTGTCGAAGGATTCGATGGACGCTTGGTCGTGCCGCTTGGAAGTGAGTTCAACACATTTGAGCTGATCTTTACCGCGCCTGCCTCAGATACGTATAACCTTCAGATCCAGTTTGGTTGGGAAAGCTATCTCACAAACGCATCGGATGCGAATGTGATTGACATCACAACATTCATGATTGTGCCTGAGCTTGTTGAATCCGCTCCGGAAGAATTGGTCTTCATGCTTGATGACTTTGAAGGCTATGCCGATCAGGCTGCCTTTGAATTGGTCTACACGCATCGTGTACCCAATGCCGGTGCCAATCACAATGATAGCCATCTGCAGTGGGGCGACTTTGGAAGCGAAGGCTCGAAAGGCGCACAACTGATGATCGGCGAACATGCTGTCACCGGATGGGATTTGCTTAGGACCAAGAATAATTTTGATAACACCGGACTGACCAATGAGTACATCTATTTCAGTTTCTGGTTCCAGTCTGATGATGTCACATCCATCTATGTCTGGCTTTACTGGTCAGGCAGCCAGAATTCTGTGACCGTGGATGTCTCAGCTATCGCAGCAACCGGTGGTTATGTCACGATTCCGCTTGCAAGTTGGGGAAAGACAGCGACTGAGATCACGCAGTTCGCGATTGGATACAACCTTGTCAACACAACCACCCAGGCAACCGTGTGGATTGATGACATCATGTTCAAGAACTGATCTTGATCAATCGTTGATGCTTGAATCGCATGACCATAAGGCCGTTCATTTTGAACGGCCTTATGTTTTTTGGCATCGAAGATTGTGTTTCATGTCAAGATGTCATACAATGGGCATGACACGCTCTGCTAAACGTGTCGGAAAGGTGTTGGCCGGTGATGAACAAACCCAGACACTTGAAAGAAGGAGACAAAGTCGCGATTGTGAGTCTCTCCTCAGGGATTCTTGGGGAAAAGGATTTGAAGCATCAGTTGGACCTTGGCATCAGAAGACTCAGAT
>JAGYLU010000138.1 GCA_018400755.1 Acholeplasmataceae bacterium
ATTGGATACCCAGGACTATGCCTCATTCAAGACCATAAAAAACATCAAGTATCTTTCAACTGGATTGTTCAAGCAATATAAGAAAGATGCTGATGCATTCAATGCAAACTTTTGGACAATGTTGTTTGACAATGGATATGTGTTCATTGGAGAACACAAACTCCTATGTCTCAAAGATGAATCGTCTGAATTCATGGGAACGCAAGTCAAAGATGATGTGGCGACCAGAAACAGATGGGGTTTTGATGAAGAAGACAAGGCATTGTTCTTTACACCAAGGACCGTTTATTCAAAGGAAACATCTTTTGATGTCTATGTGCTTGGAAGTGAAGAAAGAATGCTTAAGCTTCAGGAGATGCTGGAGAAGATGGTCTATATGACTTTCGGGGGGATGCAGTCGATTGGGATGAATCTATTCAAATTTGATTCTATTGAACCGGTCTTGTTTGACAGCGGAAAGTCTCGTGTTTTATTGTCAAGGGCGATTGTGAATCCGAAAGAGGTCGATCTTGATTCGGCGTTGTACAGAGTGGAACAAGTCTCCTCAGTTTTTGACAACCGTGTCATGGAGTCAAGGTATCGACAACCGATGATTGTATTTGAAGAGGGAAGTGTGTTTCATGAGCACATACCGACGATTGGACATCTTGTCAAGGATGTTGTCGATCATGAGGCTATTTACCAAAATGCGATTGGTTTACTGATCTAGGAGGACATGTCATGAGCACATTCAAAATCATATCTCCAATACACATCGGATCGGGAGAGACTTATGAGAATTTCTTGATTCATAATGACTATCGTTATGATTTCAATGATTTTGTTGCCGCGGTATTCAAAGAAAGAAAAGCGAAGATGCTTGATCAAAACTTTCTTGATCAACTGAAGAAACTCGCTTATCGGAATACCAAAGCCGGTAAAGAGCAGATCAAAGAGGTCATCATGCCAAGTCAAAACCAAATTGCGGCCATCACACCGTTGTACCCTGTTGTTTATGAGCTTAATCCTCGTCAACTCAATGAAAAAAGTATTGCCGCCTTTGTAAAGACCATGAATCGTCCATATATTCCTGGTTCTTCAATCAAAGGATATTTGCTGAATGTCATCTTTTATGACATGATCACAAATGACGCCCGTATCCGAAACCATATCACAAGTATGCTTAGTGAAGCCGTCAGGCAGATGGATAGTCAAAACAGACCCAATTTGCAAAAGACCTATTCCTACCGGGAATATGTCAAGCTTGAGCGAGATGTCTTGACAGAGGCCAGTCAATTTTTGATTTGTCGCGATGTCATGATTGATCAACCTATGGCGATTTACTATGTCAGCAGACAAACAAGAAAAGGACAAATTCCACAGGTTGCCGAGTTTATAGATGAAGATTTTGAATCCCAAGGTGATGTGATTGTCATCAACACCATCAAACCAGAGAAACGCTATGATCATTCCATCAGAGATGTGATGATCAAAGCGTTTGTTGACCGTATCAAACAACTGAAGTCAAATCTTCAGAGCATGAATGCACCATACATCAAAAACACGTTGGCCTATCAAAAGAAATTTATCGAAAAACACAGGGATAACTCAAAAATTAACCAGGTTGAAGTCAATGAGCAAATCCGATACACCATAGAGAGACTTGATGAAGGAGCAATCGTCTTCCAACTAGGCAAATACACAAACTACATCACAAAATCACATGGTATGGCGTTTGGGCTTGATTTCTATGAGGAGGTATTCAAAGAGGTCTTCAGACCAGACAGGAAAACCAAAGTTTTTGAGATTGGAAGCATGAATCTGATCGCGTATTCAAAAGATGATCAGGATTTCGATCAGATACCAGGTTATGTGGTTTTCGAATGGTAACACATTTTGTCTATGAATTGACGTTTATTGACCATGTCAGGTTCAAACAATGTCCCAAATTCCTTCTTTATAAAACATTTTTCAAACATCTCAAGAAGTTGACATGCCTAGAGACACATCAAACATGCAATGGATGCGTGTTGAGATCAAGATGTCTTTATCACAAGTATAGCGGAGAGAACTTCGCGACATATCCGGCATTGTTGGTCAAACGAAATCTTATTGAGAAACAGAATTTTCGTGCTGGAGATTCACTTGTTATCGAGTTCTATGCGTTGGCAGCAACATCCCTTTTTGGCTATATTGAGGGATTCTTCAACCACATGACTACCTTGGTAAATACGGTTGTCAGAGTCAAGCTGATCAAGAAAGATGTGCTTTCCAGTGAGAATCTCTATGATCAGGTGTTTCAAATCATGACGCCTTTGGTCAACTTTATGCCGATAGAGCAAATGAATTACTATGATCAGGCGTATGGCTGTCGCTTGGACATTGGTGATTATGAAATTGTTGGTCGCATGAGAACAG
>JAGYLU010000139.1 GCA_018400755.1 Acholeplasmataceae bacterium
AGGCCACGGGATCAATTTTGATCGAAGGCGAAGACCTCGACCAAAAAAATGATGTCGAAGTCAAACCGGGATATTACAAAGGGGCCTTGATGTCGCCAACGGCCTACAAGACCACAGTCTTGAACATCCTTGATGGAGATTCGATGGCCCGTTCCGGGACATCAGCCACCTACACATTTTCAGTCCCCGAAGAAGGACGCTACAAAATCAACTTGAAAGTGCTTCAGAACCAGATGATTGGGATGAGCAGCGCACGCCGGATCGCCATTGATGGCGATGTGCCATTTGGAGAACTCGACACATATCTCTTTCCTTATGGCCGAAAATGGACAAACCATACCCTTGGCAACAACGACGGTGACTTTTGGATTGCCCTTGAAGCCGGTACGCACACCCTGACAATAGAAACAACCAGCGCTCATCTGACCGAGATCACGGACCGGCTCTATCAGTTGATGGATGCCATCAACAGTCTGGGACTTGCGGTGAGACAAATCACGGGAAACTCAGCGGATGCCTTGATTGACTGGGATATTTTGAAGTTTCTACCGGATGTCAAAACAGATCTTGAAGCATACGCGGATGCGCTTGAGGATATCTATGATGAGATCAATGAGCTGACACCATCTGCCAAACGGGCATCGTCGGTCTCGACCCTCTTGATCGCCGCCAATCAACTCAGACGACTTGCCAAGTATCCAAACCGGTTGCCGAACAAGCTCGCTGAGCTGAATGTCGGCTCCGGATCAGCCTATCAGCTGATCGGAATCGCCATCAATCAGATGAATATCCAACCGTTATCGATTGACGCCATTGAGTTTTTTGTTGACGATGATGATCTCACGCGGGCGCATCCGAACATCTTTGAACGCTTGTTCTTTCAGATCAAAGCGTTCATCTACTCGTTTTTCGATCAACGATACCGTACAACCGCGGATCCTGATGATGATGTCCTTGATGTCTGGATCGGACAATCCAGTCTCTATCTTGATATCATGCAGAACATGATTGATGACGGGTTTACCAAAGACACCGGGACCGAAGTGCGTCTGAGTCTGCTTCCAAACACGCAACGGATCATCTTGAACAACGCGACCAACACCAATCCCGATGTTGTCCTTTCGATCGATTCATGGGAACCATATGCGTATGCGCTTCGCGGCATGCTCGCCGACCTTTCAACCTTTGAGGGCTTCGACCAGCTCGTCGCCCCATATCACCCAAACAACTTCACCCCGATGATCTATGAGGATGGTGTCTATGGGATTCCTGAGACCCAAGGCTTGTATTTGCTCTATTACCGCAAGGACATTTTGTCATTTTTAGGTCTTGAGGCACCAGACACATGGGATGACGTCCTTGGTATGCTCCCGATACTTCAAAGCTATCAGATGAACTTCTTTCATCCGCTTGGTGGGGAAGGGGCTTACAAGGGATTTGGTCTGACAGCCCCCTTTATCTATCAGATGGGTGGCGAAATCTATGCCGAAAACGGACTTCAGACAACCTTCAATGAAGAAGCGTTGGTCAATGCCATCACCTTCATGACAGACATCTTCAACATCTACAATCTCCCGCAACAAGTCCCGAACTTCTTTGAACATTTCCGCTCCGGCTCATTGCCTGTTGGCATCCAGACCGTTGATCTTTACTTGCAGCTGAAATATGCCGCGCCTGAACTCTCCGGTCAGTGGGGTGTCCTTCCAATTCCGGGCATGTTCGATGACACGTTGGGTGAGGTTGCCAGATGGGCACCTTCCTACGGCAAGGCAAGCATTCTCTTTGAGAAGTCAAACATGAAAGAGGAAGGCTTTGAGCTGATCGCCTGGTGGAACAAGGCGGATACCCAGATCCGTCTGTTGGAAAACATCAAGATGGTGCTTGGTGAACGATACCTCTATCTGCCTGCGAACCTAGAAGCCTTGGAAGCATCCATCTGGGATGAGGCTCTCAAGACCGAAGCCCTTCGTCAGGCGGCGTGGTCACGGATTCCGGCGGTCACGCCAGGAAGCTACATCGTGGAACGTGAGCTGACGAATATCTGGAACAAGATTGTCATTGACAAAGTCAATCCCCGCATCGCCATTGACCAATCGATTCCTAGGATCAACCGCGAGTTGTTACGCAAGTTTGAGGAATTCAATTATGTCGAAGGAGGTGTGATCATCCGTGAGTACCGTATCCCACGAAACGACAACATCACCGACTGGATCCCGTAAAAAGACGTTCAACACCTCTTATCTGTTTGTTTTTCCTTATGCGTTTTTCTTCGTGACCTTTGTTGTCTTGTTGATTGTGATTGCGATCATTTTGTCATTGACCTATTATGACACCGTGAATATGCCGGAATTTGTCGGACTCAGGAATTACA
>JAGYLU010000014.1 GCA_018400755.1 Acholeplasmataceae bacterium
AAAACAAAAGACCATTGAACTTCAATGATCTTTCTTCAAAAACTAATTATTCAAAAAGTGGTGCCGAAAACAGGACTCGAACCTGCGACCTGCTGATTACGAGACAGCTGCTCTACCACCTGAGCTATTTCGGCACGTCTCAAAAATGCTTCTTCTTGATCTTCGGATTGACAAAAAACGGTATTTGTTGTTCCAAAACCTCGATGACGATACTGCCTTGATCGGCCATCTCACCATCGGCATTCCAAACCACATCATCGCTTGTCTCAATCTCAAAACGACCCGACACAAGATGAATATCTTCTCGTAATTTCTTGCCGCGTCTCAAAAAGAAGCTCAAAACCCTGAATCTCCTGAAGGTCTTCTTTGATTGGAACACGCGCAGTTCGAATTTCCCATCATTGAGTTTCGAATGGGCAAAGTTCCAAAGTGTCATCCCGCCAACCCTGTTGGATGCCAGACCGAGAACCATCAAAACCTCATCTTCAAGCACACCACCATCATAGGTGATCTTGACCGGATACCGATACTCCTCAAAGAAATCCTTCATGCCTTCAAAGACATAGGCCAGATACCCATATTTGCGAAGGCGCCTTCTCGAGATGTCATAGCTGACCCTGGTCAGGAGTCCGCTTGCTGCGGTATAAACAAAATAATGGTCATTCATCCGGTTGATATCCATCATCACCGGGGGCTCGGACAAGAAGAGATCGGTTGCTTTTTTGATTGACCTGGGAATTCCGAGAATCGCCGCGATATCGTTGGCGGTGCCACTTGGATAGATGCCCAGGGCTGGCCGGTGCTTGGACTTCATCAGCCCGTTCACGACTTCATTGATCGTGCCGTCGCCACCACCTACCAAAAAAACATCATAATCATTCGCTTTGAGATATGCCTGTTTTTCCAAGTCTTTCTCTGCTGTCGACGCATAGACATCAAGCGAAAGGTGTTCTTCTTCAAAGCGGCGAACAATCGATGCCACATGGGTTTTGAACAGCCCTTTGCCGCTGACTGGATTGTATAGCAACAAATACCTCATAGTGAATACCCTCTCAAATATTGTAACACAATTTTGGCAAAAATAAAGACGCACACTGACGATTTTCATCGGTCAGTCTGGTGCGTCTGATTCTTGTCAGCCCTGAAGATCGGTTGCTTTGGTCATTTCCTCGATAAAGATATCTGCGACTTTCGGGTCAAATTGGGTGCCTCTGTTTTTCTTGATCTCTTCAATCGCTTCCTCATGTGTCAAAGGTTTCCGGTAAGGTCTTTTGGAGGTCATGGCATCATATGCGTCAGCGATTGCGATGATCCGGGCCCTGATCGGGATATCCTCGGCCTTGAGTCCTCTTGGGTATCCTTTGCCGTCGTAACGTTCATGATGGGAAAGGATGTCACTTGCGATCTCAACGTAATCAGGGGTTGAGGAGAGAATCCGGTAGCCGATTTCCGGATGCTTGCGGATTTCAATCCACTCATCACTGTCCAGTGGACCTTCCTTGTTCAAAATGGCATCACTGATGCCAATCTTGCCGATGTCATGTAGATGACTGATTGACTCAAGACACATGAGCTCATGGCTTGTCATCTCGAGACGATCTCCAATCATCCGACATAACTTGGATACCCTGGCACTATGTCTTTCCTCACGCGGATTCTTGGCTTGGAGGGTATTCAAAATAATCTTGATGGCGATGTTCCGATGAGATGAGATGGCAAAGAGCTTATAAGAATACATTTTGTCTTCGGCGTCTTTGACAGCGGCTTGGAATGTGTTCTTGCATGCCCAAACTGAGACGCCATAAGCAATCGACACCGGAATCCCCTTATGGGTCTTCCCAGAAAATCCAGATGATACCTCTTCCATGATCTGATCAGCTTCACTGCGTGTTGTCTTGGGCATCAGAATAGAAAACTCATCGCCTCCAATCCGGTAAACAGCATACTGATTGCTGATCAATTCTTTGATGGTCTTCGCCGTCAACTTAAGCAAATCGTCTCCTGCCTCATGACCAAAGGCATCATTGGTGATCTTGAGTCCATTGATGTCAAGAAAAGCGATGGCGACTGGGCATACCCTTTCTTGCTCTAAACCATCAACGTCTTTTGAATAAGCCCATCTGTTTTTAAGCCCCGTCAAGGCGTCATGCATACTCGCATGCGTCAACGCCTGCTCATGGCTGATCCGGTCCGTGACATCCCTCGAGAAGACCGTCACGCCAATGACACCTTCATCGTTTTCAATGGGCGCGTAAAACTCCTCTAGGTACTTGTCCGGTTCGGACTCAACTTCGAAGACCCGTCTTGTTGATTGACCTTTCAAGGCATCATCAATCAATTGTCCGATCCGTTCCCGCATCGGTGGAATGTTGATCGCATCAAGATAAGACATGCCTTCCTGAACCCTGATTCCGTAATACTTTCGCATGGCCTTACGGTGGAAATCGTTATAGGTCAGATACTTTCCTTCAGTGTCCACGGCAAACATCTCGGTTGTCTTGGCTGAGTCGAGCATGGCTTGAAGAAGCGTTTGTTGGTCTTTTAGCCTCAAATGGGATAGATACTCATCTTTGGTCTCTTCGATTCTGACGCCAATCAACATGGAGATGATCGGATAGATGGTGAGATATGGAAACCATAACTCACCAATCAACTTGAAGGCATGTTCTTTGGGAAGTGTCAAAAAACCAATCAGGGTCACGACATGGACGATCAGACCAAGAACAAAATACTCATATGTTTTCTTCATCGGCGGAAACACCATCCTGATGTGTTTCCAGTACAAACCGATCAGTGCGGCCGATGTGATCGATAAAACGCCCGTCAGTGTTCCGCTACCACCTACGAAGATCCGGTAAATGATGCCCATTGTCCCGGCAATTAACGTGGTCTGAAAACCGAAAAAGACACCGGTCATGCTGATCAAAACAGTCCTGGTGTCAAAAAAAATACCGGATTCCGCGACAAACGGCGTCATCATGATCATGACCATGAAGATACCAATCACAAACCCAGCAAATATGTTTTGAGATAGCTTTCTTTCCTTGTTGATGAACCGTGTCTTTGAATAGATGAAAAACAAGACAAACAGGAACATCGCATTCAAAAAGAGGTCAACCGTGTTTCCAGAGATCAGATTATAGACATTCATAGATTCACCTGATTTCTTACAATTACGTTAACAAGTATACACGAAAAAGATGCGAATGATAAGCGCAATGAGAAAAAGAATGTCAAATCACATTTGAAATTGGTCAACGACGTGACAAGTCAAAATCCAAGAAAAAACCCGTCAATTGACGGGTTTGGAAGATGCCTTACATATGGATGGGTTTGTCAACCGCCCCATGAGCGGCCTCCATGATGATCTCGGAGATTGTTGGATGCGCATGAATGGTCGAAGATACCTCATAAGCTGTCCCTTCAAGTTTCATCGCCACTCCGATCTCACTGATCAGATCGGAGGCATTCGAGCTCATGATATGCGCTCCGATGATTTCCTTATAGGTGTTTTCGACAATCAGTTTGGCAAAGCCATCTTTTTCATTTTCGGCCATTGCCCGGCCATTGCCGGCCAAAGCAAATGTCGAGACCGAATAGTCTAGGCCTTGTTCTTTGGCTTGCGCTTCTGTCAATCCGATCGATGCGATCTCAGGTGCCCCGTATACCGCGTTTGGAATCATCGAGTAATCCATCTTGACATCGTGTCCGGCGATCTTTTCGGCCACCACGATGCCTTCAGCGGAAGCCACATGCGCAAGCATGTATTTGCCATTGACATCGCCGATGGCATAGACACCTTCGACAGACGTCTTCAGGTGTTCATCGGTTTTGACCGCGCCGCGGTCCAACTGCAGATCAAGGGCTTCAAACCCTTTGAGATTGGCCCGCATCCCGACTGAAAGCAAGACCGTATCAGCGATGATTGTCTCAGTCTTGCCGTCTAGGACATAGGTGACTGACCCTTCTTTGACCTCGGTCACTTCCGCGTTCGCGATGACGTTGATGCCGTTTCGCTTCATGATTTTGGCATAGGCGTTTCTGATATCCTGATCCATCATCGGAAGGATGCCATCCAGGCGTTCGATCACGGTGACGTTTGTTCCCAGGGTTCCAAAGATCGAGGAGAACTCACAACCAATCACGCCGCCACCGATGACAACAAGATTTTTAGGTGCCTGCTCGATTTGCAGAAGCTCCCTAGAGGTCTTGACAAAGCCCTTTTCGTAGAACTCTTTCAAACCTTTGATGGGCGGAAACACCGGTGATGCCCCAGAAGCCACCACAAGGTTCTTACCATGGTAGGTCTCATCGCCAATAACGACTTCTGTCGCGCTTTTGACAACAGCTTCGCCTTTGACAACGGTCACCTTGTTCTTCTTCAACAACCCTGCCACCCCGGTGGTCAAGCGTTTGACCACGGAGTCTTTTCGTTTGAGCATGGCCGTCCAGTCAAATCCGACCTCACCAGAGATCGTGACGCCATAAGTCGAGGCATGTTTCATGGTGTCGTATACTTTGACGTTCTTCAAGAGTGTCTTGGTCGGAATACACCCGTGATTCAAGCATATGCCACCAAGTTCTTCTTTTTCAATCAACAGAACGGAAAGACCAAGTTGCGCGCCTTTGATAGCAGCGACATATCCACCTGGGCCGCTTCCGATCACAATCATATCATATGTGTTCAAAACGATCACCTCAACTCAATAATAACATCATCGGGTCATTAAGGAAAGCCTTGACTGTTTTTAGGAAGCGTCCGGCATCCGCACCATCGATGACCCGGTGGTCAACCGCGATGGATAGGGGAAGCACATGGGCAATCTTGATCTCATCATCCACAACCACCGCTTTTTTCTGGATCTTGCCGATGCCAACAATACCCACTTCGGGATAGTTGATGATCGGTGCGCCATACGCGATGTCAGCGACGCCGAAATTGGTGATCGTGAAGGTCGAGCCCTTCAACTCATCGAGTTGAACGGTCCTCTCCCTGGTTCTTAGTGCCAGATCCTCCAAATCTCTTGCGAGATCATAGATGCCTTTCTTGTCAGCGTCTTTGATGACCGGGACAATCAGACCATCCTTGGTATCAACAGCCATACCGATGTGATAGAACTTCTTCAAAACCATCTGCTCATGTTCAAGGTCAAAACTGGCATTGAACCAAGGATGTTTTTTGAGAGCAAGCACAACCGCCTTGATGACAAACGGCATATAGGTCAGTTTGACACCGGAAAGCGCGGCTTTCTCTTTGAGATCACTCCTGAGGGCGACAAGGTCATCAACGATCACGTCATCAAAGAGGACCGTATGGGGAATCACCGCTTTCGAGATGGTCATGCTCTTGACGATCGCTTTGCGCAACTTGGAAATGGGCACCATCTCGACTTCAGCCCCTGGTGCGACTTTGAACTGCGGGATTTCAACCGTTCTTGAAACGCTTTGTGGTGCTGTTCCCTTGTCTTTTTTGGCGAAGGATTCGATATCTGATTTCATGACTCGACCTTGTTCGCCACTGCCTTTGATCAGATTGATGTCAACCCCTAAGTCCTTGGCGAGTTTCCTGGCCACAGGGGTGGCCAAGGCTTTGCTGTTTTCTTCGGTCGGGGCATCTTCTTTCTCGTCACTTGATTGGATGACATCCGATGAGACCTCGATCTCACCGATGACGCCCTGGTCTTTGCCTTCCGATGCCTTCTCACTCTTTCAGGTGCTTCTGTCTTGGTCTCTCAGCACATCCGAAGCCAAAAGCGTCATCGATGATGACGATGGCTCTCCGATATGGATGGTTTCGCCCTCAGCGGCCTGATGGTCTTGATCACACCATCGACCGGTGCTGTAGTTCGGCATTGACCTTGTCGGTCTCAGACAACGACCAATGTGTCACCTTCTAAATCTTGTCACTAACCTTGAAGTGCCATTTATACAACGCCCTCATGGACACCTTCACCAATATCCGCAAATTTGAAATCGCACATGATAACCCTCCTTAGAACCGTGCCAGCTTTTCACGATGTCCTGGCGATTCGCTCAGGTGTCGTGAAATGGTAATGTTCCCTGGGAAGGGGTAATTGCAATATCAAATCCGGTTGGGTTCTGCCGGCGGCGCTCAAGATAGAGGAATGTTTCCTCATTGATGGAACTGATCAGTTCCGGGCCCCGGGGCCATAGGTCTTGGCGGCTTCATGAACGACCAGGAAAACGACCCGTCTTCTTGACGGACTGGATGACGGTTGCCCTATCAATCGGGCTTTCGATGGTCCTAAGATCAATCAACTCGACATCAATGTTCTCACTGATCAGCCAGATTGCTCTTTCAACTTCTCTGACAATCGCGCCCCAGGCGACCACGGTGATGTCCTTGCCTGGTTTCACTACCTGGTTTCGCCTTATCAAACTGGGTACATGTCCAGGCACTTCCTGTTTGCCGGAACGATATATCCGCTTGGGTTCCATGAAGCATGACCGGATCAGGATCCTCGATCGCTGAGATCAGGAAGTCCTTGGCATCATAAGGGGTTGAGGGAATGACAACCTGAGGCCGGGAATATGGCCAAATAACGTCTCAAGCGACTCTGAGTGGTGTTCAAGTTAATGATGCCGCCTCCGACCGGAGAACGGACAACAATCGGAAGCCCGCAGCTTTCCTCTGACCGATTACGGTAACGCGCCATATGGGTGACCATTTCCGTATAACCGGGAAAGGTGAACCCATCAAACTGGATTTCCGCCACCGGGATCAGACCGCCAATGGCCATCCCAATCGCGCTTCCAGTGATCGCTGCCTCGGCGATTGGTGTGTCAAAGACACGCCCTTCTCCGTAAGCCTTCTGAAGACCGCTGGTCACCCTGAAGACACCACCTTCATAACCGGTATCCTCGCCATAGACAACGACGCGACTGTCATCTTTCATTTTTTGGAGTAAAGCCTGATTGATGGCCTCAACCATGTTAAGAACTGCCATGTCACTTGCCTCCTTCGTTTAGGAATGACTTGATATCCTCGTATTGTTCCCGGAGAGCAGGGGTCATATCCTGATAGGTGAAGCGGAAGATGTCTTCGAGCTTGGAAGGCCCGCTGGTCTCAACCTTCTTGAATGTCTCGGTCACAACTTTCTGATTGTCCTGATCGAGAGCCTCGTCTTCCTCAGCACTCCAATACCCTTTGTCAATCAGATACTTCTTGAAGCGGATCATCGGATCTTTGAGTTCCCAAGCCTTGACTTCTTCATCTTCGCGGTAGATGGTCGGGTCATCCGAGGTCGTATGGGGTCCAAGACGATAGGTGACCGCCTCAATCAGGACCGGACCTTTGCCGCTTCTGGCATGTTCAACCGCTTCTTTCATCGCGACATGCATCGCCAGGACATCATTGCCATCGACTTGGATGCCAGGAATGCCAAATGCGGTTGCCTTCTGGGCAAGGGTCTTGGCTTTGGTGGCCTTGTGTCTGGGTGTCGAGATGGCATAATGGTTGTTTTGGATCAAAACGACCAAGGGGGCATCATAAACAGCCGCGAAGTTCAATCCTTCATAGAACTCACCATGGGAGGTACCACCATCACCAATGACAGCGACGGTGACTTCTCCCTTCCCAAGCAGTTTCGAGGCATAGGCAAGACCGGCCCCGTGATTGATCTGAGAGCCGATAATGATATTGACCGGCAACACCCGGACACCTTCATCGAAATGGCTGCCCCATTCGTTTCCATACCAATATAGATAGATTTGTTCGAGCGTGACACCCCGGTAGAGCATCGCATTCATTTCCCTGAATGCCGGAACGAGCCAATCGACATCCGACAGCGCTGACATCGCACCGACCTGAGCAGCTTCCTGGCCCCGATTAGGAGCATAGGTGAGCATCCGTCCTTGTCTTTGATATTGCATCGCCTTGATATCGGCATGTCGTCCCAAAGACATGGTCTTATACATGGTCAAAAGGATCTCCTTGTCGATCGAAGGCTCCAATTTGGTGTTTGTGATGTTTCCCTTGGCATCAAGAATTTCCAACTTTTTGCCTTTGAGCGGGTCATATGATTTAAAGAGCATGGACATGTCCTCCTTTGTTCTTTGCACATCCATTATACGTTTGGAATACTTTTAATTCAAAAGGTTTGCTTAACAAACAAACGACCTTTGAAACGAAAAAAAAGAACAAAAGTTGGCTTTTGTCCTTTCTCATTCACACCTTGTTTTTCAAGCGGTTTTTCTGCAAAATCAGCACCATTTCACGAAGGCTTTTGGCCGCCACCGCGGTTGATGCCCCAGAGGGATCAAGCATCGGTGCCAGTTCGACAATGTCAGCGCCGACGATATGCCCAAGGTCCTCGAAGGCGTCGAACGCCAAAAGCAGGTCCTTGTACGTCATTCCGCCCGGTTCAGGCGTTCCCGTGCCAGGAAAATAGGCCGGATCAAGCACATCAAGGTCAATGGTGATATAGACAGGGACGTTTTTCAGTCGCTTGGTCAGCTCTTTCAGACCTTCAAAATCAAACTTTCGCATCGAAACATGGCCTTCATTGGCCCAATCAAATTCCGGCTTTTCCCCACTTCTGATTCCAAACTGGAAAATCTTGCCGTCTCCGACCATCGTATGGACATGTCTCATGAAGGTCGCGTGCGAGAGTTTCCGACCAAAAAATTCGCGTCTGAGATCGGGTATGGTATCAGCGTGATGATGTGAAGATTCACATATTTTCCGTATGCGGCCTGATTGCCGATATCACAAGATGTTCGCCTCCGACCATCATCGGGATCTTGTTACCTCATGGATGGTCTTGGCTGTCTGATAGATGATGTCCAAAGTGGCATCGACGTCACCAATCGGCAGATCAAGCATCACCAATGTCACTGGTCTTGAAATCGTTAGGCCGTAGCCTCGCAAGGGGAATACCATTCCACCCCAAATGAGTCAACCCTGATGGCATTCCCGGCAAACCGGGTGCCCGGACGAAACGATGTATGTCGCATCCATCGGGACGCTGAGATGCACACGTCCGAATCCTCATAGGAATCCTTGCAGCTTTGAAACGATAGATCCACTCTTTTAGTCAACCTCATCGGTATCCTCCCATTTGAACCAGTTGTCCTTGTCGACAATCCTGATCATGCCTTGCCCAGTGTCCGAGAGGATCACCTGACCCTTTTCTTGTATGGACAAATCATCGATGATGTCATTGCTGGATGACCTCACTCAGGAATGACACCGGGATACCCTGGCGGTGGATAGATCATCACTGATCCAGCGGCGATCTCACCAGCGGCGTCATCCAATGGAATCGTCTTCTTCGGGGCGTGATAAGCCTCACGCGGACGCGTGAAGTATTCAGGATAAGTGAAAGCGAACTTTGGGTGCGTAAGGTGGCAAATGTACGACGTATGCTGTACCAGCTGGAGATCGCCTCGCGGCGTCAACCAAGACATCAAGGTCTTTCTTTGATGTCCCTAGGAAAGGACACAAAGAATGATATGGGTCCCGGCCAGTTCGGTTTGGATATGATACGTGTCAAATAGTGTCTTGTAGACCCCAAAGCCGCTGATGCCCAGACCCGAGACCTTGACGATGATCTGTCCGTCATAAGCGTTCGCGCCCAATGCTCGAAATGCGTCGTCATGGTGCTTCAAGACCAGCGATCTGATTTCGATTCCTTGTCCTGGTATGCTCGGCCATCCGATCAGATCAGAGAGTCTCTTGACCCTTCCTCGACAATGGTCTTTGCGGGCAACATCAAGTTTGTTGACAACAACAATCCCGGGAGGGTGATGTGCTTTGATCATATTACGGTTGAACGGAGGCCACATAATCAATTCCGATGCCTTGGGCACCGACGAGCTTTGTGTCAGTGACCCATCAAGTCTTATGCAGGAGAACACGATGCCATATCCGCCCCTGCTGCCATCGCACCGATAGGCAGACGATCAGAGAAGGGGAAATGTGAGCCATGGGCTTCATCGACCATCACAATCATGTCATTGGCATGCGCAATCTCGGTGATGGCTTTCAGATCGGAGACAACACCGAAATAGGTCGGATTGATCACGAGGACGGCTTTGGCATCGGGGTGTTGTTCAATCGCGGCCTTCACGTCCTCAAGACGCACATGGTTCGCGATTCCAAGATCAATATCGATCACCGGATTGACAAAAATAGGCACAGCCCCTGACAAAATCAGGGCATTGATGGCTGATTTATGGACATTCCTTGGCAGGATGATTTTTTCCTTGGCCCGACAGACTGACATGATCATCGACAAAATGCCCATGGTTGTCCCACCGGTCAGGAAATAAGCCTGATCCGCATGAAAGGCATCCGCCATCAGCTCAGAAGCCTCTTTGATGACCCCGGTCGGACTATTCAGATTATCGAGACCGCGCGGAGCGTTGGCATCGAGTCTGAAGACCTCTTTTCCGACAAAACGGACGAGATCATTATCGAGTTGTCCGCGCTTGTGTCCGGGCACATCATGTGAAATGTATGGACCTTCGGCATAAGCCTTCAGTTTAGAAAAGTAAGGCGTTTTTGAGTGATCCTTGTTCAATGGTATATCCCACCTTTCGAAACATATTCATTTTAACATCATTCATGACTTTTGCAATCAAATTGATAGAAAGATGACGTTGTGACCCTGTTGGACGAAAACATGTCTTCATGGTATACTTGGGTTGAATGAAAGGATGTGCTTCTGATGCTTGAGCAAATCATTGGATCTCCCATCACCAAAGGCGTTCTGACGGCGTTGATCGCAATTGTTCTGATTGCCTTGTTTTTCTTCATGAACAAAACCATTGATAAACGTCAAGACACCTTAAAAAAGCGTGGCATCCTGATGCTTTATCTGCTCTATGTGCTGTTGATCGTTGCTGCTGTGATCATTGTCGCATTGATCTGGGGTGTCGCAATGATGACCTTGGTCAATGAAATCTTGTTCTTCTTGCGGCATGTGATTGGTGACAATCTCGGGGCTTTGACCGGATCATTCATCGCAGTTTTGGTCGCGCTATTCGTCATGCGGGCATCGGTTTATACGCTCAGGAGAATCGGTGAGAAGGACTCTCCTTCTAAACAACGGCGTCTGACCATTGCCAAACTGCTACAATCCATCGTCAAATACACGGTCACCATCATCACTGTCATCGTTGTCCTCTCGATGTGGGGTGCGGACGTCGCCCCCGCCCTTGCCGGACTCGGAATCCTAGGACTCGTGATCGGACTTGGTGCCCAAAAATTGATCGCTGACATCATCAACGGATTCTTCATCATCTTCGAACAACACTTCAATGTCGGTGAACGCGTTGAGATCCAAGGCTTCAAAGGTGATGTCATCGACATCGGCCTTAAGACCACCAAAGTCATGAGTTGGAAAGGCGAAGTCAAAATCTTCAATAATGGTGACATCTCGAGTGTCACGAACTTCTCACGCAGGTTCTCAATGGCTGTCGCTCCGTTTTCCATCAGTTATGAATCCAATATGCAGGCGACCATCGATCTGCTGTCAAGTGCCCTCAAAGACACCAAAGACAAGTTTCCGGTTGTCTTGGAGGATCCGGTCGTCTTAGGTGTCACAAAACCTAAACGACAGTATGTCGACATGTCGGTCATATGCAAACCGGAGACAGAACAGCATTACGCCGTTGAACGATACCAAACAACGGATCAAAGAAATTCTTGATGAACACAACATCGAGATTCCTTTTCCCCAGATTGTTGTCTCAAACAAGGAGTGACCCTCACCGCGGGGCTTCCTTTTCAATGGCCTTCTTAAGTTAGGTAAATGATTTTTGTGTGAGCATTCACACAAAATCATCCCCACCGCATCTCTTCAGCTCTCATTTCCAGCAGCAGGATATAATATAAATATCCCAATGGAGGTTTTTATTTAGTGACACTTTTTCTGAAGCTTTATCCTATCGCATTTGTTGTTTTCCGCCATTGACATGATCTGGCTTGGTCTGATCGCAAAAATCTTTATCAACGAGAAATCGGACATCTTCTCAAAAAGATGTCAATTGGACTGCCGCCATCATCTTCTATCTTGTCTTCATCGGAGGTCTTGTTCTCTTTGTCTTGATGCCTGCTGTGCAAAAGAACATCGATCAGGGCTTTGGTCCGGGACTTCTCCATGCCTTGATCTTTGGAGCGCTCTTGGGGTTTTTGACTTACGCGACATATGATCTGACCAATTTGGCCACCCTCAAAGACTGGCCACTTCGAATCACTTTGATTGATCTTTCCTGGGGAACCTTCCTTGGTCTCTCCACGTCCACATTGACTTATCTTCTATACACACTGATCTATTAGGAGGAATCACGATGAGCAGCCATGTCATGACCAATGAACTGATCTACAACGCCTTTATCTTAGGCGCCAAAAACGTCATCCATGAGAAGAACAACCTGAATGCGATCAACGTCTTTCCGGTCGCCGATGGTGACACCGGCACCAACCTGGCGTCGATGATGTCATCCATCATCGATAACGCCCGTTTGAAAGACACTCCGAAAGAAACGCTTCAATCGATCGCGGATGCCGCCATCATTGGCGCTCGCGGCAATTCCGGACTGATCTTCGCTGAATACATCAACGGCTTCGCTGAAAACGACGATGACATCCAGACGGTTGAAGGGTTCATCAGTAGCGCAAAAAGGGCTTTCGAGAGCGCTGCCAAAGCGGTCGCAAAACCCGTTGAAGGCACCATCCTGACGCTGATGCGCGCTTTTTCAAATGCGCTTGAGAGTCTGCATAGACTCTCCCAGTCATTTCTGGACATGATGATCAATGCCTATGAATCACTCAAAGGCGAACTTCAACGCACCCCTGATCTCCTTCCTGTCCTCAAAGAAAACAAGGTCGTTGACGCTGGCGCCAAAGGATTTCTCCATTTTGTCGAAGGGTTCATCAAAGCCCTGAAAGGTGAGAAAGCTGACATTGAAGAAGAAGAGGAAACCGTGCCTGTCACCATTCACGTTGACCATTTGGAAGAAGGACAGACCAGATACTGTACCGAAGCGTTGATCAAAGGCGACCCAATCGACATGCGCGGTGTCCGGACTCTTCTTGAGTCGATGGGCGACTCAATCGTCATCGCCGGCAACCAAAGAACCATGCGCATCCATATCCATACTGACCGTCCCGCCGATGTTTTCAGATCCCTTGATGATTATGGCCGGATTGTCGAACAGAAAGTCGATGACATGAAGATCCAGTTCGAGATCGCGAACCACAAGAAACATTCGGTCGCCCTCGTGACCGACTCGATCGCCGACCTCCCCAAAGAACTCATCGATCAAAATCAAATCGTCATGTTTCCTTTGAACATCCACATGAAAGATTCCATTTACAAAGACAAAATCACCATCGAAAGCAATCACTTCTATGAGATGATGGATACCCTTGATGTCTATCCGACATCAAGCCAACCCAACACCAAAGACGTTGAAAACCTCTACTCATACCTTTCGACCCACTACAAAGACATCTTGGTCCTCTCGGTCTCATCCAAAATGAGTGGCACCCATCAGGTCTTCAAATCAGTCAGTGAGAAGTTCAAAAACACCAACATCCAAGTCATCGACACACAGCAGAACTCCGGTGCTGAAGGCCTCTTGGTCATGAAAGCGGCCGAACTGATCAACAAGGGTTATCAGATCAATGAGGTTGTTGATGCGATCAACACGCTCAAGAAGAGAGCGAAAATCCTGGTCTCCGTCAAAACCCTCAAGTACATGGTCCGCTCAGGCCGAGTCAAGAAAGTCACTGGCCTGATTGGGAAAATCCTGAACCTGAAACCTGTCATCTCAATCGATGATGAAGGGAACGGCATCATCTTTGACAAGTCTTTCTCACTGAAGAAAAGCGATACATTGATCCAGAAACACATCGAGAAAGTGATGGACGATTCCGGCATCGACACTTATGCCATTGTCCATGCCAATGCCCCTGAACGGGCGGCGGCTTACGCCAAGACCTATGAGGCCATCACCGGACTCAAACCCGCCTACATCATGGATATCTCAACGATTGTGGCGATGAGTGCCGGCGTTGGAACCGTCGCGGTTGCGTATATCAGAAAGGGTGAATGACATGTTTTTAACCAATGCGATTGTCCTTCTCATCTTCTTCACACTCTTCTTTGTCATTGCCCAAGTCAAAAAGAACAATGGTCTCGCTGACATGGCTTGGGGCCTTGGCTTTGTCATCACCGCCATCTCAAGCGCGATCTACCAATTGATCCAAGGCAATCAGATTCTATTGGGCTCTTGGATCATCTTAGTGCTGGTCCTGATCTGGGGTCTCAGACTCTTCTTCTATATCGGCATCAGAAACTGGAACAAACCTGAAGACTTCCGTTATGTCAACATGCGGAAAAAATGGAAGACGAATGTCGCCCTCAAGGCCTACGTCTATGTGTTCTTGCTTCAAGGACTCTTGAATTATCTGATCGGACTCCCGATCCAGTTCTCATTCGCCCACTCAGGTACCACAACCTCAGTTGTCATCCTCGCGATTGGCACCATCCTTTGGATCATCGGTTTCTACTTTGAAGCCAAAGGTGACGCTGAGCTCAAAGTCTTCAAGAAAAACCCTGCAAACAAAGGCAAGATCCTCGATACCGGGTTATGGTCAGTCTCCCGTCACCCCAACTACTTTGGCGAAAGCGTCATGTGGTGGGCGATCTTCATCGTGAGTCTTTCGGCCTTTGACCCGATCCTTCTGATTGGCATTGTTGGGCCATCCTTGATCACTTATCTTTTGTTATTCGTTTCCGGTGTTCCCTTGCTTGAAAAGAAGTACAAGGATAATCCCTTGTATCAGGCATACGCCGCGAAAACAAGTATTTTCTTTCCGCTCCCACCCAAAAAGTAAGAGCGAATCAACCCAATATCAACATCCTCATCTCCTTGTCTGTGCATGGACGATTGTCCGTCACACAAGGAGATTTTTTTATTTGGCAAGTGGCACATAGAAGGTCATGATCAACCAGCCGATGGTTAGACCATGGGGAGTTCCAGGTTCGTCATGTCAATCTTTTAACATACCGATCGGTATGACCATCACGCCATCCGCTCTCTGATAAGCGTGATCTGTCGCGGAGACAATGGCTAGAAATGATGGTTTACCCATTTTCTCATGATCGATTTTTTGGGAAAAGCGAATCAGTTTGCCTGCTGCTTCATCAAAGAGATGCGATCCCATCTTGACTTCGATAGCGCCCCAATTGCCATCATGTCGTTGTATGATGGCATCAATTTCCAGTCCATACCGATCTTTATACCTAAAGACTTCTCCGTCTATACTCTCGGCGTAGACTCTCAAATCCCTAATGACCAATGATTCAAAGAAAAGTCCAAATGTCTCAAAGTCCTTGAGTAGTTTCTGACTTGTCATTTTGAGGACACCTGCCCCTATGGATGGATCAACAAAGAACCTTGCTGGTGTGCTTCTGATGACCGTTTTACTTCGTAGATTTGGATTCCAAGACTTCAAGTCATCAACAATATATAGTTTGTTCAAGACATCCAGATAGTCTGCCAATGTGTTCTCAGATGTTGATGTGTCAATTGACACCAAATCTTCAATGATTCTCTTATTGGATGTTTCAGATGCGGTATATCTGGCTAATGACTCCAAGATTTTCCTCATTCTGTTCTCATTGTACCTCTTCGACGTTATCTTGTTGATATCTTCTTTGATCAATGCATCCAGATACGATTGCATGCGTCGCATGGACTGTTGTTCAGTATCATGAACACTCTCTGGCCAACCACCTTTTATGATCCATGTTGCATAATCGCTGACGGTTACATTGCATTTTTGGTAAGGAACCCTTTCTCCCTCGAACAATCCGGATAAAGAAATATCACCAGATGAAATGCCGGATTCAAACAAACTCATTGTTCTAAGCGTCAAACGACCGATTCGTCCTGCGCCTGAGTGTGCTGTTTCATCAAAATTCGCTGCGGAAGACCCTGTCAAAATAAACAGCCCTCTTCCATTCAGATGATCAACTTCATGTCTGATCACATCCCAGACTTCAGGGATCAATTGCCATTCATCGATTAATTTCGGATAAGGTGTGGACAAAAATTCGTTCCTGTTCAATTGCAACATCGTTTTGAAATCGCTCAAATTCAAAGGGTTAAGATAAATACCCGATTTTGAAAATTGTTCAGCCAATGTTGTTTTTCCACAGAATTTTGGTCCGACCAATGCCACAGCTTTGAAAGTGTCAAGGTAGTCATGAAGTGTTTTCTCTAGTATTCTTTTCTTATACATAGCACCATCTCCTTGATTCCATTGTAACACGATTTCGTGAAACAGTATCTATTATTATTGATGTTTTTGTCTATATTTTTTTGATGCTTTTGTCTATATATTATTGATGTTTATATCCGTCTATTCTTGAATTATTTATCCAAAGGATACCCACCCCTTATCTTGTCATAAGACCTGGTTTCATCAAAAAAACATATGGAAAACACCAGACCTTCAGATGTCGGAACCAATCATTATCATAAGACACCTGTCTGCACATATGCCACCTCTACAAAACGATTTGTGTCATCCGTTGACAGTCTGTCGCTCTTCTGGTGAAACCGTGATGACACATCAATGCTGTTCACTGTTAAAAAACAAAGAAGGTCAGGGTCTCAATTCAAACATGAGATCCTGACCTTCTTATGGTTGATGACAACCATCAAACCGATAAAAATCACTTCTTATTGGCTTCTTTGGGCCCTTTATCATCAGGAAGCACACATCCGGCATCGCACTGTTTGGCGAATGCGCACCCCGCACAGGGGTTTTTCCGTTTCTTGAAGCGTGAACGTAGAACAAACCCAAGAAACACACCCACAACCACTAGAATCACACCATCGATGAATGTCATAAGATGACCTCAATCAGTCTGCCGGCTTGGAAAATGATCACCGCGACCACCCACGCCAAACCGGTCTGGAATAAGACCGCCCCAAGCATTTGCCTGGTCGATCCAAGCTCGCTTCTCATCGCGGCAATTGATCCGAAACATGGTGCGGAAAAGAGATTGAATGCCATGAACGCATACGCTGATGCCGGTGTGAAAAACGCAAACATGCTTGACTCAAAGATCAACAATCCCGTCGAGACTTCCTCTGAGAATCCGGAGATGATCGCCATCGAAGAGACCACTTGTTCCTTGGCAATCAGTCCTTGAATCGCAGAGACCGCGACTCCCCAGTTCATCTCTCCGGTCATCGGATAGAAGATCCAGGCAAAGAGGTTCCCGAGTCCGGCCAGCATCGACTGATCGGCTGGGACACCATAGGCAAACCGCCATGAGAAACTGATCAAAAACCACAAAACCACAGACGCGAGCACAATGATTGATCCGGCATTCTTGATGAAGGCAATCGTCTTACCTCCCACATCATAGGTCACATAGCGAAGATTAGGTACTTTATAGGAAGGGAGTTCCGATATATAGGAAGATGGCTTGCTTCTGAAGTAAAATCGGTTCATCAGAAGTGCCGAGAAAACGATGATCACAATCGCCAGAAAGTATAAGGATGCGCTTGCGAGCCCGGCATGACCGGTGAAAAAGTATCCGGCAAACAAGGTGATGATCGGCAACTTCGCACTACAGGGGATAAAGGGTGTGAGCATGATGGTCATCTTCTTCTCACCTTCATCCTTGATGGTCCTGGCCGACATGATCGCCGGGACCGAACAACCAGAACCAATGATAAAGGGAATCAGAGATTTCCCGGACAATCCGATTTTCCGAAACAACCGGTCCAGAAAGAAACTGATTCTTGCCATGTATCCGGATGTCTCAAGCAAGGCAATCAGCGTGAAGAGAATCATCAGCTGCGGAACAAACGAGAGAATCGCCCCAACGCCGGCAATGATCCCATCCACCACCAGACTGACCGACCAGGCGGATGCTCCAAGACCAAGAAGGGTTGTTGTGGTCCACTCACCAAAATGGTCGATCATGGTACCGACAACCTCAACCGACCATGAGCCAACAGCTCCGGCGGCGAGATAATAAATAGCGAACATGATGACGACAAAAATCGGAATAGCGGCGTATTTGTTCAAGAAGATCCGATCAAGCCGGTCGGTGGCGGACGGGGCCGTCCTTGTCACCTTGATGGCTTCATCCCTGATCATCTCGATGTGCCGATACCGTTCATCCGCAATCACCTGTTCCATGTCGCGGTTATATGACGACTGCACCCTTTCGATGATGGCGTGGTGTTCAGGAGTGGCATACGCGCTGGCAACGGGATCTTTCTCAAGCAACTTGACGGCAAAAAAACGTTGATGGATGAGGACCATCGATGCCTCGATTTCAGACAGACCTTTTTCAATCACATGGTCATAGATATGATCGTAGTTGTTCTTCCGGATGTGTCCGTTCTTGATGATCTGGATCAATTCAAACACACCGGTCTTCTTCAACGCCGAAACCGAGACAATGGTGGTGTCAAAACGCTCTTCGAGCGTCTTCAGATCGATCGATATGCCATTGGTGACAGCAAGATCAGCCATGTTCAAAGCCATCAGGACCGGAATATCAAGTTCAAGGATCTGGGTGGTCAGATAGAAACTTCGCTCCATCGACGTTGAGTCAATGACATTGACAACCAGATCGATCTGTTCTTCGAGCAAATAGTCCCTGGCAATCTTTTCTTCCATCGTATAAGGTGACAAGGCATAAATCCCCGGCAAGTCAACGACTTCGATGTCCGAACCCCTTAGAAATCCACTCTTCTTCTCAATCGTCACCCCAGGCCAATTTCCGATCTTCTGGTTGGTGCCTGTCAACAAATTGAAAAGCGTGGTCTTCCCGGAGTTCTGGTTTCCAACAAGGGCGACTCTCATGAGATCACCTCAACCATGATCTTCCTCATATCATCGCGTCTGAGACAAAGCTCATAACCTCTGAGATGAATGTCAACAGGGTCACCCAAAGGGGCGATCTTCTTGATGGTGACGAGGACACCTTCGGTCATGCCCATATCAAAGAAACGCCTCCTCATCTCGGGATCAGAAGCGTCTATGGCAGTCACTTTGCCTTTTTGTCTGAGGGAAAGGTCCGATAAGGGGACGATCTCTCCCGGAAGTGCCTGATAACGTCGTTTTCTCATGGTTTGATTCCTTTTGTTGTGGTGTCATGGTCACCCCCATCATATGACGAAGACGCCCCAAAGTCAAACGATATCATCACATAGAAAAACGCTTGTCTATTGACTATAAACAAGCGCTTTGTTCATCATAAAGACATATCAGCCATGCATCGCTTTGAGACCCTCAATACGTCTGACATAGGCATCGATATCGAATTTGCGTTCAAGCCCTTTGTCATTCATATATCTGAGTTTCCCAAAGATCTGCCGTTCCGTCCACGGACGGTCATGACGTCCGAAACACCATGCGACACCCGTATATGAATTGGGATCCCGCCCATCGATGAAATAGGTGTTGTTGAGCCATATGATCCGCTCAAAGGCTTCCTTGTAAGTCAGACTCCATTCAATCACTTTCTTCGCCCAATACATCCGCATGTAGTTATGCATGTATCCGGTGAGTCGCATCTCATCCATCGCCGCATTCCAATAAGGATCATGCGTCTTGGCCTGTTCAAGGCTCTCCCTCTCATAAAGATAAGGTCTGAAATCTTCCAAATGATCGTCCATTGTCTCATAAGCCCATGGGTGTGTCATCGATTCAAAGGTATCATAACCTTCATGGTACCACACAAAATTGAATGCGAGTTCACGGCGGACAAGGAGTTGTTCGATATAACCATCAAAGGAGAGTCCCTCATCAATCAACCCTTCTGATTGGGCTTTGAACATCCGCTCAAGAATCTCGAGAGCAGAGATCTGTCCAAAATGAAGGTACATTGACATCTTTGAGGTCAGTTCCAAAGCGGGATCGTTGGACCGTTCGTAGTCGTTGGCCTTATGATTGATGAAGTCTTCCAAGAGCCGCCTGGCTTCAAGATATCCACCACGATAGATCGGGCTTTCTTTGATGGCCCGGTCAATCGTGATCTTTTGAAGGAGTCCCTCTGTATCCTTGGGATCATGACTAGATCCAATCGGAAAGTTACCACCATGATATTTGGGCAGTCTCTTGAAATCCCTGAACGATTGATACAGTTTCCTAATCTTCGGTCTTAAGGTATACGCGCCATATTCGGTCTTGTCAGAGGCGACTCTGACTGGGACGATCAGATCCGTATCGACGGCATGAACGGCCAATCCGGGCGTCTCATCAAGACGGGTGATGATCGTCCTTCGCCACTGTCTTTGGGTCTTCAGATAGCCCTCGTCCATCACCAGAAGCCTGGCCTCTTTGGCCAGGTCAGCGATGATCTCTTCTGGCACACCGATTCTAACGGCAAAAGGGATTCCCAGACGCTCAAGCTCAATCGCAGTTTCCCTGATCCCTTCTAGCATGAAGCGGTAATGTCTCAGATTCGCATCCGGATACCCGTCGGTCAAAACAAAAACCACGACCAAAGGACATCCCATGGCATGTGATGATTCGATCGCACAAGCCAGGGCGTGGTTGTATTGGACGCGTTGGGACTGCTGCATCCAGTATAGGACATAACGACCAGAATGGTTCTCTGTCCCTTCTTTCATAACCGTGATCCGTTTGTCGTTCATACGGCAAACATCAATACCGTGATGACGGATGCTGAAAGCGAACTCAGGAAATTGACGGCATCATTGGTGATCAAGGCAAAGCCGGATGCCAAGATGACTTTCTCATCCGGTAACCATTTGACCTCGGTGATCCGACCGGAGAGAACACCTTTGTATTTGGCTTGGATGATCGCGCCGAGATAACTGTCAATGAAACAGCCTAGAAATCCCCCCACCGCGATGATGGTGGCAAAATAAATGGTATTTTGAAGTGTCAATGTCGCTGTCAGGCCATAGATCAGCAGGAAGACGAGTGAGATGAGAAGCGCACCAAAAAAAGATGCCATGGTCCCGAGTTTGGAAATCGCGCCGGAGATGCCGCGCTCTACCTCCTTGAAGTTGATGATCGAATACGTCTTTCCTTTGGACAGTGAGCCAATCTCCGATGCCCAAGTATCGGAATTGCTGGTCGCGATCGATACCACGGCCGCGACCAGATAGATCTCTTTTTGAACGAAAAAATAGATGAGCGAGAAGAACGTCGCGACCAACGCATTCGAAATGACCTGGACGTAGTTCCTTCCGTTTTTCTCCTTGTCTCTGGGGTCAATCCTGTCATGGATCTTGGTGATCACAGACGATGAGATGAAAAACGCGATCAGGGGTCCCCAGACAAGCATCCCGGCTGAGACATAAATGACACTTCCAAAAAACACGGCCGCAATCAGCCCACTCAAGGAAAGTGACTTCTTCATATATGCAAGCCCGGCAACGACCAAGCTGATGACAAGACCAATGATCAGATCAAATCCCATGGTGTCCCCCTTCGATCAAACGAGCAAGACGATCAGCATCGTCGCCAGAAAGGCCGCACCTGGGACCGTCAGGTTGTCCAAACCCTTTGGGGTCACAAGTTCAACCACAGTGGAAACCACCGCCACCGCAAGTGCGATCAGAAGCCAGCCGACGGGATTCAAGATCAACAAGATGATGGCGGTGACGGCAAACGATGCCAGAAACATCGCCGCTGTCCCTTCAACCGATTTTCCGTTGATCAATCGGTGTTTTCCATACTTGGTCCCGATGACAGCTGCCAAGCCATCACCATAGCCCATGACCAGAATACCGATCAGGCCCGCATACAATGGAATCGATTCAAACCCGAAAGACAGTGAGACCAAAACCAAAAGTGAGACCGGAAACCAGACGGTACCAAGATTGCCGTTACCACTTCGTTCCATGGCTTTGATCAGGTTCATCCTGTAAGACAAGTAATTCAGGGCAATGAAGGTGACTGGTGGAATGATCGCCGCCCAGACATTGTCAGCGAAGTAGATCATCGCGATGATGTACCAGTTCGAAACCCCGATGTGGATGAACTTCCTCGCCCCTTCATCACCAAAGACATGTTTGTTTTGAAGCAACGTTGACATACCAATCACAAGAAAGATAAAACCGTAAGAGAGTACAAATCCCAACCAGATCATATAGAAGTTCTCCTTTTCTGCGTTTGTCTGAATTGTTCGATGAGGGCCTTCTTCTGGGCGTCACTCACGTAGTTTTTCTTGGTAAACACATCATAATCCGATGCCCTGATGGCATCAAGGATGCCTCTGTACAAGATGATGGAAAGCCCAAGAGGGATTCTGGCATCAAATGGAAAGAGATGCAAGTTTTCAAGCGATTTGTCATAATAGCGTTCAGCATGACCCGCCAGTTCTTCAAATAGATTGATGAAGCCCTGGGTGATCCTTCCTTCGGCCAAATCGGCTTTGGTGACCTGATGGCGAGCCATCAGATCTTGGGGCAGATAGATGCGGTTGTTTCTTTGATCCTCACCGACATCTCTTAGGATGTTGGTGAGCTGCATGGCATATCCAAGCTCATCAGCAAAGGTCATCAGGACATCCTTGGACCTTGGAGCGAGAATGGGCACCAACATCCGGCCAACGGTTGAGGCCACATGATAACAATACTTGAGTAAGTCATCCAATGTCTGATAGCCCTGATGCTTGAAATCCATCCGCTGGCCTTCGATCATCTCAAAGTATGGCTTGAAGAGGTAATCCTTGCCATAGAGGCGTCTGACATCCGAAAGCGCTCTGAAGATCACATCATCGATCTTCTCACCTTGGACAAAACGGGCAAGCGCGTCTTCTAGAGCATCCAGGCCATCTGAATCTTGGTTCTCATCGATCAGGTCATCCGCCTTCCGGCAGAAGGCATAAACCGCATAGACCGCGTTTCTCTTCCTTCTGTTTCTGATTGCGGAAAAGGCTTTGTAAAAGGTTTTTGAGTTCTTCTTGATGATCATCTCGCAGTGTTTGTAATCATCTTGTAGTCTAAGTGCCAGAAACAACCGATATCCAAGAAAGGTCGCGAGAGACACAATCAGAGCCACAATCGTGACTGGATGAAAAATGAGATCTGTCATCATGGCCGGATATCCCTCAAAATCTCATTCACAGCAATCCTCGCACTGATCAAAACAATTGGCACCCCGGCACCGGGGTGGTTGCTGCTACCGGCAAAGTAGAGGCCTTTGACCTTTTTGGATGTCGCCTGGGGGCGGAAATAGAGACTTTGCGAAAGCGTTGGCTGAAGTCCGAAGGTCGCGCCGAACTGAAGATTGAACATCGACTCGAATGTCTTGGGTGTATAGATGTGCTCAACCTCGATATGTTTTTCAATCTCTTCAAAACCATCGATTTTTTCGATCATCCGGATGATTTTGTCACGGGTTGTCCTGATCTCTTCTTGGGACCACGAAGCGGACCCTTTTTGCATAGAGGGTACCGGAACCAGGACATAGAAGCCATCTTTGCCTTCTGGTGCGACCGAAGGATCGATCTGTGAAGGCGAATACATGTAGAAACTCGGATCATCAGGAACATTGAACGCAAACAAGTCATCAATGTTCTTGCGGAAGTCTTTGGCAAACCGCAAGCTATGGACTGTCGTCGGAATCTTCTTGTCAAGCCCCAGATATAAGATGAATGTTGAGGAGGAATAAGTCATCTTTTGGGTGGTTTTTTTAAGTGTGTAAGGTTTTTTGTGTTTGTCTTCCTTGATCAGATGGTTCATAGCCCACGGGAAATCGGCATTCGAGAGGACGACATCAGCCTTGATGAATCCCTTCTTGGTCATAATACCTGTGACCCGGTTGCTTTCAATCACGATCTCTTCCACTTGGCTTTCAAGGATGATCTTGCCACCAAGTTCCTCAAACCTTTTGGCCATGGCAACTGCCATCTGATACATGCCACCTTTGATATACCATACCCCATAGAGCAGTTCAATCATGGGAATGATGGTATAGATCGATGGTCCGGAAAAAGGTGAGACGCCAACATACAAGGTTTGGAATGTCAATGCTTTTCTAAGGTTGTCATCCTTGACAAACCTTGAAATGGACTGATACGCACTGTTGAGTGTTCGCAGTCTAAGCGCTTGATAAAGCGACTTCGGGTTAAAGAAGTCGCTGGCTTTGCGAAATGGCTTTTCGATGAAATGTTCTTTTGCGATCAGATATCGTTTATAGACATCAGCAAGATACGCCAAATACCCATGCGCATCACGATCACTGATCGATTCGAGTCCCTTGATCAGTTTGGTGAGATTGGTTGAGATTTCAAAGGCATGATGTCCATCAAAGTGGATGGTATTCATCGGTTCAAGTAGGTCCATGCTGAAATAATCGCGGGGATTCGCGCCTGAGGCAAGAAACACGTCATCGTATTCTTGTGGCATCATGACAATGGTCGGGCCAACATCAAAAACAAATCCCTTGTCTTCGATCTGATACATCCGACCACCAATTTTGGGGTTTTTCTCATGGATCTCGACATCGAATCCCAATGCCTGCAGTCTGATCCCTGCGGCCAGTCCGGCGGTTCCGGCACCGATGACAATGACTTTCGCCATAGAAGTCACTTCCTTATCACATCTATTCTATCATAAACCCCTATTTGAGAGGCATATTTCTGACTTCCAGGGTTCTCCTCAGCCATATTCTCACACAAGATACGACATGCTTCACACAATCAAGTTCATTCTTAATTTGTTCGTAAGCGATAATGCACATACATAGCCAAACCGCTCCCATTTGGTGGTATAATGTGGGCGTATCACGTGCAATCCTATAACATTGGAGGGTTTTAAAATGACCAAAGAAATCACCCCGCAAAGTCTCAGAAGATTCAACATCATCATGGGAGGCGTCCATCTCTTCCAAGGGCTCCTCATGATTGTCCTAGGTTTGACCGTCAGTCAGTTTGGCGACTTCAAGATGAGAATATTCCAAAACTATCTCACCTATGTCGAAGTCGGTGACTCCGGCTATCTTGATTTCGCAAGAGCTGAAGTCTTCACACTTCCCTTCTTCGCCCTTGTCGCCTCGTTCCTCTTGATTTCCGCTGGTGCCCATGCCTTGATCTCTTTCCCGAAAAAGCTCAATGCCATGTATACCAAAGACCTTGAAAAAGGCATCAACAAGCTCCGTTGGTTCGAGTATGCGCTCAGTTCCTCAGTCATGATCGTCCTGATCGCTTATCTCTTTGGTATCTGGGACATCGCATCCCTCGTTCTGATCTTCTTCGTCAATGCCTCAATGAACCTGTTCGGTCTTGTCATGGAACAGCTCAATTCCGGCAAGATCAAAGACAAGGTTGACTGGGGTCCGTTCATTTGGGGAACCGTTGCTGGTCTCGCACCGTGGATCGCCATCATTCTTTATATGACAGGCGCGACCGCTGAAGCGACCGCACAGACACCATGGTTCGTCTGGGCCATCGTCGGTACATACTTTGTTGCCTTCAATACCTTCCCAATCAACATGATTCTTCAGTATATCGGCAAAGGCAAATGGCAAAACTACCTTTACGGAGAACGCGGATACATCGTTCTCTCACTCGTTGCCAAAACCATCCTTGCCTGGCTTGTCCTGGTTGGCGCACTCCAACCGTCCTGATCTCTTTGACATGCAAAGGGCCGGTGCTTCCGGCCCTTTTCGTTTCATGACACTTCAATGAAGGGAACGTCATGCGTATGAAAAAAATCATCCATCCCGAACTCTATCAAGGTGATCGGAAGAAAGACAATTACTTCGAAGGCTGGTATTACAAGCTCGTCAGTGAGGATCAGAAGACCTCCGTTGCGTTTATTCCTGGCATCTCAAAGAACAAGGATGATCCCCATGCCTTTATCCAGGTGTTCCTCTCTACGACCGAAAACGGAACACCACATCTTTTGACCGACTATGTCCGGTATCCGATCGATGACTTCCGGTATAGCCACGAAACCTTCATGGTTGGAATCAATCAGAACACCTTCACCATCGGTTCACTTGAGATTGACCTAAAAACCCGTCATGGCCATATCAAGGGTCGTTTCAAACTGGATGGGACCACCCCAATCAAAACCTCGCTTCTCTCTCCAAACGTGATGGGAATCTTCGGCTATCTTTCGTTCATGGAGTGCTATCATGGCATCATCAGCATGTCCCATCATCTTAATGGAACCCTTTACGTCAAAGATCAGGCCATCCCTTTCGATGACGGCAAAGGCTATATTGAAAAAGACTGGGGACGTTCGTTTCCCAAAGCCTATGTCTGGATTCAAAGCAACCATTTTACGAACCCCAAAACCTCGTTTCTCTTCTCATACGCGGATATCCCCTTCATCGGATTCACCTTCAAGGGGTTGATTGTCAATCTTTTGATCGATGACAAGGAATACCGTTTCGCGACTTATAACGGGGCCAAAGTCAAAAAAGAGGTTGTCACCAAGGACCGTGTCAGCTATACCATCAAACGGGGTAGACATACCTTGGAAGTTGAGGCCGAGGCGACCAACAGTGTCGATTTGGCGTCGCCAAGAAACGGCCGGATGATCGAAACGATCAAAGAGGGCTTAAGTGGCGTTGTGACAATCAAGTTATACAAAGGATCATCATTGATATATGAAGACCAGGGCACGTCCGCTGGCATCGAGATCATGACATCACCCAATCGCTGATCTCTTTCATAAAAACCATCAGAAAACCCCACGGGAAGGACATGTTTCAGATGTCTTCCCGGTGGGGGTTTTTTGATGATCACTGTGATGTCAAAGCGTTTGGATGGCCACACTCAAAGTGGCGTGATGCGCGGATGTGATGGTCACGTTTCCTTGGCCCGGTTCGTCTGCCCTGACCCAAAAGGATTGGACCCCACCTTGCATGGCGATGCTCTGATCCCCAATCAGCCTTAGGTTCCCATCCACATTGATGGTGATGACATCATTGGCATAGAACGCCCGTTCGCCAAGGGCATTCTTCATTTCGACAGTGACTCTAGAGACATCATAGGTGTCGGTGATTGTCATGACCGGTCTGGTTGTCTTCAACTCAAGCGCATATTGGTCATCAAAGCCTTTTTGGACCTTGATGACGCGTTTGCCGTCTTTCAGCCCAACAAACGTGAACGTTCTGTTTTCGGCACCCCATCCCCCGACATAGCGGGTATAAAGGCCAACGGCCTCCGGATAGGACATCTTGTACTTGACCATCATGAGACCCAAGACAAGCTTTGAGAAGACAGACATCTTCAAATTGTTTCTCATCGTCTCAAGGAGAATGTTCTTGATCTTCCTGGCATCTTTTTTGGAGAAACGTTCATGAGTCTCGATCTGGTTGCCCACCAGGTCATCAATCACGATTGGGGCGTACGGCAAGTCCTTATACCTGTCTTTCTTCCTGGTATGAATGCCAATCATCTCATCCCCAATCATCAGTTCAACAGCATCAAGGTTGGTTGCGACAACAACCTCTTTGATGACGCCCGATGCGCGGTCACCCAGATGCATCATCGATAACACATCAAGATATGGTGATTCGCCTTGTGAGGCGTATGCCGAGGCAGCATACTTCATGTTTCTGCCGATATCCATGACGCCATGATGACAGATATGGTTGTTTGAACCGAATGCCTTATGGGTATGATAATCATTCATGCACCATCCGATGACACCCATCACCCCATCTTGCTTATAAGCGTCATTCATGACCTTGAAATGTCTCATGGCATGGCTGATCCGCCGTTCCTCATTGTCAAAAGACTTGGTCGGAAACATATGGCCGTTGTGTTCGGTGATCAGATAGGGATGCTTCGTTGACGTCACGTCTTTCTTCTTTCTGATGCCCTCATTGTCACCGGTATGGACAAAATCGTTGAAGGTATAGATGTCTTCGAAGACATGGCTCTTCTGGATGTATCTGACGCCACCTGTCGGTCTTGTCGTATCGATTGATTTGGCCAGATCGCGGGTGGCCTCATAAAAGGCATCATCATCTGGTGACTCATTGATCCTCGTGCCAATGATCACGATCGATGGGTGATTGTAGTGTTCAATCATCATGTCACGAAGGTCATTCATGGCATGGGCTTTCCAGGCGTCATCGCCGATGTGTTGCCACCCCGGGAGCTCAGTGAAAACCAGAAGGCCAAGCTCATCACACCGATTCAGAAAGTGTTTTGAGGGAGGGTAATGAGAACTTCTGACCACTGTCACACCAAGCGTGTGCTTCAAGAGCTCAGCGTCTTCCTCCTGGGCTGACTTAGGCATCGCATATCCGACATAGGGATAAGACTGATGCCGGTTCAGACCTCTTAGGAACACCTTCTGGCCATTCAGATAGAAGCCGTTTTGATCAACTTTGACAGATCTTGCCCCAAAGCGGGTCGACATGACCGCTTCGCCATCAATATGAAGGGTTGCCGTATAAAGTTTGGGCCGCTCAATCGTCCATAAAAGAAGCGGATGGTCGCTTTCAAACCGTATGCTCAAAGCGTCACTTTCCTGATGCAAGGACATCTGTGTCCCCTCTTGATCAGTGATGAGAAGATCAACCTTGCGGGTCCGTGTTTCGCCATCAATCTCGATCCTTGCATTCAGTCTCTTTTGGTCCGCATCAACCAGAAATCTCGTGATCCGATCCATCGACATCTCAAGGATCATGACCTCGCGGTAAACACCACCATAGGTCAAATAGTCAATCTGTCCGCCAAAAGGTGGGTGATCACCAGTCTCCAGACTATCGACCTTGAGGGTCAGGATATTGTCTTTCTCCAAGACATCCGTGACTTCGAATTCAAAGGCGACATAACCTCCAATATGAGTTCCGATCCATTGGCCGTTCAAATAGACAGTCGCCCGTGCCATGACGCCTTCAAAACGGATGACATAACGGTGATTTTTAGCCTTGTCATAGGAAAAAACCTTTTGATAAGTCACCACCCGTTGGGTGATTGTCTCATCAAAATACCCATTTTTGACCTCCATCACACTATGGGGCACACTGATGGTCTCACCCGTGATGGGTTGATTGACACCCCGTTCATCAAAGCCTTCTGCAAACGTCCATCCGACGTTCATTGATTGACTGTTCATAGAATCACCCGGAAACGATCAAGGTCCCGCTTTGTTGCTTGAACGCATCCTCGGCATGTGCCAATGATGCGATCACGGCTGGATGACCTGTCGCTTTCACAAACGCCATTGCCGCTTCGACCTTGGGTAACATCGATCCTTTCTTGAAATGATTCTCGGCCATCAAATCTTCTAACTGACTGACGGTGATGCGTTTCAGATCGGTCTCTTGATCGGTATTGTAATGGATCTTGACGTAATCGACCGCGGTCAGGATCACAAGCGCATCAGCACCAATGATCTCTGCCATCTTGGCACTTGCATGGTCCTTGTCGATGACGGCGTCAATTCCGTGTAAGGCATGATTTTCAAAAACCACCGGTATCCCACCGCCACCGGCGGCGATGACCACATGACCTTGGTCAAGCAACGTCAGGATGCTATCCTTTTCAACGATATCGATCGGTTTCGGACTGGCGATGACACGGCGGTATCCTCTACCAGCATCCTCAGTCATCACATATCCCATGGTTTTTGTAAGTATCTCGGCTTCATCTTTTGTATAAAATGACCCGATGGGTTTCGTCGGATGATCAAAGGCCGGATCATGCCTGTCAACAATCACCTGCGAGACCAGGGTCACGACCGGACGTTTCAAAGACGATTGTGCCATATGATTGTCGATCGCATTCTGGATATGGAATCCGATGTATCCCTGACTCATCGCACCACATTCCGGAAACGGCATCAGTGGCGTTGACTGAGATTCTGTAAACGCCAGATTGATCATCCCGACCTGAGGGCCGTTACCGTGGACGATCACGATGTCATGACCTTCTTTGATCAATGGGAAAAGCGCTTTGGCAACGCCTTTGAGGAGTGCTTTCTGACCATCAGCGTCTTTACCTAGGGCATTGCCTCCAAGCGAGATCACATATCTAGACATGGCTGCCTCCAAGCGTTGCGAGCATGACCGCCTTGATCGTATGCATCCGGTTCTCAGCTTCTTCAAAGACGACACTCTGCGGACCTTCGATCACGGCATCCGTCACTTCAAGTTCGCCGTTTCTGACACTTGGATACTTCTTTCCAAACGCAGATGCGATGTCTACGCCCATGTCGGTATCCTCTCCGTGAAACGCTGGCAGACAGTGCATAAAAATGGCTTTTTCTTTGGCGAGCATCATCAGTTTGGGCGTCACCTGATAAGGAACAAGTGCTTTGATCCGCTCTTCCCAAACCTCTTTGGGTTCGCCCATGGATACCCAGACATCGGTATAGATGACATCCGCGTCTTTGGCGGCTTCAAAGGCGTTTTCGCTTAACTCAATGCGTGCACCTGATGCTTCCCCAATGGCCTCACACGTCTTGATCAGCACCTCATCTGGCCAAAGCGATTTTGGCGCAGCCGCGACAAAGTGCATGCCCATCTTGGCCGCACCAATCATGAGCGAGTTCCCCATGTTGTTTCTGGCATCCCCAAAATAAGCGAGTTTGATGCCTTGAAGGGTGCCAAACGACTCTTTGATGGTCATGAAATCGGCCAGAATCTGGGTCGGGTGGTACTTGTCTGTCAATCCATTCCATACCGGGACACCGGCGTGTTCAGCCAAAATCTCAACATCGGACTGCCGGTAACCCCTGAACTCAATCCCGTCATACATCCGGCCAAGGACCCGGGCTGTGTCTTTCACAGACTCTTTCTTACCCATCTGCGAGCCTGATGGACCCACATAGGTCGCACCCATACCCAGATCAAAAGCACCAACCTCAAAAGCGGACCGTGTCCTGGTTGAATCCTTTTGGAAGAGAAGCACGACATTCTTGTCGGATAGGACCTTATGGGTCTTACCATCCTTTTTCTCTTTTTTGAGTTTGATCGAAAGATCGATCAAGCCCATGATTTCTTCTTTGGAATAATCAAGCAACGTGATGAAATGTCTTCCTTTTAAGTTCATGGCTATTCTCCTTTTGTGATGGGTTCTCTGATAAGCGGCATGGTCATACATCTGGGCCCGCCCCGACCACGGGACAGTTCACTTGAGGGAATCTCAAGGACCGTGATGCCCGCTTCTTTCAATAGTCTGTTGGTGACGTGATTACGGTCATAGACAATCACCTTTCCCGGGGCCAAAGCAAGGGTGTTCGCCCCATCGTTCCACTGTTCACGGGTGCTGGTGATCAGATCGGTACCACCGCATCTGATCAAGGTGATCGGTGTGTCCAAGTGTTTTTCCAACACCGATTCAAGGGTGTCAACCACCTTGTTCACGACAATACCTTCCGGTCCTTCGGTTAGTTCAAAGACCGTCAGCACTTTTTCGATGCCAGGATGGATCGTGAAGACGCCACGATCCACTTGGGTGAAGACGGTATCAAGATGCATGAACGCCCGGCTTTTCGGGATGTTGAATGCCAGGACGGTCTTGAACGATTCATGGGCTGAAAACAACTTCTCAGCGAGATGTTCAATCGCCCTGGGGTCGGTCCGTTTTGAGATTCCGACCGCGACCACATCTTTTGAAAGAACAAGGACGTCACCTCCTTCAAGGCTATACCGGTTGGAGCGTTCATAATACATCCGGTCTTTGGTGGTTTTGAAACGAGGATGATGATTCAAAATAAAATCGGAGAAAATCGTTTCCCGCGCTCTGGCCTGGGTCGACATCTTGCCGATCAGGACACCTTGACCAAGTGCGACAAAGGGATCTCTTTGGAAAAAGAGATTGGGGAGGGGATCGGTCAAAAACGGATATTCATCTTCAAGCATGTCCATGATCGATGGCCGTTTCCCGATCTTGATGTCGTGTGTCCTCACCCCTTCGATCATCCGAATCACCATCTCTTTAGATGAAAAAGATGCGAAGTGGTCATAGAGCGCGGACTTCAAGGCGTGGCTCTTGATCTTTGATTCCTCAATGAACGCGTTGATGAAATTGCTCTTCCCTTGCGGGTGGGCATCAAGTGCTTCTTCCATCAGATCGGTCAGATACAAGACCTCAACGCCTTCTGCTCTCATGATGCTCACGAAAGCGTCATGTTCAGCGCGTGCGACCTTCATATAGGGGATATCATCAAAGAGCAGTTTCTCAAGAAGATCTGGTGTCAGGTTCTCGATTTCTCTTCCCGGACGATGGACCAAAACGGTTTTCAGACGTCCGATTTCAGATGTGATCTTTGTCATGTCCTCAATCCTTTCTTGGTGATTCTAGGCACTCTTGACGAGATGCCGGTGGTCACTTCATAATGGATGGTCCCAAGACGGTTGGCAACCTCATCGGTCGTGATGAGTCCTCCAAAGAGAGTGACCGGATCGCCCTTTTGGATACCGTCACTGACTCTGGCAAAGCAAGCGTCCATGCAGATGGTCCCAACCAAAGGATACCGATGGCCTTTGATCTCGACATCGCTGTCACGGTTTCTCCTGATGAAGCCATCGGCGTATCCGATCGGGATGACCGCGATGGTTTCATCACGGGTCGCCTGATACGTCGCGCCATATCCGAGAACATCCCCTTTGTTCAGATGTCTGATTGATCCGACCACGCTCACAAGGCTCATGACCGGCCTCAGATCAGGCTTCGGATGGTCCAGGGAAAGACCATATAGTGAGATCCCAAGACGGGCATGGGTCGTGAAGTCAAAGGTAGACTCAACCTTGAAGATAGCCGAGGAATTCGCGACATGGACCATCCTCGGAACCACCGGACTCAATTCCAGGATTGCTTTGAATCTCTCAATCTGCCCCTGCATATACGACTCATCAGTATCAGCTGTCGACAAATGGGTATAGAGACCGGACAAATCGACATGTGACGCCTCATGAAGCGATTTCAAAGCTTTCATGATCTCATCTGTCTGACTCAGTCCGTAACGTCTCATGCCGGTATCAACTTTCAAATGAATGGAAAGTGGCACACCCGCTTTCAGGACATCTCGTAGACTTTCCTGATCATAGACGGTCGTCATGATCCGCGCTTTTGAACACGTTGTCAAGTCATTTTTGAAAGCTGGTCCCATCATCAGGATATCGATGTCATCAAAGACTTTTCTGACTTCTAGGGCTTCTTCTAGGAGTGAGACCGCACAGATTCTTGACCCTTGGTCATAAAGATGTCTCATCACATCAATCACCCCGTGACCATAGGCGTTGGCCTTGATGACTGGTATGATGGTCTTGCCGGGCGCATGTTTTTGGGCTAGTTTGAAGTTGTATGCGAGGTGATCAAGGTCGATCACCGCAACCGTCGGTCGATAGATCTCAGACATAGACTTTCTCCACATCAGAAGCGTGCATCCCTCTTAGGATACCACCATAGGTCAGTTTGAACTCAAGGATGTCTCCAACCTGGTAAGCACCCTTCTCAAAGGTGACGATGGTATGGTCACTGCTGCACCCTAGAACGGTGATGCCATCAATAGGAATCAGATCATCACATCCCACATCTTGTCTTCCAAGGGCCAAGATGCCTCTGGTCATGATGCCTTGGTCTTCAAAATGGACCTTTTCTCCAAACGCATTCACACCCAAAAGACCTTCTGGATATGAGGGTTTGTCCTTGACTTCAATGAGTTCTGCGCGCATGGTAAAGACATCATCGTGCATCCCTTTGATGGGTTTTCCATAAGCGGTTTCCCGTCCTAGGACAAAGGCTTCGCCCAATCTTAGGTTGTTGATGCCAAGAGGCTGTTTGCCAGAGAAAATGAGATCGAGACCTGATGAGTTCCCACCACTGATCACTGGTAAGGTGGTGCCGGTTTCCTGCTCAATATGATCCTTGATCACGATCAGTTTCATCAGTGTCTCAGGGGTCGGTATGACCCCACCATAACACGTGAGATTACATCCGATGCCTTCGAGTCTGACATGAGACATCGCCATGATCTTTTTGACATCATCCATGTAATCAGCAGCATAGTAAATCCCTTCCCGCAAGTCACCAAGATCAAACATCAAGATGATCCCGTGGATCGTTCTTATGTCTTTGGCAGCGTCATCAAGCGCTTTGATTGTCCCGATCTCCGAGTTCAAGGAGATATCTGAAAACCTGACGACATCCTTGGCCTCACTGATCATCGGAATCCTGACAAGGACTTTCGGTTTGGTGGTCTTGACGGTCTTCAGGTTTGAAAGCCTCGAAT
Source organism: Acholeplasmataceae bacterium (assembly GCA_018400755.1). GTDB lineage: Bacteria > Bacillota_I > Bacilli_A > Acholeplasmatales > Acholeplasmataceae > RECG01. Next base: position 34,195 of record JAGYLU010000014.1, read on the forward strand.
CTGCGACATAGGCGACATCGGAATCATTGATGATCTTGAGAAGTGGTGGGGATGCCCGAAAGACTTTGGTCACCACCATCACCGATGTGTGATACTCTGAAAGCCTTGCTGTCAAGGTCTCGATGTTTGTCTTGTATTTGTTCAAATCGATGGTCATGACTGGGTAACGCATCAGGATCCCTCCAAACCAAGTGTCTCTCTCAAAAGCGTGATGGCGGCCTCACGGTTGACGTGGGAAAGGACCCCAATCGCGGCCATGATGTAGTCTTTGTCCCGTCTGATGACTGCGGTCTCATCGAAAATGAGTTTGGTTGTCTGCTTTCTCACATACGCATTGATCAACTCTTCGGGATCAGGGTGATAGAGCAACGCGCCTCCGGTCAAAAGAATGTTTTTGACCATTGAGAGATCTCTCCCCTCAGGAATGACCTTGATGCCGTTGGTGGTGAAGACCCGCCTTAAGTCTCCGGTATGTCGGTCGAGGGCCTCATGGACACACGTTTGGGTGAGCAACTGAATCAACTTCAGACCCTGTTCACTCTTTGGGATGAAGGGCTCCTTGCGGGCCAGATCCAAAATATCGTCATCAGGCATTTCCAGAACTCTGGCCAAGACCTCAGGCTTAGATTTCTTCAAAACCTCAAGACGATTGACGTAGACTCCAAGATCGCCTTCAACGGTCCTTTTCGCCCGCGGTTCGCCTTCCAGATACAAGGCGTATTCAGGCCTGGCATCACAGACCGAATGAACATCGGTTGTCGCCCCTCCGACATCAAGGGTGACGACCCCGCTTTCAATCTCATCAAACAACATGGTCGCATCCATGACCGCTCCTGGCGTCGGGATGATGATCTGATCGACCATCTCAAAGACATGGGCCATGCCCTTGGCATGGACAATGTGTGTCTCGAATGTCTTATAAATCGCTTCCCTAAGCGGCATGATGTTAAAATCATCGACCCTTGGATAGACGTTCTTGACAATCGTGATACCAGGATCATTTAACGCCATGATCCGCTCATGATTGGCGATGTTTCCGGCGTAGATCACAGGAATCCCAAAGTCTTTGACTTTCAGAAGGTTCTCAAAAGGGATGTCTTTCTCGCCGTGGTCGGTCCCACCGGCGATGACGATGATATTCGGTTTGATTGTCTTGATTGTCTCAAGATCACTTCTTTCCAAAGGACCGGCTGTCACCAAATGAATGTTCGCACCGGCATTGAGCGCGGCTTGTCTGGCGGCTTTCACCGTCATTTCCCGGACGAGCCCGTGAACCGTCATCCTGAGACCCCCGGCCGCCGATGATGAGGCAACCATCCGGTCATAGGCAAGTATCTTTTCACCAAGACTCAGTCGCAAGTCTTCAATCGCTTGACCAAGCCCTTCACGAACATCCGTCTCAACTGATGTCCGGGCCACACCACGACCTAAAAAACGCGCTTTAGGACCTAGATCAAACGCGTTCACAATGGTCGTCGTCGATCCGATTTCCGCGACCAGACAATCAATGGTCATGTTGTTTTTCCAAAAGTGACATGATGGTTGATGCGACATCAATGCCCTTTGTCCCCCGTCCAAATCCGGCATCCATGCCATTCGACTCCGCGATTTCGGGTGTCACCTGGGTGCCTCCGGCAATGATCAGAAGACGGTCACGGACTCCTTTTTCAACGGCATAGTCATGGAGTTTTTGCATGTTGCGGTAATGGACCTCATCATGGGAGATGATCAACGAGATCATCACCACCTTGGCACTCGTCTCAATGGCGGCATCAATGAACTTCTCAATCGGCACAGATGTGCCAAGATAGGTATATGAAAGCCCATATTTCTCAATCCCACCATGCTTGATATCAAGTATTTCCCGCATCCCGACCGAATGCTCATCACTGCCGCCAGTACCGGCAACCACGTGGACCGGATGGTCCTTGTAGTAGTCAATGATCTCTTCCATCGGTCTTGTTTCCTTGATCTTCGGCAATTCAAGGGTCTTGGTATCAATCTCAAAGGGCACAGTCCCCTTGATCTGGATTCTCGTGCCTTCGCTTGGATGCATGACTTCCTTGTGGATGACCTCGACTTGGGTCAGGTTCATCTTCCGTCCGGTCTCGATCGCGGCCGCTTCGGCAACTCTTGGTTCCGCGGCGAAAAAGAGATCAACCGTGACGACGCCGTCACCCAACCACTGAACTTCCGGCTTCAGGATTGATGTGCTTCTGTAACGTTCGCTCTCATCGAGACGGGTGGCGACTGAATCCTCAAAATCGAGTTCGTCGACATAGATGATTTTCTCTGGGTCTTCCAATGTCGATCCACCGATCAGCTGGGCCGGATCATCCTTGACGGCGGGGTCATATTGGTCGATATTGTTGTATCCATAGTGGGCTGTCACTGGCGCCATGTAGTCTTTTGAGCGCTTGATGACCGCCTGGTTTCCAATGCCCCCTTCGATCTCTCTTTTGATGCCATCACCAGCCCGTTCAGGATAACGTCCGCTATCAACGAACATGCCTTCCTCAACGGCTTTGAAGTAACCGCCTTGGGCAATGATTTCCTCAAGCATCAGAATCGCCCGTTCCTTGATTTCCCTGACCGCCTCAGGAAGGATGCCGGTCGTCTTGAAATCAATCATCTCTCTTAGGCCATCCATTCCGGCCATCGCCTGTTTGGCGGTATCAAGGGCTTCGATATTATAGACATGCCAGGGGACATTGCGTCCCTCATCAGGCGTGATGGTGGACTGGATGTCCGCCGATGTGAGTCTTGAGATCAACAGGTTCAAGACATGGGTCACCGTGGCTTCCCGGGTGGATGAATCCATGTACTTGGTATTCATCTGGGCCCGCATCTTATAATTCGAGAAGAAATCACGCAACGCGATCGCATATGGCAAATTGAGTCTCAGATCCGGTGATGGGGGCGCGGCCGGTGGAACAGTCGACAGACAGATCAGATCAGGTCTCATCCCGACCCGTTCACTCATACGGCTGTTGATGGCATGCTGGACGAGCAACTCTGGCATCACTTTCCACGCCTCACGGGCGGTGGCGTTGGCGTTATGGGCCCCGTCAATCTGGGCGATGTTGCCGTGGGCCATGATTTTCTTGCTTTCCGCGGCATCAACGAAACTTCTGACCATGTTGATGTTCCGATACAAGACATTGTATTGGGGATCCTGATGGGCACCGTTCACCCCTTCCTCATTGAACATGACAGCAATCTCGGGACCTGCGACCCCAGAGACATAGGAGTGGTAATTGATGGGTCTACCGACTTCATCCTCGATGATGTCTAGGGCTTTGCGTTGGGCCCTGACCTGTTTTCTGGTGATTGGGACACCACCGATGCCTTGTGGGGTACCTTCCAAAAGCCCATCCATATGCGACTGACCGGCGGTCCGGATGACCATGATATGGTCAGCCCCGTGCCACGCTGCCATCCGCATTCTTCTGATATCATCTTCAAACCGCCCTGATGCGATCTCAGTGGTGATGACAGCGTCAGGCTGAGGATCGATGTTTCCAAGGTTGGAGGCCGAAGGCAAAGGAATGCTTTTATCCAGTGAGGGACTCGCTTCGACATACGTGAAAGGCCCTAGGTTCACGGCCCCTTTTTGCCTCCAGGTCCAGCCTTTGCGTCTGGGACGGTAGTGCTCAAGACCCTTAAGCAATGCCCTGATGTCTAGTTTGTCATTTGGCATCATGAGCAAACACCTCTTTCATCTGATCGGTCAGCGCTTGGTCTTGGATGTTTAGACCCGCTTCCCTGATTGCCATGTTGTTGTCTTTGGCCATCCGGTAAACAATATGACCAGCGCCATGTGAAAGCAAGCCGTGGTCAAGGATATGGTCGGTGATCATCTTCGCCTCGGCACTTGAGAATCCCATTCTCATCAACACGCTCCGTTCAATCGCGGGCGTGGTATAGTCATAGGCCATCGTCATAATTGGGTCAAGCAGACGGTCGGTCAACTCGAAAAAATACGATTTGAGCGCGTCATCATCCATCGCCTCAAGGGGCTTGCGTCTGGTTTCAAAATCATCATTACGTGGTTTCATCTGATGCCTCCATCCGTTTGGTGACCTCTTCAACGGTCAATTTGAGTTCTTCCGCGAGATACTTGAGATCCGCTTCGGTCAATGCCATCGTCTTGTAGCGTTTGAGATAGCTATGTCTTAAATCATCCATATCAAGTTCTTTGATCGCGATATCCCGGGCACTCTTGGGAAAGACAATCGAGGTGCCTGGCTGTTCTGTCAAGGGATCACCAAACCGTAGGTCAATCCCGTTATCACATGCGAATGACACCTGTGCGCTCACATGTTTCCCAGCCCCTGTGTATTCGCTCTCCTGAACGATGATCAGGGCATCTTCTCTCATCGTCTGGGCCAATTTGAACGCGGCTGCAAGCGAAGTGTTTCCGGCTGGGCCACGCTCAAGACCTTCGAGTCTGGCCAACGCCTCGGTGATGAAGAAGACCGAACCTTGGTTCACGAGGACATAACGGTCCATGTACCGAAGCGGTCTGGCCGCACTTCTTGGGACATCGCTGCGGTCAGGGTTGGTTGTGAAGGGGATACCAAAACCGGTATGCCCGGTCGTGAAGGACTTGCGGTTGAAATCATGGTCTGAGGCCATGTGAAGGCCATAAAGGTCAACACTTGCCGCAACAATCTCGGTATCAATCGCGCCTTCCTTCTTCAGACCACGGGCAGTTCCGGTGAGGTTCCCACCACCGGCATTGGTGGCGATCACCATATCCGGATAACGACCGAACCGTCTCATCGACTCATGAGCGATCTCAAGCCCTAGTGTCTCGATTCCCATGACTCCGTAAGGAGAATAGAGCGAGGCGTTGAAATATCCTGTTTCCTCAAGGACAAGGAGAAACTTATAGAACAGTTCCGGACCGACCGAGAGTTGGATGACCTCAGCCCCATAAGCCTCACATGCGCGGGCTTTTTCAATGATCTCCGGTTGGCTCACACCTTTTGAGTCGAAGCATTCCTGGACGATGATGCACTTGAGTCCAGCCCTTGCCGCAAGCGCAGCAACCGCCGCACCGTAGTTTCCAGAGGTTGCAGCAACCACACCTTTGTACCCAAGCTTCTTGGCTTGATGGATACTCATCGCGGCCCGTCTGGCCTTGAATGAACCACTCAGGTTCGTGGCTTCATCTTTTAGAAAGATGCGTGCCCCCATGCCTTTCTCGCTTAGGCTTCTGGCATAGGCGGACAACCTTTTCAGCTCAATCATCGGGGTGTTTCCAACACTGTTTGAGAGTTGGATCATCTGGACATCTTTCAAGGTATAGCCTGAATCCATCATCATCTTCTCATAATCAAAACCGATGCCTTCATCTTCGAACTGATCATAATCAAGTCCTAATGACCGTTTCATGATCTCGGCCCGTCTGGCCATGACGCTGTCGTAGTTGTTCATGTGATGGTCTCCGTTTCCGAATCAATGATGGCTTTGATGTCCTGAAGGGCATCGACGTGATGGCCAAAGCTGTGTTGATCATATGGTTCAATATCACTCAACGTCCCACTTTCAATCC
>JAGYLU010000140.1 GCA_018400755.1 Acholeplasmataceae bacterium
CCATCGCATCGGCGATCAACATGTGGACGACGCTTTCAAGTTCGGCCATCGCAACTTCATCGGAATAATAGTCATCAAGCAGTGTCTCTTCGTTGATGTTGGTCATATACACATCAAGCATGGCCATGGCAATGTCGGTCACTTCCTGGGCGTCATGCCCCATCGCGACGATGTCGCCGAGCAAGACCTGGATGTCCGAGAAGGAATCCATCTCTTCCATGCCCTGGAATTCCATCATCACATCGTATATCTCAATAACCATGTCTTCGGCCGATGTGACTCCCATGGCCGTGGTCATTTGTGTGGTGAAGTAAGCCACTTCGGCCTCGGTCGGTTCCATCACGCCGAAGATTTGTGTGTAGACATCGGCAATCATGCCTTCGTCCATGCCGAAATCAGGCATGTCCAGAATCGATTCGAATCCCTGATCGAACACACCGACGAGTGGCTGGATGCGGACGGCGAATTCCTCAATCGCCCACATCTCCTCAATGCCGATGTCTGCGGGATCGTAGGTTTTGATCTCCGCTGCAAGATCGAGGATTTGTGTGACATTGTTTTGCATGGCGGCAAGGACGTCCGCTTTTGTGGTCTCGTCCGGCATGAATCCATATTCGATGTCAAAGTACAGGTTGACCATGACTTCACTCAGATGGTTGAAATCAAATGAATCATCACCGAACAATGTATCCATGGCTCCGGCAATGGTGATGATTTCTTCGATCGGCATGTCATCGGATGCCTGGTCCATGGTGGTAATTGCATCGATGGCTTCCATGATCGCATCGGCTTTGACAGTGTCGATGGAGGCTAAAAATGCCTGGATGTCATCGAATTCCTGATCGACATAGGACACATAAGCATCGATGCGGCCGTGGATCAATGTTTTCATCTCCGCAGCTTCGGTGCTTGATAGATCCGTGTTGTCGATGAAAATGTCGGCAAGGTCTTTTGAGAGTGCCGCGATGTTATCGAGATCGTCCGTGCCAACCGTGGATGACAACAATGCCATGAAATCGGCGGCTTTGCCGGCGACGAGTTCAATGTTCGCGGCTGTGAGCATCTCGGCTGCGGGCTCGAAGTTGCCTTTGAGAACATCCATGAAGAACATCAATGTCTGTTCGTCAATTCCGGTCGCGACCGAATCAACGACATCAAACATCGTGCCGATGAAGGTCTTGATCCGTGTTTCGCCGTCTGTTGTCTCCATGTATGTTTTAATCGCCGTCAACATACTCAGCAGATCACGTTGTTGTTCGAGCTCACGCTCAGCTTCCTCAAGGCGCCATTGGGCGTCCTGCAGGTCCCAAAAATGGGATCGGTACGTCTCATAGTATGTATCGATGACATAAGCGACGTCTTCTCCGTCTCCGTCGAACACCCCACTCAGCGATGCGGCCAATTCAGAAGCGGCCCGTTGGTTGTCAAGGATGGCTTCATAGGCGACCATCGCTTCTTCGATCAAGGCCTGGAGTGCGGGATCGTACTTCATGAGATGGCCTTGGTACACTTCGTAATACATGTCACTTTCATTAAGATAATAATCATCGGATGTTTCCTGATACATGAGTAAGTTCCAGTAATAGTTATCATAGGCATTTTCGAGTTCCCATACATCAATCTCCATACCTGGGACTGAATCATACATGATGTTGATCTTATCGTTGTAGGCATCCCACAGGCTGCTTTCTGCTTTCAGGGTGTCATAGTAAGTCTGACACTCCGTCTCAAGTCCCGTGATGGTCGCACAATAAGTTTCGACATCGGAATCAACGGCAACCATGCCATCCTGATGGGTCACAATGTCAGCTTCAAGACTTGCGATCTCATTTGTGAGATAAGTCTCGTCGTACGTGTTGACCATTTCGGAGATGTTGCTATAGAGCACCGTGAACAAAACATCCTGGACACGGCTTTTCTCCAAACCAAGTGTCTGGAAGTTCTGGTACCACTGTTCGAACGAAGTCATCGAATCAACATCCGTCATCATGACACGGACCTGTTGTATGCCAAGCATCATCATGTACGTGTCTTCGGGTTGTTCGGTGCCGAACATGTCTGCCAATTCGTTGATGCGCGCCTCAACCTCAGCCTGCGACGGTGCTACTCCGTTCTCAGCTTCCATTTCCGCTGCCACAATGTCGTAGAGAATCTGGGGATCGAATGTCGTGACAGTGTCTGTGGTTGTGGTTGTGGTTTGCTCTTCTGTGGTCGTTGTGGTTGTCGTGGTGGTAGTGGTCGTCGTTGTTGTGGTAGTCGTCGCACTGGTTGTCGTGGTCGTGGTTGTGGTTGTGGTCGGTGCCTCGGTTGTGGTTGTGGTTGTGGTTGTGGTCGGTGCCTCGGTTGTGGTTGTGGTCGGTGTTTC
>JAGYLU010000141.1 GCA_018400755.1 Acholeplasmataceae bacterium
GTATGAATTGATCTGCCACTTCGCATAAAGAACCTTGTCTCCGGTCGATCCGATGTCGATGGAATGGGTTTCTTCCGTCATTTCCGCATTGTCATACCAGCCCAGAAACGTATGACCTTCCTTGTTCGGATGTTCGAGTTCGATTGTCGGCGTCGTCATACGGTAGGTGTTCGGATTGTCCGGGTGATTGTTTCCCCCATCGAGATGATAGGATATGTCATAGTCCGTGAGTTCCCACTTGGCATGAAGCATGAAGTCTTGTGCCGGCATCGTTTCGAAACCGGAGGGAATCGTCAAATTCTCATCAAGATACCACCCCGTAAACGTATGGCCCGATCGGGTGGGAACGGGTTCCATGATCTCGGTTCCGTAATCCTGTGTGATCGGGTCAACCGATGACCCGTCGTTGCTGTTGAATGAGATGGTATACGTATTGACCTGCCAGATCGCGAGCAGAATGTGATCTTCCGCCATATCGACGACATAATCTTCGTCTACGAACACGTCGTCCCCCGTGTCCTTCAACCAACCCAGGAATGCATGACCCGTCCTTGTCGGTACGGGTAAGGCTCCATATGGCTGATCATAGGTGACAACCATTCGATTGAGCGGATCTCCGCCATCCGCCTCCTGACCTTCAAACGTGACCTCATACGTATTGGGAGTCCACTTGGCATAGAGCGTCAGGTCACTTGGAACAACCGAAAACGTAAAAGACCAGTGCTCATCGAGCGTTACCCCATCGTCAAGACTCGTATACCACCCACCCAGTGTATAGCCCTCTTTGGTCGTCTCGGGCTCCTCAAGCCTGTCCCCTTCCTGAACCACTTGATCGGAAACAGGGCTTCCGCCATTCGGTTCAAAAACAACCGTAAACGTCACATCATCCTTGCAGGCAACAAGAAAAAGAGACAAAAACAATAAAACGACAATTACGCCAAATCGCTTTCGCATCATCATGAAGATCAGACTCCCTATTTTGTTTCGCAATGCCCGATGTATCGGTCTTCGTGCTTTCATTGCGTTTATTTATATTCATTATACTCCAATATTTCCCGATTTGAAACCCTTTTTTAACCCCCATATGTAATTGTCTAGCTTACCGATCGTCTCTCTCCTGTGATCATGAGGTGTCATAAGATCTCATGACTCGGTGATCTCACACATAGTCATGCGTATTGTCGAATTCAACCCAATGATACAATTTGGGCTTTACCGAAAGAAAAACATCCATTGCCATCCGCAATAGACGCATTTGGATACATCCATATGACCTGGGGAACGATTCGCAACGAAAAGCAGTGCTTGATTACGCTTTTGTTGACGCCCTGATTCCTCGGTTTTGTTCGAAAAAAAGTGCCTATGTCCAAGATATGCAATCATGGATGTCTTCACCTTTACGTTTCATAAAAATCCGTTATCGCTTCCAGAAAATCAATGGTTTCCTTATAGATCGTATAAGACATTTCATGGTGTACGTAATGGGAAGTATCCAAAATCATCGATTGCTGCAAATCAATCGAATCCAGATATCCGGTAATCGCCTTTGTCCAACCGGGCACATCCTCATTTTGCTTGCTCGATATGAAGAAAAACATCGGGATTTCATCAGGTACTCTTCCATCCGTCACATGCCGGGCATTTTCATTCATCGTCTCGAGTTCCGCCACCATGTCTTTCGTCAACGAACTCTTGAAAAACATCGATTTATAGATGGCTTTGTCTTCCTCCGTCATTTCATCCGAATCGAGAAGCGGCAAGATCCGCTTCAACTCTTTGTCAGGCATAAGTCTTGAAAGTCCGATTCTTGAAACGAGATAGACAAGATTCAACTGTGCTTTCGAGGGTATGGACAACAGTCCGATCGTCTCCGGTGTGCAAGCATCGAGTCCGATCATCGCTTTGACCTCGTTCGGGTATTTTTGGGCCCAATAGATGGCTTCCAGACCGGATAAGGAATGCGGAACCAAAACAAAAGGTCCTGCCACTTCCAAAGTGGCCAAAGCCTCTCTTGTATGCTCGAGCAGATCGTCTATGTCTTTTTTATTGTTGCTGGATTCACTGAATCCATAACCGAATTTTTCGATCACGACAATTCTGTTGTTGGCAGCAAGTTTACTCCATAGGGGTTTGAAATCGACCAGTGGACTGCTCGTTCCATGCCCGGACATGAAGACAAACGTATGATCACCTTCGCCTTCGATATATATGTGCATCCGTTTTCCATCGATATCAACCATTTGTCCCGGTGGTTGATCGGACTTTGCTTCTCTTTTCAGTCTGATCTGATGATTGATCGTCAACGCGACCACCGCGAGTGTGACGATCAACACTATGGCGGTT
>JAGYLU010000142.1 GCA_018400755.1 Acholeplasmataceae bacterium
CGATGAGGATTGGGACGTGTATTTGGATGAAATGGATGATCTCGGATATACAATCCTGGAAAACATATGGAATCATGCCTGGATCGATCAGAATGAATAGCGGAACTTATCAAGTATCGCATAAAAATCAGTCTTAAGACGAAAAAGATAAGGACAATGACTATGCATGACTTGAAAAAGAGTGAAAAAAAGAAAAAAACCAGAGGCATCAATTTCCGTTCCAAGTATTTTGGTCTGGTTTTGGGCGTGTTTTTGATTGTTATGACATGTTTAATATGGGGATCCACCAGAGCGGATCATTTGGAACAGTTATTATCGAATGTCGAATCGATCACGGTCATTTATGCCAACAAAATCGAAAATCGAATCGATTATATCGAATTTGGTTTAAGTGAACTTGCTGAACACGGTCCTCCGGACACGCTTGAAGATCAAGAGAACTGGGACATGCGCACCGATTTTTACATAGGGAACCTATACGGTATTGAAAACATCGTCTGGCTGGACAGAGACATGATCATTCGCAGAGTCAACCCGGCAGAGAACAGTGATTATATCATGAATGGAAAAATCAATACAAGTCGGAATATTCCCTATTATACAAGTTTGGTTTTACCCGTCTATGATCAGAATATGATTGCCGGTTTCATTTTGTGTGACATCAATATGTCCAAGCTGATCTTATCGATCAATGATGAATTTGAAGGCGACTACATGATTCAAGTGTTCGATGGAATTCAGCTCCTGGTATCATCCGACAACTGGCAACAACCCAAAGTCGATGTTTCTGTCGATCGTGAAATTTCATTCAAGAGCAGAACCTATCGTTTTGTCTTGGCTCCGACAGAGGAAATCGTGACTCTCAGTACGCGTAATTCAGTCTGGATCGCGGTTTTCGGATTCTCCTTATCGGTTCTGGTTGCAGTGATCTGGTATGCGACAAGCATTTCGTCGATAAGATTGGAAGGGTTGGTTACCAAAAGAACCAAGGAATTGAACTACCTGACCAATCATGATTATCTGACGGATCTGTCGAACAGAAGATATTATTATGAACAATTCAAGAAACTCGATCAACCTACATATTATCCGATCGGGATCATGATGCTCGATGTGAATGGTCTGAAAATCATCAATGATGCGTTCGGTCACACGGTTGGAGACAGAGCGCTGAAGATGATGGGGAGTATTTTGGATGAAATATTCAAAGAAGCCGACGTTGTCGCAAGAATCGGTGGTGATGAGTTCGCGGTACTCTTGCCGAATGCATCACCTGAAAAACTGGAATATTACAAAGAAACGATCAAGGATGCGGTAAAAAGACATCAGATCAACAATATCGAATTGTCTCTTGCTATCGGATTTGAGTTGAAAAAAAGCATGGATGAAAATATCGATGACATCCTGAAAATCGCTGAAAACCACATGTATCGGCATAAAACAAGTGAAGGATCAAGCGTCCGAAACCGAGCCATCAGTGCGATTTTGAAAACACTGACCGACAAATACAGTGTTGAAAGAGAGCACTCATATAAAGTCAGTCTTCTCTGCAGAGCGATCGGGCAACACTTGAATTTGCGAGAAGACGAGCTCAATGAACTCGAACAGGCCGGTCTGTTTCATGACATCGGAAAAATTTCGATTCCGGATGACATCTTGAACAAGCCGGATAAACTTACAAAAGAAGAATATGAAATCATCAAGTCACATACCGAAGTCGGATATCAGATTCTCAAAGCTGCGGATGAATATTCAAGCTTGGCGATCCAGGCACTGCATCACCATGAACGATGGGATGGCAAAGGATACCCAGGTGGGTTGAAAGGCACGGATATTCCATTGTTCTCCAGAATCATCGGCGTCGTCGACGCCTATGAAGCCATGACGGCTGATCGTCCGTATCGGAAAAAATTGACAAAAGAATATGCGATATCGGAGATCAAAAGATGTTCAGGAACACAGTTTGATCCGGATATCGCGAAAATATTCATAGAGAAAGTGGTTCAAACGCAGTAAATCGGGTATCGGGACAGACAGGGTTAAAAAAGCCTTCAAACCTACTCAGGTCCATTAGATGCATTGTCAGAAAGCGCGCTTTTTGTCTGTTCATAAAACTCACTCGGAAGTGATGGGCTGATTGGAATCGCGCGATTGAAACATTGATCAAGGGACCAACGGTATTCGGTCAAATGGACATGTCTTCTCTTTCATTTGATCCGGCATAATCCAAGGCATTCAAAATCGGCTCCGGGAGAAAAGAAATGAACATATTGAGAAAAGCACTCATCATCATAACTGTCATAGTGTTGATCGTCACACTCGCGGTGGTCGCGTTGAC
>JAGYLU010000143.1 GCA_018400755.1 Acholeplasmataceae bacterium
ATCTGACGTTTCAAAAAAAGTACCGGTCCTCTAGGACCGGTACTGAATTTTCTGTCTTTCTGATATTTTCAATCGATGTTGTCAAAATCTGTCGTTTAGGATGGTGAAGGTGGAGGTGGAAAATCCACCAACCAGGGCATTACGGCTTCGATATCCACGATTTCCGTTTCAATCCCTGTCGTCGTATTGCCCACTAAATCGCGGATCGCCGATTGCTGGTCGATTTGAACGCCTTCCAAATCATCGGCGTCTTCATTATCAATGATTAAAATGATCGTTCCGTAGGTGGTCAGATCGGTTCCTGTTTCCTTCTGAGTTCCATCAACGTATACAGCCAGTACATCATAACCACCGCCATCGACCTCAAAGGTGTCGAGACTCACGGACATGGGATCGATTTCTTCCTCAAAGAACATTTCGATGACAGAGAATGTGGTTTCTTCTGATCCCGCGGCAAAGGCTCCGTAGGTGGTCATATAGTTGAAGACCACGTCATACTCGTCATCACCATCGTCATAGACGACGATTTCAGGTTTGATTTCATCCACTACAGTCTCGGAATCTCCAGCTGCCAGTGCTTCCCCGTAAATGTTTTCTGAAAGGATACCGTTGGCTACAGTCCAGACCACTGCTTCTGTTACACCGCCATACAATCCGTTGTAGGCCAGTTCATAATCCTCATGGAGTGTAAAGACGATTACTGTCTCATCATCATCGTTCAGTTCAGTATCCACCCCAATGATGACGCCTTCAGTCGTACCATCGATGTCGATATAGAAATCATCCGCTTCAAAATCTGCTAACTCGTCATCCAAGGTGACTTCAATCGTATCGATATCTGTTGCCACAGCGGCACTCAAGTAGACAAACCCTTGTTCATCGACATCCACATAGGCGCCATAGGTTACCGTATAGTTGCCTTCAAGATCAGCCACACGCCCGATCTGGATTCCCGCATCGGTGGCCATCAGATCAAGACCGTATTCCTCGTCTTCATCGGTGGTTGGAATGTAGATTTCTACCGCTTCGCCACCGTCGACAACGACGATGCTCACATCACTGTCAAGATCAGAGAGTTCGTAATCGATATCATCCATATCTGTGCCAGTTCCGACGATCAATTCAGCCTGAATCTCGTAGTTCGCCATATTGGTCACAGCATAGACCCCGTCCGTTGCCATCGCTTCGCCAAAATCAACCTTGATCATCTGATCTTCTTCGCCGGCATTGTATAATACAGCGGAAAAAGCATCGTGTTCTGGCGCTTCTTCATCCAATACTTCAAACTCAATCGTGGTGGCGGGCATTTCGTTGGCTGTGGGTCTGGCCAGATCCACGATGCCTTCCATCACCAAAGTGTACTCGCCGTCAAGGTCCTCAACATCAAAGGTCAAGGTGTCCGTGCCTTCTCCGCCAGGATTCCCAACCGAAACTTCGTCCCCTTCATCATCCAGGAAGGTGAATTCTTCATCGTCAAATTCCACCTTTTCGGTGAAGGTAATCTTTAGTTCATAGTCCTCGACTTCAATCTCGTCAACCGCCGGAGGTGTCGTGTCCAGTTCCACTTCGATTTTAACCATCTGCTGGTCATTCTCGATATCCCAGAGATCATTGACGACTTCTTCCGCCACGTAGACATAGGCGGTACCTTCAGGTAACAAGTAATCGTCACTGAAGGTCAATGCCATCTCATTGTCAGTGATAATGGCTGTTTCGGCTTCATTCGAATCATTGGTGTGGTAGACATATTCATCGTTGTTGTCAAGTTCTTCGATGTCACTGCCCACTGCAAATTCAATATCTTCATTCCAGATCAAAGTGACACCATTGGGGGTTGCATCCTTGTAACCTGCGATGTAGGGCGCTTCAGTATCCTCCTCGACATTGACTGTAAAGGTCTTGGGAAGAGCCGTGAAACCGGCGTAATCCTCAACGCCTTCAATAAAGATGCTGTATTCCCCGTCTTCAAGGTCTGAATACATTTCCACATAGGCGGAAAGATTGCTGCTTCCGGCCGTCACTTGTCTGATATACTTGGCGCCGTCATTCACCTCGTAGTTGGATTTATCCGTGAGACCTTCCTTCATGGGCTCTGAAAAGTAGACCTTGAAGGTGTCATTGCCAACGTTCTCGGCACCTGTAATGACTGGAATGTCCATATCAAGGAACTGAATCTCCATTTCAGTATCTGCCACCACCATGTCTTCATTGTCAAGGGCTTCAACGTCCTCGACGGTCACAGTGGATTCTTCCTGCTGATCAGCTTCACTTTCAAGAAGCAGAATTACAGTCTTGCCGTCATCTTGAAGTGTTGCAGTATCGACAG
>JAGYLU010000144.1 GCA_018400755.1 Acholeplasmataceae bacterium
TCAAAGGTCAGCATCTCCTCGGCATCCATCAGATACTCATCAAAGATCTGATAAGGTCCTGAGGTGAGATTCTCTGAAACCGGGGCTGATGTTGTTGGGTCTAGGAAGTCAAGGGTGATCATGCTTTCATAAAGCGGATCTGTCATCAGGATATCCTCAATCGATAGCGATAAATTGCCTTCGACAGTGCCAGCGTTGGTCGCTGTGATCCTGAAGGTATAGACTTGGCCGGGAATCAGGATTTCTGTAAACGGCATCCCGGTGATTTCGGTGTACCCGCCATCAAGGGTGCCATCGAGATTGTCATCATTGGCCTGGAAGAAGACGACATCAAGTTCAAGAGTCCCGACATCGATGATGATCTCATCGGTTGAAAACGTGACAATAAACCACGCGAATACGAGGGAGCCGGCGGCGAAGATGGCCGATAAGACGATGAAGATGAGTTGAAGCATTCTTTTTGGAATCATCTGCTTGGCTCCTTATATCGCCTTAAAGATCGATTGATAGTGATGACGACCCGAGTCCGACCCATTCAACATATCCGCCCTGTTTGGCTTCAAAGGTGAACGTGATCGTGATCGTCTCGCCACTTTGGTTGTTTCTGACAACGGTACCGTCAAGGACCAGACTTGATAGGACATCAAGCGCAGGTGATCCGGTAGGAATCAGGTATTTGCCTGGTTCTGAGATCTGATCTGCGATCACACCCCGGTAATAGAGATAACCGTCGGTCTCAAGGACCCAACCAGCGCCGAAGGTGGTCTCAAAGATGTCATCAAAGACAATCGGACCAAGAAGCGAGGACGAGACCGACAACATGATCCTCAGCTCAGTCTCGATGGTGGAAAGGTTTGACAAGGCAAAGGTCGTCTCGATCAGTTCCTGTCCGGGGACAACCGGGGTATCAGAAGTCATGGTTCCTAGCCACTCAAATTCGACTGATCCCGCGGTCAAGATGACGGGCTCGGTTGTCTGTTGGTCAAAAATCAGGGCATAGGTGACAGCCCCCAAGGCCAAGACCAGGATGAGAATGAAGAAAATCCTGCGGAGTCTCATAAGATCACCTAATTGAAGACCGCTTGAAGCGACTGGATATAGAGTCTGCCATAACGGTAAGAGGGACTTGAGGTTTCACCATCATAGATCAGCCTGAAACTGATCACGGTCTCCTCTTCGCCCTCTAGGGCAATGTCTTCAGCAAGCACAATTGACTGATCGCTGTTGATCAGATTGGAAAGCCGGTAGAGCTGCAAGGTATGTCCTTCGACAACCACCGGACTGGTACTGTTGACAGATAAGACATGGTCCGTGCCATCGACAGTGACCATCCCTTGGTCAATCACAAAGACATCACGCATGTCAATGGGAAGAGGAACATTCATGCTTTGGACATTTTTCATGATGACATCGGCGATGACAGGACTGTTAGAATCGTTTTTGACGGTGAATTTGAAGAAGAACCCTTCGGTAGGGACAGCATTGGCAAGAAGGGTCGCCATCGCCTCACCGGAATCGATCTGGATCAAGGGGCCATCGTTTCGGCTGGCCTCAAGGGTCAATAACGCTTGATAGTCTCCAGTTGAGACCGCGATTGGTTTCATGTTTGTCTCATCGGCGAGTGAGAACCATGCGAAAACAGCTGTCAGAAAGACAGAGAGGGAAAGAAGTGTGGAGATGGCTGAGACAATGAGTTTCCCTTGTGACATGGACTGTTTTCCCCTTTTGAACAAAAAGAGCTGCAACCTGATTTAGGTGCAGCTGGCTGCCTTATTCAGGCCCTATAGCTTTGCGTCACTAACTTTCGTTAGTTTTGCCAATGATTACATTTTCATTACACCTGTATTTTACCATGCTTTGATGGTGTTGTCAATTTGATTGACTTGACTCAAAATCGTTCTTTTCCATCTCTTTCCTGAGTTCTTCCTTGAGTCGCTCACGTTCAATGTTTAGAGCTTCTTCGTTGGCTTTGTCAAGCGATTCCTGAGTCTTTTTGATGTCTTCGTCCTTGACGTGTCTGATGATCTTGATGAGCTCAGAGACAAGGATACCGACAAGCAACAAAACGATGAGTAGGAAAATGATGTTCCGGTAGTTGATCACCGCAGTTCCAAGGCTTAGAAATCCACTGACTAAGACGACTTTTCCACCTCTGAAAGAGGTTGGTGTCACCGGCTCGGTATCATCACTTGGATTGTTATCACCGCGGGTGATGAAATATCCATTCTCATCTTCTGCGATCACACGGTGGACGACTAGAATCGGTTTCTCGGGATCTTGAAAGACAATGACATCACCGATATCGATGTCCTCATAA
>JAGYLU010000145.1 GCA_018400755.1 Acholeplasmataceae bacterium
CCATGTGGGGAAGCACTGAGAAGATGGCGATCGCCATCGCCGAGGCATTTGCCTCAAAAGGAATCAAAACGATCATCAGGCACTTAGGGAACAATCCGCTTTCAGAGATTGTGACCGACGTGATGGATGCGACCTATATCGCTGTCGGTTCACCGACGTTGAACACCGAGATGCTTCCTTCAGTGAGTGGTTTTCTCACATACTTGAAAGGACTGGTCCCCAAAGGACTTTCCTATGTGGCCTTTGGAAGCTATGGTTGGGGTCAGAAAGGTCCAAAGAATGTCGATTTGGTAATGGAGGAGATGGGACATGTGCGGCTCATCCCACTTGAAACCCATCTGTATCGGCCGACAACTTTTGATTTGGATATTCTTGCGAACAAGATCAAAGACGCACTGTGAGTTTGGTTTATTCTATTTTTGAGTCAGGCGATCGGCTATACCGATCGCTTTTCTATATGACCGCATTCTGTGATAAAATGAACGTATAAGAACGATTGGGAGGCACCAGACATGAATGGATTTGGACACGTAGGCGTGGTGTTGTTACTTATCGCTTTATTGATACTGATCAATGGATTCTTCGCAGCTGCGGAAATGGCGTTTGTGAGTCTTTCCGAATCGGATCAAAAAAAGTTGAAAGCAAAGGACAGCAGACAAGGTCGGGCCCTGGGTGTCGTTGTCAAAGATTCGACACGATATCTTTCGACCATCCAGGTCGCCATCACATTTGCTGGTTTTTTGTCATCAGCTTTCGCCGGCTCGGAACTTTCCGAGAGCGTTGTTGGTTTGTTTCAAAAGATGTCAATCGTGATTCCAGAGTCGGTTGCGGTCATTTTGGTGACCGTGGTCCTATCATATGTGACGCTCGTCTTTGGCGAACTCGTTCCTAAAAGGATCGCCATCAATCATGCCGCCAAGTTTGCGATGTTCAGTGCACCAACGGTCCTGATCGTCATGAAACTGACCAGACCTTTTGTCTATGTGCTTTCAAAGAGCACTGACCTTGTCATGCGTCTTCTAGGACTCAGACGGGAAAAAGAAGAAACCAAACTGAGTGAGTCCGAGTTAAGGGAAATGATTGTGCGAGGTCATCTTCACGGACTCTACGGCAAACATGAGAAGAAGATGATTGAAAGCATTTTTCGTTATGATGACATGAAAGTCTCAAAAATCATGACACCGCGTCCTGACATCATTGGAATCAATGATACCGACCCGACAGATGTCATGATCAATCAGGTCATTCAGTCCAAGTATTCAAGACTTCCAGTCTTTCATCAGGCACCAGATCATGTTGTTGGTGTGCTCTTGGCCAAAGATCTGTTGGCTGCGATGGTGCATCCTGACCACGATGCGATTGACCTTAAGCGGTTGCTTCGTGAACCCTATTTTGTTTACGAAAACACCACCATCAATGTTGTGTTCAAACTGATGAAGACCAACCGACAGCACCTTGCATTTGTCATTGATGAGTTTGGTGGGTTGGAAGGGATTGTCACCATGGAAGACATCATAGAGGAGATCTTTGGTGACATTGATGATGAACACGACAAAGGCGAACGAGCGCTTCAAAAAGTCGGTGAAGATACGTATCTGGTCGATGGCCTCATGACCATTGATGACTTGAACCACAGTCTTTCCCTTGTCATCCCCATCGATGACAAGAGATATCAGACGATTGCTGGCTTCATGATTGACCAAATGAACGAGATTCCAACATCCATCCCTTTGGATCCGGTACGCGTCGGAGATATCGATTTCTATATCGAAGACCTGACCAAACATCGAATCAATCAAGTTCGTCTCGTCATCAACAAACCAAAGGATTGAGGAGAACCCGCTCTTGGCGAGTCCGACTGGTCAATCAATGAACACATATGAACCTAGGAGAACACAACCGATGAAAGACACGTATGAGACAAAGCACTTATCTTTTGAAAGTCAGGCGATGGCACCTCGTGAGGCGATGATCACGTCAGGCGCATATCGGATCACGGTGATGACTGATCGTCTATTTCGCATCGAATACGATCCGGGATTGTTGTTTGAAGATCGTCCGACCCAAACCATCTGGTATCGAAATCTCAAGACGATATTCGAGTATCAACAAAGAGGTGATGTCTTGGATATCAACACGACGTTTTGGACCATCGAACTTGATACCGGGAAACCCAAGCTTGAAGGGCTTGTCCTGACTGAAAAAGAAACAGGCAACAAGATATCCTATGAGCAGTTCAACCAGGGTAATCTTGGTGGCACCTATAGAACCCTCGACATGGTCGATGGGGCGGTTGCAC
>JAGYLU010000146.1 GCA_018400755.1 Acholeplasmataceae bacterium
TTGGTATGTGATTGTGATCGTATGCGTGCCTTGGGTGAGGAGGTTCTCAAGATCACTCTCATCCACCATTGACTGAGTGACCCATAACCTCATCGCCTTGCCATCATCCATGGTGACAACAAGTTCGAGGGTGCTGATGTCAAACGCCCCAGGTTCATAGGATGCCATCAAGGTCTCGGGATTGACCGCAACCCCTTTGATTTCTTTTGAATCAGTCAATTTGAGACAGCAGACCAGCACAAAAAGACATGTCATCAAACTCAATGACAAAAAGAATTTACGGATGTGATTCATATGTGATCCTCCCACTGATTTGATCTCATGGCCATCGATTCTGTCGACATCATCATACCACGAACGCCTTCAAACATAAACCATCGGATCAATCGGAAACGATGCATGACAGTGTGCGCATGAAACAACACAATATGTTCGGTAGATACCATAGGATGACTGCCTCCCTTGAAACCAAGAAGCGTTGCAGCAACCTTTGCTTCAAGTTTCCGCGGTTCCATCTTGTGATGGTGCCTGCTTGGCATCATCAATCAATATCGACTGCCTTAGGACACCTCAATCACCGAGAGGCTCGTTGTCACTGTCAAGTCGTTTCCCACACTGGCCTGTTCTTGATGACGCTTAGGCCATTTCATTGATTTGACCCGATTATCTCAACGTCATCTCTCAATTTGGAAGTCGTGTGGTATGATAATTGTAGATGACATGCTTCCCGGGGGGAAACACAAAGGTCTATGGACGTCTTTTTGACCTCTGACGAGCTTTCGTTCATCATTTGGTCTCATCTGCAAGAGCAACGGCCATATCAATATCGAAAGGATCATAGCATATGAACGAGACAAAAGCCATCATATCAATGATGATGCTCAAAAGGACAATCCGCTTTTTCATTTTGAGTGCCGTACTCGCGGGACTGATCGTGACAGGAGCCATTTTGTATCACGGTCGCAATGATCATGGGGTCTTCGTGCTGACCATCGATCCCCATACATCAAACGGCGGTATCTCAATCACCGAACAACGGGAACTCAATCATTTGAGAGATCGGTTGAGTGTTCATTCAATGATTCCTATGACGGGTCATACCTATGCTTCCCTGAACATTGATGACACGATGCACCATGAAGGGCAATGGATTGATCCTGAAAGCCCCTATCTGTCCTATCGCTTTTTCCTAGTGAACACAGGGTTGGAAACCATTGATGTCAGTTATTACATGAGGTTAACCGCAGTCGATGCTGGCATGGATGACTACATCCGCGTCCTGATCATTGAAGATGACGAGTCATACCGGATGTATCAAAAAAAGGATTCGACGCCTTTTGGCAGCCTCAGTCCGACCTATGATCAGATGCCTACGGGTATCGAGTTTCTATCTGATAGGATTGTTTTCCGGGAACACATTGTCGATTTCACACCCACAGAGGTCAAGTCCTTCCGGGTTTTGATCTGGGCGGAATCACAAGATCCCGATCTTGAAACCGCGGATGTCACCGGGCGTATCAAAGCTTTCATCAACTTTACTGTCGATCTTGATTCACAGATATCAATCATAGCGCTTAAGACATTGCTTGGATCAACAAGAGACATGTGGATTGGCACACCTACCATTTGCAACGTTGAGTTAGAGGTTTATCATGAACCGACTGAAGATGCTTGAGTCTATTCTTTGATGTCCCGCCGATGACTTCTTCAGGTATTCTAAAATGACAGTCTCATACTGACCGGCTTCCTTCCTGCACCTAAGACTCATTCCTCATCATCTGCTTACCTTTTTCGATGTCATAAAGCATATGAAGATAACCGACATCAACCATACAAAAAAACCACTTTATGGCTCTATAAAGTGGTTTTTGGCATCGTATAGCAATGGGTGGGATGCCTTGATGATCAACCATCAAACCAATTGATGATTTGATCGGAACAATCACGCAAATGAACGTCTTGAAAAATAGATGGTGTCATCATCCTTGAGAAAGTATAACAACGTCCGATTGCTGTGGGTCGTCTCGGTAAAGACAATCTCGTCATCGATATTGTCCTGATTATTGAATGTCTCATCAAAACTGATGACGAGAATGCCTGAATCAAAGTCATATGCCGAAAAATCAACGGTGACCTCGAAAGCATTGTTGAATTCGACTTGACTGAAGATCCACTTCCCCGGATCACACCGATAATCTTCTGACAACAAATCCTCACCGGTGATGCTGTGCTGATAGATGATGATGCCATTGTCTTTGTCAATGCCCGCTTGACTGCTGCCATCCATCACAAAGAGAA
>JAGYLU010000147.1 GCA_018400755.1 Acholeplasmataceae bacterium
TTTCATTTCAATCCTGAACTGAAAGGTCAGATCGGTAGCCATTTGGTACGCGTCAAGATCTCCAACATGACATCCTTCAAATGCGATGTTTTTGTGCGTTGATCAAAGACCATTTTGATATCCGCTAAACCACCTCATCACTCATCACCCGGTCAATCAGACGGACCATTGTCATTGTGATCAGCTCCGGTGGTTCAATCATCTTGTGCGCCAACCATTTTGTTGTCATCTGGTCGATGCCACCAATGACAAACTGGGCGCCATATGTCCCTAACGTGTCTCTGTTCGGCAAAAGCTGACCGAAGAAGCTGCGATTGTTCATCATGATATCGTTCATCAACATCTCGATGCCCTCGTGATCAAGGACGATTCTCAGTCTCTCATTTTGATAGATCGCCTTGTTCCTGAGGTAGAGCAACTGACTCAGATCCTTCTGATCACTGTTTTCAAATTGTGCCATGATCTCTTTTCTGAGGCTTTCCATATACCATCTGAAAATGGCTTCCTTGCTGTCAAAGTGTCGATAGATCGTCATTCTTGAAACCATCGCTTTCGTTGCGATCTCAGACATCGTGATCTTCCGATAGTCTTTTTCTTTTAATAGGTCAAAGAAACCCTTCATGATCATGTCAATGGATTCCCTGATCTGCTTTTCTCTCATATGTGACACTCTCCTGGGATGTGTATCAAAAGTCGACATCCATGGTCAATGCCTTGCCATTGATGTGATTTGATTATACAATGAATCCATAAGTGTTACAAGCGTCACACATGAAAGGACTGATCTTGATGACCAAAGCACGCGCTTTGAACCTGAATGCCCTCTTTCTTCTCATCATTGCCTGTCTCGATGTTGTCAGAGGCTTCATGCATACCTTTTTAAACGGATTCGCTTCCGAACATATCGCGATGATTGATGCTCATCCTGATGCTCTCTTTCTGCTCGGTGTTTTCGGTATCTCGAACTTTGTCACGGCGATGATCTATTTTGTGATCTATAAAAAGGCCAAACAGATCGCTCCCTATGTGCTTTTGGCCATCTTCTTCGGATATCTGCTTGGCATCATTGGCATCCGCACAGATGGTCTTAGGATGCAATCGGCCTTCAATGGTCAGTACATGATGTTTGTCTATCTGGCCTTCACACTTATCTTCCCGTCAATATTTTTCTTGTCCAAAAATCAGCCTGCCAATCAGGACTGACGGGACATTCTTCTGTTTCATGTTTCCATTCAATAAAAAGGCCTCGTCCTATGATCATCTCATAGAACGAGGATTTTGTTATGATTTGGTTTCGAATATGATCTCTAGGTCAATCTTTGAAACCTTTGAGATCGTTTCATGGATTGAGCAATACTCTGCACCAAGCTGAGCCGCTTTCCTGAGTTTTGCCTCATCGGAACCGTTATAGATCACCATCTGGATCCTCACGTGTTCAAGTGTGGCTGGTGCCTGATCCCGTTTGTTGCCGGAAATGTCTAGTTCGGCATCCGTGAATGTCAGCCGCATCTTACCCGCGACACTCAAAAAGGTCGCGTAAAAACATGATCCTAGCGCGCCAAAGAGCAAGTGATATGGTGCGACGCCACCATCGCGCTGCCCGAGTGGTACCCTTCCGGATGGTGAGACCATCTCACCGGCAAACTGATTGTCAAATGTCAATTTGATTGAATCTGCTTTCATATCGATACCCCTTCTCTACGAATGTTTGATTAACGATCTTCATGTGTCATTTGGACCTTTTGATTCTGTTTTGAGACTCCCGCGAACCCTAAGGCCACGACAATCAATGCCAAGACCAGGATATAGAGATATGTGGTTTCCTTGAGCACGTCCATAATGGTTCCAGAGATCAATGTCCCGACCACCGCACCAACCCCATAAGCGGTGAAGATGATGCCATAGATTTTCGCATATGCCCGCATGCCATAAATGGTTTTGACCGCAACCGGGATCATGGCAAGCCATGCCCCTAGGTTGAACCAGAACAATCCAAAAGATAATACGAAGAGCCAAAGAAACCGTCCTTGGTTCAAGATGCCAATCACCGCGGCAAATGCCATCAGGAAGAGACTCAGACGGACGCTGTAAGCAAACCCTTTCTGATCCACCAAACGACCAAAGATTGGCCTGGCAATACCATTCATCAACGCGAAGAAGGACAAGGCCAACGTCACATCCAATGGATGAAAACCATAATCGACAACCCCTGTCTGATAAGAGAGTCCGATCATCATCAGACCGATGGTGGTCGAAAGCGCAAAAAGCACATAAAGCCTGATGATCGGTTTTCGCA
>JAGYLU010000148.1 GCA_018400755.1 Acholeplasmataceae bacterium
AACCGATGCGCTTGACATCGATCTGACCGGACTTGACTTTGATTTCAATGGTTATGATGATCTCGAAGGCATCCTTTCGGTTGATGATCTTTATGAATTCCTACTTGCCGGTGCCGCTGTTGATATCAATAGCATTCTCTCCGGTGTCTTCACCCTCGAATTTGTCTATGGATTCCTAGATGATCCGTTTACAAACATCGCCGGTGACCGACTCAATCATATTTACAGCTCGAGAATCCTGACGGATCTTCTTGCTGAAGTGATCACTTATGAACCGCTCCAACAGTATGGACTTGACCTAGTCAATCCGGAACTTGAAGCGATTGTCCAAAGCCTTGATGCCAGTCTTTCTGTCCGTGCCGTCACCCCCGCTGATCTTGACCTCTCGTACGCGCTCATCAATGAAGCGTCGTTCAGGGATCTGATCGAAGCGGTTCAGGCGACCGGTCTTGAAACCATCCATGAAGCGCTCGAACTCAACACCGTTGAAGCGATTGTTGAGCAACTCGGTATCCTTGACTCGGCCCTTGTGACCGTCAATCTTCTTGACTCACCATTGGTCATTCACTTGCTGAGCAGAGTGCTTGGATCCGATATCTGGACAGATGTTGCTGCCCAATATGTCAATATCCTGATCGATTCATTCGGTTATGATGTTGAAATCACGGCTGACCTGCTCGCTTTTGATGACAGCCTCTTTGATGAAGCCGGTCTGCTTGCAGCAACCGACATCTATCAGGCCCTTGTTGCCGGATATGTTGTCATCACAACCGGAACAACCATCACACCAGTTGAAGTGCTCGCACTTGAAGACGATGTGAAGGTCTCCGGATTCACACAATCCCGCATCAATCACATTCTTGACTCCGCAATCCTCTATAGCTACATCAATCGGATCGCGACCAGCCAGGAAGTCAAGGATATTGTCGCTGTTGTACTTGGCGATCTCCTTGAAGGTTATGGCATTGCCCTAGAAATCAATGCCGAACGCCTGAATGTGCCCGCTATCGCATTTGACGAAGACGGTAACTTCAAGCGTACAGAAATCCTTGCAGTCCTGTCCGCGTTCAACGAACTTGGACTCGACGCCTGGACTGATCTGAACAATTTCACTGACCTTGCCTATGTCTATGACAAGGTATCAACGACCGAGTTCGTTGAAAAACTATTCACATCTGAACTCGTCCATGTCAGCCTGAGCTCATTCTTCTATGATGAGGTTGCCCTTGCTGAACTGGCGAGACTTGCAACTGACTATGTGGAAAGCCTCACCGGTATCCCACATACCTTTGATGCTGCCGATCTTGACTTCACTGGCGCCAAGTATGGTCTCTTCGAAGAAGATGCCACGACTGGCGATATGATGATCAAGGTCTCTGAAGTCAAACAGCTGATCCTCTCAGCGACCACCGTTGACTGGCTCACGGTTGATTTCGGCAATATCGATGGACTGATCACAATCGTCTCCGACAACATCGAAGAGATCCTCTCATCAGGCCTCCTGATGGCGGTTCTTGACAAGGCGTTGAACCTTGAAACCGATGAACTCGGACTGAAGAGCTTCTACACTGACTTCCTGAACAACGAACTGCCGAACTTCGGTATCAGTCTCCTTGATGGCGTCACCCTATCCTCTGAGTTCCTCACGATGTCAAACATCACTGATGAGAACGGTGTCCTAGACAAGGCCCATCTGATTGCCTTGGTTGAAGCAGCCGCTTTGGTTGACCTTGATGGCTTCACTGCTGATACCGTCTTTACATTCATCAATAACGATGCCAACGCAAACGGTGTTGAGGATTATGAAGACCTGTTCGCATCGAACATCCTGATGAGCCTGTTGACCAACGCCCTCGCTGAAGAAGATCTCCAAGATGTCGCCGCTGGACTCGCTGAAGATGCCGTTAGTGGTATCAGCCTCCTCGATGGCCTCACGATCGACTTCGCGCACGTTGTAGAGATGTTCTCAACCATCCTTGATGCTGAAGGTTTCTTCGATGTCATGGATGTCCGCCGTGTCTTTGACACCCTTGAAGAACTCGGCGTCAGCGAAATCGCTGACTTCAGCAATGTCTCACTTGATGCGCTTTACATCCTCGTTGAAAGCGAAGAAGAAGGCGTTGACGGTCTTAGATTCATTGCTGAAACCAAGACGGTCCGTTATCTGCTCGATGCTGTGCTCAAGACCGAAGGCCTTGTGGCCTGGGGACTTGATCTTGGAACCGATCTGACTCAGAT
>JAGYLU010000149.1 GCA_018400755.1 Acholeplasmataceae bacterium
GGCATAATTACAATATCAATGATACCTTTGATCATCCGGCATTCTTTATCACCAACAACGATGATTTCTCATACGACGAGATCCTTGAGTCAAAAGACCTCTCCCGCCTCCTTGGAAGCATCATCTTCTACAAGACTGATGACAAATCCAATACCATCTTCGCCTATGTTCTGAATACTGACGGGACACTTGGTGATCTTGAAAGCTTCGACATTTCCATCTGATGAATCATTGCCGTACCGGTACTCACCCGGTACGGTTTTTATTATCCTTTGTCAAGTCCATGAAAAATCATGATTCAAGAGGCTTTTTTAGTGCTATAATAAACGTGAAACGACCACTGACAAGGAGACCACTTATGAAACTTGATTACAAGAAGACGTTTTACATTGGGATGGCATTTTTCATCATCACGATTTTCTGGAATGCCTATGATAACATCATTGCCAGGATTCTGATCGACAAATTCGGTCTGAATCAGACGTGGTCAGGTGCGGTTATGGCCCTTGACAACATGTTTGCGGTGATTTTGCTTCCGGTTTTCGGGGCCCTATCTGACCGAACCAATCACAAGCGCGGACGGCGGACACCCTACATCATCATCGGGACCATTCTTGCTGCGTTCGCGTTTATGGCGTTGTCGTTTGCTGACAAGCTTCAAACCGATAAGGTCAATACGACTGATGTCGATGAGATCCACTACGGTTTCGCTTTCAACTTTGAGAACCAAGTCAGTGAGGGCGCGCTACAGACCCAGGCGCACTGGGAGAACATCATCACCTTGATGGACCTTGAACAACAAACCGCCCTTGAGGAAGGTACCATCACCAATGATGACTATCTTGCCTTCCAAACGGATGTCAAGGATGCGATGGAGACACTCGCGATTGATGCAGAGACCAACAAGGATGCGCTCTTCACCGCTTATCTGGGGTATTTGGAGACCGAAGAGTGGGGCAGTGCCGTGAAACACTGGTCAATCGTCATCCTTCAGATGGAAGATGAACGACAGGATGCGCTCGCCCAAGGACTGATTGACCAAGAAAGTTATGATGCCTTTGAGGATGATGTGCTCCTGCCGATGACTGACATCATCGAGAATCACGAAGATGGTCCGACATTGAATACCCGTGATTTTGCACCGATGAAAGACCTTTATTATGGCTACCTATCGACCAGAGCATGGGAAGTGACCGTGAGTGACCCCTTCAATCTTGTCCTCTTTATGGGTATTTTGCTGGTCGCGCTTCTGGCCATGAGTATTTTCCGTTCACCAGCAGTCGCTTTGATGCCGGATGTCACGATGAAACCGCTTAGGAGCAAGGCGAATGCGATCATCAATCTGATGGGATCTTTGGCGGCGATTGTCGGACTTGCGATTCTCGCGATCACGAAGGCTGACAAAGTGTCATATGTGTCCTACGCCGCTGTGTTCATCTCCGTTGGTATCATCATGCTCGTGGTTTTGGGACTGTTCCTATATAAGGTCAGGGAACCCAAACTGGTTGAGGAAAAGCTTGCTGATGACAAGGCTTTCGGTTTAACCGATGACGATGATGATGAGGATCATGCGGCCTTAGCCAAGAGCAAGCGTCTATCGTTGTTTTTGATTCTTCTGACGGTCTTCCTGCTTTTCATGGGCTATAATGCTGTCATCTCAAAGGTTGCTGACTACGCCCCGAAGATCTTGAACATGGGTGCTGCGACGGCATTGATTGTCGCCTATGGGGCGTCAATCATCAGCTTCATCCCGATTGGAATCATCTCAACCAAAATTGGCAGACGCAAGACCATCTTGATCGGGATTGTGATTGTTGCTGCCTCATTCCTGTCGATGCGCTTCCTAAACGAATCAACGGGCTCATTCATGTACGTTGTCTTCGCCCTTGTGGGTGTCGGTTGGGCAACGGTGAACGTCAACACCTATCCGATGGTTGTTGAACTTTCAAAGGGTGCGGATGTCGGCAAGTACACTGGTTATTATTACACTTTCAGCATGGCTGCACAGATTTTCACACCGATTCTCTCCGGTTTTCTGATGGACAATCTCGCTGGTGGAAGACTGATTCTCTTCCCATACGCGACCATCTTCACAGTCCTTGGATTCTTCACGATGATCTTTGTGAAGCATGGTGACGC
>JAGYLU010000015.1 GCA_018400755.1 Acholeplasmataceae bacterium
GCGCTCTGGCATATCAAGAAGGAGAACATCGGCCTGATTGAGGTGATGGGCCTCGCCATCCTTCCTGGTCGTCTGAAAGAAGAACTCGCCCAGATCAAAGTGGCTTTGAACGAGGGCGTTGAAACCCTTGCTTCTGATCTCGCGGTTCACCAAACCTGGTTTGACGACTTGAGGACCCGCTATCAGAGCATCACTGATCAGGAGATTTTTAACGAAGTCGGACTGATCTTTGAACAGGTCCTCTTGGATGCCGGTGTCTTCAAACATGACAAGGATGGCCGACAAGCGCTTCATGCGTTTATCAATGACGCCATCCGCTAATCAATAAGAAACCCCGATTCCAGATGGCTGGACGCGGGGTTTCTCATATGTCATTTAGAAGTCATCAATCATCTTGACCAATGTCTCATAAACCAGGGACTCATCGATCTTCTTGATCACTTTGCCCTTTTTGAAAATCAACGCCTCCCCTTTGCCTCCAGCCACACCGATGTCGGCGTGACGGGCTTCGCCAGGGCCATTGACAGCACATCCCATGATGGCGACATTGATGTGCTTGTTCACGGAAAGCAGATAGGTCTCGATCTTTTTGGCAATCTCAATCATATCGTATTGCAGACGTCCGCAGGTCGGACATGAGATCAGATTCGGGATATCATCCCTGAGTCCGGCATTTTTGAGGATTTCCTTGGCGGCTCTGATCTCTAGGACCGGATTGTCCGTCAGAGAGACCCGGATGGTGTTTCCGATCCCTTCAAGCAACAACGTCCCAATCCCCATCGCGCTTTTGATTGCGCCGGAGAAAGCCGTACCGGCTTCGGTCACGCCTAAGTGAAGCGGATAAGGAAATGTCTTGGCAGCCAACCGGTTGGCCTCAATCATCAATCGCATATCGGTTGCCTTAAGGGAAAGACAGATGTCATAGAAGCCCAATGACTCAAGGATTGAAACATGTGATGCCGCAGCTTCGATCATCTGTTTGGCAGTCGGTGTCCCAGGTGTTGGAAGCGATCCGCTGTTGACCCCAATCCGGATGGGAATGCCCTTGGCTTTGGCTTTCAAAACGACTTCTTCAACATACGCCCGTTTTTTGATATTTCCGGGATTGAGACGGATTTTGTCAACGCCGGCATCCATCGCCTCCAAGGCCAACCGATGATCAAAGTGAATATCGGCGACCAAAGGAATCGTGATGTTTTCCTTGATGGTCTTGATGGCTCTCGCATCCTCAAAATCGAGCACCGCAACCCTGACAATCTGGCAGCCGGCCGCTTCGAGGGCTTGGATTTGCTTAGTGGTCTTAAGAATATCTTTGGTCGTTGTGTTGGTCATGCTTTGAATCCAAACAGTGTCGTTTCCACCAAGTTCAAGGGGACCGACATGGATTTTTCTTGTCTGCAGTCTGTTCATAATCTCACCCTTCAATCCTATTATATCTTAGGTCAGTCACATTTCATAATGGTGTGTTTGACTGAGTAAAAGATCATTCAAAAGACTGTCAAGAGACTTCTTGACCAATGGGATCGAAGAAAGACCTTCAAAATCAAAGAAAACATCTAAAACAATTGAAAAAGCAAAACCGTTTTGATATACTGTTTTTGTACGTTTGGAGGGATACACATGCGCGACCTAGTCAAACTGGTTTGCACCGAGTGCGGCGAAGAAAATTATCATACAACCAAAAACAAGAAACTGACACCGAGCCGTCTCGAAATGAAGAAGTATTGCCCGCGCGAAAGAAAATACACCGTGCACAGGGAGAAAAAATAAACTATTTCACGCAAATAGTTTTTTTTCTATCAGACCATGGACATCTTCAAAGGTGATGACGACCGCGCGCACGGGTATTTGATTTGCCGCTTCGACAAGTGTTTTCTAATCGATCCTGCCCACAGTTATGACGACATCATCAAGGCCTTGGATGGTCGTCTTCTCGAAGGGATTCTTTTGACACACGCCCATCAGGACCACGTGGAACTGATCGGCCGTTTTCCTGTTCCTGTCTATGTTCATGCTGATGATGCCCATCTGCTTTTTGATGATGCCAAAAATGGCTACCATCCCAAAAAGCATCCTTATCACCGGAAAGACCTTGACTTAAGACTGATGCACGGACAAACAGCACTTTTTCTAGCCGACCAGAAAGTGATGGTCATTCCAACGCCTGGCCATACAAAAGGGGGCGTCACCTATCAGTTTCAAAACCGTTTGTTTACTGGCGATACGCTCTTCAAGGAAAGTGTTGGTCGCCATGACCTTTACTCTGGGTCTCTGCCAGAACTCAAGCGCAGTGTGCTCGGATTGCTTTCAATGCCTAGTGATCTGAAGATCCATCCCGGACATGATGACCCGACGAGTATCCGTCATGAGCAGAAGCACAACCCCTTCTATCTGAAGTGGAAGAAGCAAATCAAAACCAACTAGACAAGGCTTGGCCTTGTTTTTATTTTGATGGCACATTCTCCTTGACAGTGCCAATGACATACGTTACAATAGGATTGGCACATCGTGATTTCGAGTGCTAAACGAGGTGGACCTGTGCTCAGCAGCAGACAAAAACTGATTTTGAAAGCCATCATCGAGGCCTATGTCAAAGATGCGCAACCGGTTGGATCAAAGCGTCTGACGGAAATGCCGTACTTGAGCTTTTCGAGTGCGACCTTGCGTTATGATATGGCCCGGTTGGAAGAACTAGGTTTCCTAGAGAAGACCCATACCTCCTCGGGACGTGTCCCTTCGGAATTGGGCTATCGCTACTATGTCGAACACTTGGTCACCAGGGATCAGGACGTCATCGAGAATTTTCCCTTGATTGATGAGGTTTTTCAGAAGAACAAGCTTGCCAGGGAATCAGCCACCGAGGAAGCCATCAGGCTTTTGAGTGAGCTGACCAACTATGCCGCACTTGCCTTTGGTCCCGATTCTGATCAGAATCTGATCAAGAAGATTGATTTTATTCCCCTTTCCGAAAGCGAAGCGGTTATTCTGATCGTGACCGATCGCGGTCACGTCCAGCACCAGAGTATCTCGGTGCCAGAAGGGCTTCTGATCAGTGATCTCAAAGCCGTCATCAAGACCCTTGATGATCTGCTTCGTAACCGCAAACTGAGTGAGGCTGTCAATATTTTGACACAGGCATTCGCGAAACGCGAGATTGCGAGCTTCGTTGAGTATCAGACCCAATTGATGCACTCATTTATCAATGCATTCGCACGCTTCGCGACCGACAATTTTTATCTCTCTGGTGTCAGCAACGTCTTTTCCCAACCAGAGTTTGAAAGTGCTAAGCATATCAAGAATTTTGTCGAGATGCTAGATCGCCGGGAACTGATCAAACTGATTGGTGATCAGGATGGACTCAAGGTGCGTTTTGGCAGTGACTTGCAGCTCGTTCCGATGGAGAACTGCACGGTGATCTCGATTCCCTACAGGATCAGTGACACCGAACAAGGCACCATTGCGGTTGTCGGGCCGACCAGGATGGAATATCGGAAAGTGATTCCCTTGGTTGAATATATCGCGGTGAACCTCGGAAAATTATATCGAAAATGATGAAAAGGATAGGATAACATGGACGACAAAGAGAAAACCACTTCGACCGATCAGACCTCTGATGTCATAAAGGCTGAGGCCGAAGAGAAGGATACGACAAAAACGCCGTCAAAAGAAGACGCGGAACCCAAGAAGAAGGACAAGCGTAACAAGACCAAAGAAAAGATCGACGCCCTTGAGGCTGAGGTCAAGAGCCTTGAGGAGAAATTTCTCAGAAACGCCGCTGAACTTGAGAACTTCAAGAAGCGGATGACACAAGACCGTATCAATGACCGCAAATATGCCTCCAAAATGCTGATTGGGGAACTCTTGGATCCACTCGATCAGCTTGATCGGATTGTCTCAATGAAGACCGACAATGATCTTTTAAAGAATTTCCTGATTGGCTTCAAGATGATCAATGACAAACTCTATGAGGTCCTCAAAAATGATGGACTCAAAGAAATTGACGCGTTAGGCAAACCATTTGATCCCAAATGGCATCATGCCATCGAAACCGTCAATGACCAAACCAAAGACAATGGCATCAACCTGGACGTTGTCCAGAAAGGATACACATACAAAGACCAACTACTCAGACCTGTAATGGTCAAAGTCAACGAATGGAGTGAAGACAATGGCAAAGAGCAATAAGATTATCGGTATCGACCTCGGGACAACCAATTCAGTCGTCTCAATCATGGAAGGCGGCGAAGCAAAAGTCATTCCCAATGCGGAAGGTGGACGGACCACACCGTCGGTCGTCGCATTCAAGGGTGAGGACATCTCAGTTGGCGAAGTCGCCAAAAGGCAAGTCATCACCAATCCGAACACCGTCAGTTCGATCAAACGACACATGGGCGATGGTTCACATCGCGTCGAGATCAACGGCAAGAAGTATACCCCTGAACAGATTTCGGCGATGATTCTTCAGAATTTGAAGAAGACAGCCGAGGATTATCTAGGGGCAACCGTCAGTCAGGCGGTCATCACTGTGCCTGCCTATTTCAATGACGCCCAGCGTCAGGCGACAAAAGATGCCGGCAAGATTGCCGGACTTGAAGTCAAGCGCATCATCAATGAGCCAACCGCTGCCGCTTTGGCGTTTGGTATCGACAAGACAGAGACGGAACAGACCGTGTTGGTCTTTGACCTTGGTGGTGGGACCTTTGATGTCTCGATCTTGCATCTTGCAGATGGCACATTTGAGGTCGTCTCGACCTCAGGTGACAATCACCTTGGCGGAGATGATTTTGACGACCTGATCATCAAGTACCTGGTCTCCGAGTTCAAACGTGAAAATGGCGTTGATCTTGCAAAAGACAAGATGGCAGTGCAGCGTCTCAAGGATGCCGCTGAAAAAGCGAAAAAGGAACTCTCAGGCGTCCAATCCTCACAAATCTCATTACCGTTTATCACCATGGGTGATGCCGGTCCGTTGCACATGGAAATCGCTTTGACCAGAGCCAAATTCAATGAGCTCACATCGAGCTTGGTCGATCGTTGTGTCGGCCCTGTCAGACGGGCGCTTGCCGATGCGAAAATGAGTGCCAAAGACATTCATCAAGTGCTCTTGGTCGGTGGGTCCACACGGATACCAGCGGTTCAGGACATGGTCAAGAAAGAGCTTGGAAAAGAGCCTAACAGAAGCGTCAACCCCGATGAAGTCGTGGCGATGGGCGCGGCCATCCAAGGTGGCGTCCTGGCAGGTGATGTCAAAGATGTTCTCCTGCTTGACGTGACCCCTCTGTCACTTGGCATTGAAACGCTTGGCGGTGTTTTCACCAAGCTGATTGAACGTAACACAACCATTCCGACATCGAAGAGTCAAGTGTTCTCGACGGCGGCTGACAACCAACCCGCTGTTGACATCCACGTGCTTCAAGGTGAACGCTCGATGGCCACTGACAACAAGACCTTGGGTCGCTTCCAACTTGGTGACATTCCCCCGGCACCGCGTGGTGTACCGCAAATTGAAGTCACTTTCGACATCGACTCAAACGGTATTGTCAGCGTCAAAGCGAAGGATCTAGGCACCAACAAAGAACAGAAGATCACCATCACCGGTTCCGAATCTCTTTCCAAGGAAGACATTGACCGCATGGTCAAGGAAGCCGAAGAACAGGCCGAAGCAGACCAGAAAAAGCGTGAGGAAGCTGACCTTAGAAATGAATCATCAAACCTCGTTTTCGCTACCAACAAAGCCCTTGAGGATTTGAAGGAAGACGTTGACGAAGCGACCAAGACCAAGATTCAAGATCATATCAAGGCTCTTGAGGAAGCCCTTGAAGGCACCGATATCGATCGGATCAAGGAAGCGAAGGAAACGCTTGAGAAGGAAGCTCAGGAGATCGCGATGAAGGCATACCAGAAAGCTCAGGAACAACAGGCAAGTGCTGCCAGTGACGCATCGGACGAAGATAACACCGCTTCAAATGATGACAACACCGTTGATGCCGAGTTTGAAGAAAAGAATTGATCTTGACGGGCGGCCCGGCCGCCTGTTTTGCAAGGAGTTGATCTGATGGCTAGCAAACGCGACTATTACGAAGTGCTCGGTGTGGACAAAAGCGCTTCACAGGATGACATCAGAAAAGCATATCGGACATTGGCCAAGAAATTTCATCCCGATGTTTCAAAAGAACCCGATGCCGAAATCAAATTCAAGGAAGTTCAGGAAGCCTACGACACATTGGCTGACCAGGAGAAGAGAAAAACCTATGATGCCTATGGTCATCAGGGCAATCCTTTCGAGGGCTTCTCTGGTGGGGCAGGCTTTGATGGCTTCTCCGGTTTCTCAGACATCTTCAATCAGTTTTTTGGTGGTGGCGGACGCTCCCGCGGCCAACACCCAAGTGGGCCTCAGCGGGGCGAGGATCTCGAACGGGTCATGACCATTGACTTCATGGAAGCTGTGCTTGGCACGAAGAAGTCAATCAAAGTCGACATAGACGAAGAATGCCCGTCCTGTCATGGTACCGGGGCCGAAAGTGCTTCCGATGTCGAGACGTGTGACCGATGCCATGGCAGTGGCCACATCAATGTCGAACAACGGACCATGTTTGGCGCGATGCGCACCCAACAGGTGTGTCCGAAGTGTGGCGGAGCTGGCAAGGTCATCAAAAAACGATGCCGGGTCTGCAATGGGCAAGGCCATGTCAGAACCACCAAATCAGTCGATGTCAACATTCCCGCAGGGGTGGACAACAACATGTCTTTGAAAGTTGCCGGGTACGGCAACGGTGGGACCAAAGGTGGGCCTCCCGGAGACTTGTTCCTGACCTTCAGGGTACGTCCGCACAAGGTGTTCAAGCGTCAAAACGATGACATTATCCTCGAGGTTCCGATCACCCTCACCGAGGCTGTTTTAGGAACGTCCATCGATGTGCCGACCATTTACGGGGATGTCAAACTGACTGTGCCACCTGGCACACAGCATGGCAAAGTCCTCAGAATGCGTGACAAAGGGATTGCCAATGTCCGTACCAAACGCAAAGGACATCAGAATGTCGTGATTCAAATCACGATTCCAGAAAGCATCACACCAGCTGAGAAGAAACTCTACCAACAATTATCCAAGCTTGAGCAAAGCGCCAAGGACTCAGCGTGGTCAAAGTTTAAAAATCTGTTCAAATCCTAAAGATCAATGGCAGTTGCGGTGCAACTGCTTTTTGACTTTTGAAAAGCCATGGTAAGATGGTATTGACGAAAATGAAATGGGGTGTAAGCCATGATTTTGATCAGACATCACAATGAAGGGAATCTCAAACCATATTTTTACTTTGCGTTGGAAGAGTATGTCATGAAGCATCTTTTGAAAGAGGGACAAACATACTTCTTTACCTGGGAAATCCACGGGGTTGTGATTGGCAAGAACCAAGTGATCGAAAACGAAGTCAACTTGCCGTATCTGAAAGAGCAAGGAATTGATGTCTATAGAAGACCGACCGGAGGTGGTTGTGTCTATGCCGACCATCGGAATACAATGTTCTCGATCATCACCAAGAAAGTCCAGAACAAGCAGTTCAGTTTCAAGGACTATTTGTCGTTGATCGTTGATTCGATGCGAAAAATCGATCTTGACATCGCCTTTTCCGGACGCAATGATCTGTTGTTCGAAGGCAAGAAGATCTCCGGAAACGCCTTTCTTCAAAATCGTCATGGCATGTTGATGCATGGCACCTTTCTCTATGATTGTGATCTTGAGACCATGGTGCGGGCGATTACCCCAAGTGATGAGAAACTGGTCTCAAAAGGGATTGACTCTGTCCGCTCACGGGTGACCAACCTGAAACCATACCTGCATGGGATGAGTCAGGCAGACCTGATCAGGCATTTCGAGCAAACCCTCACCGACGAGGTCTATGAACTCACCGAAAAGGACATCCTCATGATCCATGAGATGGCCAAGGCCTATCAGTCACCGACATGGAACTATAAGAAGCACCCGCCCTTTACCAAGGTGCTCAAGAAACGGATCGGGGGCGGACTCTTTGAGATCCATCTCGACCTTGAGGAAGGTATCATCAAAAACATGACGGTCCAAGGCGATTTTTTCCATACCCGACCGATTGAAGGATTCGCCAAGCGTTTCCAAGGGGTTCCCTATGAGAGAAAAGACATTCGAAGTCTTTTGGACGACACACCAATCTCGAGCTATGTCCTTGATGCTGATGATGAGGCCTTTCGAAGCCTCCTTGAGTCAGGTATTCTCTACGAATAGAGCGAATTTGGCATCAATCATGTCGTGAAAGACGACAAAAGACTGATTTAAGTTGACTATGTTCCAATCATTTTGTTAAAATGATAGATAGAAGTGAAAGGTGGTAAGGACATTGAGCAAAGAAAAGAAAATCAGAAACAGAGAGCGTTGGATGAAGAAGTACTTCAAGCGTTTCCAGGGTCGCGAGAAAACGAATTACGATGAAATGATTCAAGGCGACTACAACCGGGCCATCGAACGGGCACATGACTTGTCCAGCATTTCCAAGGCGGATTATCAAAATGCCCAACCGATTCTGATCACCGTTCCTGACTCATATACGGACGCCGACAGGGTCGCTTACCGCCTCGACAAACTCCAAGACGGAACGATGACACTGAGATATGACCAGTCGCTTGTCACATCGCTTTTTTTCGGTGAGGATTCACTTTATTACCATCAATGCAACATCGACCATCGTGATGGCAAAATTGGCTTTGATGTCGCCGGAGAATTCAACTATTTTGATGTTGTTCATATGGAAACCGCGATCAAGTATGACAAGCCCGAGCATCCCAAATACATCATTTTGGACCTCGAGCTGACCTTGATTGATGGCACCATTGTTCCCCTCCACTTAAGAAATCACCGTCTTCATGAGGGTTATGAACTCCCGGGTTTGTTGACTGAGAAAGAAAAGCTTGTTCTTGACCAGATCAAGAGCCGGGTTCGCGGCAGACGCTCGTAAACCAAACCATTGACTTTTGGGGACTGAATGTCGTATAATACGTCCGTTGGAGTGATGCACGATGACATGGCGCTTACATGACCTGAAAGATCCGAAACCCATTGATGTGTCCTATGACTTTACCGATCACATTGCCCAAATTCCAGACATCATAGAGATCGGCCCAACCAAAGTCACAGGAGAGCTCCATCTTGCAGATGACGAGCTCCGCGCGCATCTTCACATCGAAGTCACACCCATCTTGGCCTGTGCCAAGACCCTTAAAGCTGTCTCCTATCCGATGTCGTTTGACGTTGACATGATCTTTGGAGACGGACCGGATGCTGACTTCACACTAGACGATCCTTTCGACCTCAAAGAGGTCGTCTTTGGATGCGTCATATCCGAAAAACCGTATGTCATCTATCATCCGGATGCTCGTGATGTGCATTTTGATAAGGAAAAAGCACCGCACCCGGCATTCGCTGATCTTGACAAGGCATCAAAAACATGAGGAGGTGAACAGATGGCTGTTCCATTTCGCAGAACCGGTAAGACCGCCAAGCGCAAACGCCGTACCCATTACAAACTTTCGGCACCCGCACTTGTCGTATGCCCGCAAACCGGTGAATTCACGCTACCCCACCGCGTGACACCAAACAGTGGTTATTACAAAGGACAACTTGTGCTAACCAAAAAAGAATCCAAGAAGGATTGAGGAAGGGCGCGATGCGCCTTTTTCTTCTGCCAATTGACAAAGTCGCATCTTTCATATAACCTAAACTCAAATGGAAATCAGGTGATACCCCATGTTCAAACACGAGACAGTCCTCTTAAATGAAGCGGTAGACATGCTAGACATTAAACCAGACGGACGTTATGTTGACGCCACCCTTGGTGGCGGTGGACATAGCCATTTGATCCTGTCAATGCTTGATCACGGGCGTCTGTTCGCCTTTGATCGTGATTCCTATGCCATTCGCCGGGCAAAAGAGCGTCTTGATGGTCAGGAAAACGTCACGTTTATCAATGAGAATTTCGCCAAAATGACCGATGCCCTGAAAGCCATCCATGTCGATCAGGTTGATGGGATTCTCTTTGATCTGGGACTCTCATCCTTTCAGATTGATGATCCCACCCGTGGCTTTTCCTACATGAATGATGTCCGATTGGACATGCGGATGGACCAAGAAAGCCAGTTGAGTGCGGCTACCATCATCAACACCTATTCGGAAGCGGACCTCACGAAGATTTTCTATCAGTATGGTGAGGAGAAGAACGCTCGCCGGATTGCCCGCGCGATTGTGTCTGAAAGACCAATGGAGACCACCTTTGACCTGGTCAGGCTGACAGACCGGATCAATCATGGGCAAAAAGGCCACAGTGCGAAACGGGTTTTCCAAGCCATCAGGATCGCCGTCAATGATGAGCTCAGAGCACTAGAAACCGTCCTTGATGACGCTTTGGCATTGCTTAAACCGGGGGGGCGGATCGCAGTCATCACATTTCATTCCCTTGAGGATCGAATCGTCAAGCACTTCTTCAAAAGACATAGTGAGATCCAAGTACCTAAGAACATGCCATTGATCAATTTGCCAGTTCCCAAACTCAAACTGATCACCAGAAAACCGGTGTTGCCAAGAGAAGAGGAAATGCTTGCCAATCCCCGTAGCCGTTCCGCGAAATTACGGGTGGCAGAAAGGACTGACACATGAACATTGCCTTGATCGCCCATGATCAGAAAAAGCCGGATATGATTGCCTTTGTCGGAAAACATAAGGCATTGTTGGCCCAACATACGTTATACGCGACCGGGACGACCGGTGGACTGATCATCCAAAATACCGGTTTGATGATCCATCTCAAAAAATCAGGTCCTCTTGGTGGTGATCAGGAAATCGGATCGATGGTCGCCAACGGCCTCTTGGACATGGTCTTCTTTTTCCGGGATCCGTTGACCGCCCAACCACATGAACCCGATGTCAGTGCGCTTTTGAGACTATGCGATGTCTATCGGGTACCTTTGGCCACAAACATCGAGACCGCCCATCTGTTCGTCCAGGCATTTGGGTAAGAAAAAGCGAGGCAGGTGCCTCGCCAGACATCTGAGGTCAGATGTCTTTCTTTTTTTGGGCTGAGATGGTGATCCGGATGTGATCGAGATCAAGATGTTTCATCGAAGGATGGTTGCTGATGTATTCGAAGATGTCGGGACTGTTCACTTCGGTGATCTCGTTGGTGTCACGGATCATGACGTGGATGTGACTGTCGGCGCTGTGCATGGGATTGCCCATGGCAAGGTCATAGTATTTCGTGTCATTGATGTATATTTCGACGACAATTTTCTGCTTGATGAAGAAATCCAGGTTGTTGTATATGGTCGAAACATTGTAGAGACCACGCTTGGCGAGCGCACGCTGCAGTTCCTTAAACGTCAGGTGTTGGTTCTCAAGCACTTCGATCATGGCCTTACGGCTTCTGGTCAAGCGCATGTTTTCCGATCTCAGCTTGTTGAAGTATCTTTCTTTGATGTCCAATTCAATCAGGCTCCTTAAAATCAATTTAGTCTCATAAAGACAGTATGATTATATCAATGTTTATAATTGTTTCAAAGTATTATGCTTCAAATCACACACTCAAGTGACGAATTAATTCTTTTGTAAGAAGAATGGCACCTAAACACCCAGTGACAAGTTCAAACCTTCAAATCGTGGTATAATAAATCAGGGTGATGTTGTGACTTTGGTCTTTGGGGGATCATTCAATCCACCGACACGCGCACATCTTGACATCATAAAAACATTGCTGAACACATACCCGGACGGCTTGGTCATTTTGTTGCCGGTGCCGGATGACTATGATAAAAAAGGTCTTGTGCCTTTGTTTCATCGTGAGCATATGCTCAAACTGATGACTGACGGACTCGAAAGGGTTCGTCTTTCAACCCTTGAGGCGAGCAAACACTATCAAGGGACACTTTCAACGCTCAAAGAGATCTCAAAGACACATCACGATGTCAGGTTTGTCATCGGTTCCGACCAACTTCCAACGCTGATGAGATGGATTGCTGCCGAAGAACTTCTTAGGACTTATCCGTTTGTGGTGATCAACCGATCAGGTGGTATGGATCAGGAAACAGCAAAGAGGATGTTCAAAGACATTGACCATCACTTCACATTTATTCCGTTTTCATCTGACATCTCATCAACCATAGCCCGAAAGCAGAAAGACCTTCGCGATCAAGTCGTGACCAAAGCGGTTGATTGTTATATCAAGACACATCATTTATACGAGGAGACATGAGTATGTATCATCAGGGATTTTTGAAAGTCGCAGCTGCGACACCAGCCATCACAGCCGGCGATATCAGCGGTAATCTTGATGTGATCAGGGATGTTCTTTCAACCACGGATGCCGCGATCGTTGTTTTTCCGGAGCTTTCCATCACGGGCTATACAGCAAGCGATCTCTTCTATCAGGCATCGTTTGTCCGTCAGGCCAAAGATGCCTTGAAAACCCTTGTTGAGACAACCGCTTATCAAGGTGTTTTCATTGTCGGATTACCGCTTGATGTTGATGGAATCCTATACAATGTCGCTGCGGTCTGCATGAAGGATAGGATTCTAGGACTTGTTCCGAAACATTATTTGCCCAACAATCATGAATTTTATGAGATGCGATGGTTCACCTCAGCCAATCAGGCGACCTTCGATACCGTTTCCATGTTTGGTCAGGAAATTCCATTTGGCCATCTGATTTTTGAAGACGAGGACAAAGACATCCGCGTCGCGGTTGAGATCTGTCAGGATTTGTGGATTGCCTATTCTCCGGCTGATGACATGTCTTTGGCTGGTGCGAATGTTGTCTTCAACCTCTCGGCATCGACCGAACACATTGGTAAACCCATGCAGAGGAGACACGTTGTCTTAGACCACTCAAGAAAACAGATGGGGGCGTATGTCTACACCAGTTCCGGTCAGTTTGAGTCGACCTCGGAGATTGTTTTCTCAGCCCATAAGATCATTGCCGTACAAGGCGAGTTGATGCGTGAGTCTTTGGATTTCCATCAGACGTCCGCACTTGTCGTCGCGGATCTTGATATGGACATGATCAATTTTCAAAAACGTCAGGACACGACCTACCGAAGTATGAAAGGGATGCAAAGACAGACATACAGACGCGTTTCAATGACCATCAAAGAGACCCCGCAATACGCCTTTGAGTCTGTTTTGGACAAGTATCCGTTTGTCCCGAAGAAGACATCCGATCTTGAGTATGCGGCTACCCTGCAAGCCCAGGCACTCGCTCGGCGGATCATGACCATGCCAACGTCATCTCGCAACATCATCATCGGGATTTCTGGGGGATTGGATTCGACGCTGGCCTTGTTGGTGGCGGTGATGGCGGTCGATCTATTGGGACACAAACGGACTTCGGTCATTGGTGTCACCATGCCCTCAAAGCCAACCACCGATCAGAGTCTTGCCCGGGCTCAGGATATGATGGCTGCTCTTGGTGTGACGGCAATGACGATTCCCATCCAGGCATCCGTGGATGTTCATCTTGATGACATCGGTCACAAGGCCAAGGATGTGACCTATGAGAACGCCCAGGCAAGGATGAGGACGATGATCCTGATGGATCTTTCAAACAAACATCATGGGTTCGTTTTGGGCACCGGGGACATGTCTGAGATCGCCCTTGGATGGATGACCTACAATGGTGATCAGATGAGCATGTATGGTATCAATGCCGGTGTGCCCAAGACCTTGGTCAAAGCGCTCATCAGACATCATGCCGCTCATGGATTCAAAGCGCTTCAAGCTCTCTTGAATGCGGTCTTGGATGCACCAATCTCGCCCGAACTCTTGGAAACCAAGTGACCGAACCGGTGTGATTGACCCTATGACCGTAATGATTTCATCATGTACCACCATCTTCAGGGCGGGGGCGTCTGAGGCAAAGTGTGTCGATGTTGCTCAAATATGCATTTCAATTGGATGATGAGATAAGGCCAAAGCTCGTACCGCGCTCTTTTTCAAACGCTTTTATACCCAACAATACAAACGGGCAACGCTTCCTGAAGGTCCGAAGATTGTTTCTTTTGGACTCTCTCCCAGAAGTGATTTCAGATTGCCCTCAGATGTGAAGAGAACGTGATATCGTGAAGAAAAAAGTGATTCTTGGCTTATCCGGAGGCGTTGATTCAAGCGTCGCCGCGTATGTGCTCAAAACAAAAGGATATGATGTCGAAGGTGTCTTCATGCGTAATTGGGACTCAGCCGCAAACAGTGACATCAGCGGCAATCCCACGCTCAATGATGAGGTTTGTGCCCAGGAACAGGATTACCGGGATGCCCAAGCGGTCGCCCGTCATCTGGGGATTCCTTTGCATCGGGTTGATTTCGTCGAAGCGTATTGGAACGACGTTTTTTCCTATTTTCTCGATGAGTACAAACGAGGCAGAACCCCGAATCCGGATGTCCTTTGCAACAACAACATCAAGTTCAAAGCGTTCGTGACCTATGCGAAGACGCTTGATTATGATTATATCGCGATGGGACACTATGCCCGGATAGAACACCACCCAGAAGGTCCAAGGCTCCTCAGGGCTGTTGACCAAAGCAAAGACCAGACCTATTTCCTTTCTCAGCTCACCGAAGACCAGCTGAAGGATGTCATGTTTCCAATTGGCGACCTTTTGAAACGTGATGTCAGGAAAATCGCGATTGAGAACAAGATTCCAACCGCTCATAAAAAGGATTCGACCGGCATTTG
The DNA here is from genome assembly GCA_018400755.1 of Acholeplasmataceae bacterium. Taxonomy (GTDB): domain Bacteria; phylum Bacillota_I; class Bacilli_A; order Acholeplasmatales; family Acholeplasmataceae; genus RECG01. The sequence goes on from JAGYLU010000015.1 coordinate 14,739, forward strand.
CTTCATTGGCGAACGCGACTTTCAGGCGTTTCTCTCAAACTATCTTCCCGCCCAGAAAGGATCCATGAGACGTCTCGACGGGACCTTCCTTAAGAATCATTCAGGGCTGATGAACTATACCATTGGACAAAGAAGGGGACTCGGGATTGGTGGTGCCCAGGATGCCGATGGCGCATGGTATGTGGTCGGGAAAGACTTATCGACCAATACCCTTTATGTCGAGCCCGACAGCATGCATCCCAATCTTTATGCGGACCAGGCATTGATCACATCGGTGGTGTGGCGCAAAGAGAAGCTTGATGGGAAGATGACAGCGAAGTTCAGATACCGGCAACAAGACCTCCCGGTCTCAATCCGTTGGCTGTCGGAAACCTCTCTTATGGTTGACATTCCCGAGCTCGCCCGAGCCGTGACACCGGGTCAGGTGGCAGCCTTTTATCAAGGTGAGGTCTGTGTCGGCAGTGGTACGATTGAGACCGTGTACAGGGATGGAATCAGGCGTCAGTACGTCTAGTTTGGAAAGCGATTGACTGAGAGATAGGGACCATAATCAAACGCGAAATGCTTAAAACCGTCACAAAAAGGATGTTTTCATGGACACATTGACCGGACGCTTCAAAAATACCGTCTATCGCAACCCCGACAATGGGTATCAGATCGCCAGAATCATCACTGAAACGGGCGACACTGAAACCATCGTCGGGTATTTTCCTCTTTTTGCCGAGGACTCGGATTACGAGTTCATCGGCAACTGGACGACACATCCGACCTATGGGTCACAGTTCAAGGTTGAGACATTCAAAAAGATGAAGACGCAAAGCGAGCATGGGCTTGTGAATTATCTGTCGAGTTCATTTTTCTCTGGTATCGGACCGAAAACAGCCCAAAAAATTGTCGATGGCCTCGGACTTGATGCCATCGACCAGATTTTAAAAGACATGAGTGTCTTGAAAAAGGTGGGGTTCTCACCCGTCAAGATCAAACGCTTCCATCAGGAACTCCTTGACCACCAGGCCAATGAGCACATCTTGGTCTCACTCTATGGCTATGACATCTCGGGCAAACTGGCGATGAAACTCATTGAGCGATACGGCATGTCAACCCTTGAGACCATCGAGGAGAATCCGTATCGTCTGATTGAGGATATCGAAGGCATCGGCTTTCTAAAAGCCGATCAGATCGCTTTGAAACTAGGGTTCTCAGAAACGGATCCAAGACGTATCAAGGCGGCCATTCTCTTTGTGGTCGAAGGCATGGTCTATCAAAATGGTGACACATCTTTCTCCAGGGAAGGCATCATCACATCGGTTCAGGATCAAACCAGGATCAGTGAGGATGTCGAGCCCATGATTGATGTCCTTGTCGAGGAAGGCAAACTGATCGTTGAAGGCGATCTGTACACGTTGTTCATCTCTCATCAGGCTGAGACGTTGCTCTCAAAAAGCATTCAGAGAATCAGTGGGAAAGACATCGATCCGGTTGATGATGAGTATGTCAAAACGCTCATCGACGCGGTTGAAATTCAAAAGAACATCACCTATACCACCATCCAAAAAGAGGCCATCATCACCGCGATGAGACATCCTTTGACGGTCATCACCGGTGGTCCGGGCACCGGGAAGACCACCATCATCGAAGGGTTGATTGATGTCTACCGGATGGTGAACAAGCTCAGTGCACGACAGATCAAGGAAACCGTGGGACTGATGGCGCCGACAGGACGCGCTGCCAAACGGATGAAAGAACTGTTGGGCATGGAGGCGAAAACGATTCATCGCCACCTAGGTTTCACCTTTGAGGGACATTTCGCGTTTGACGTATCGAATCCCTTGCCGTATCAGCTGATCGTGATCGATGAGGCATCGATGATTGACTTGTTTCTTGCCCGTCGTCTCTTTGATGCGATTTTGACGGAGACCAAAGTTGTCATTGTCGGAGACGTCGACCAGCTGCCTTCGGTCGGACCAGGCATGGTGCTCGCGGATCTGATTGATTCTAATATTTTGCCGGTGGTCAGACTCTCTGAGATCCATCGTCAGGCACAGAATTCACACATTGTGAGACTTGCCCGAGCAGTCAATCAGCAGATGGTTTCAGCCGATGATCTTCAAACCAGCAATGATGTTTATCTCTATCGGTGTTCCCCCGAACGATTGAAACACGTGCTTGCCTCACAGATCAAAGGGGCCATGAACCGGGGACATCAGATCATTGAAGACATCCAGGTGTTGGCACCAATGTATAAAGGCGATCTTGGGATTGATGCCCTGAACGCGTTTCTTAAGGAAACCTTCAATCCGGGACGCGGTCGTGAGATGCGTTATGGTGATCGGATCTATCACGTCGGTGACAAGGTGATCCAACTCGCCAATGATCTTGAACGCAACATCATGAATGGGGACATTGGGGTCGTCAAGACAATTGGTGAGGATGGAGAGGGGACGGCGTATATGACCGTTGATTATGACGATAACAGTGTGCTCTATCGGAAGGTTGATCTTGAGAATATCAGCCTTGCCTACTGTGTCAGCATCCATAAAGCCCAAGGCTCGGAATACAAGATTGTGATGATGCCGATGGTCAGGGCATATGCCCATATGCTCAGGAAAGAACTGATTTATACGGCCATTACCAGGGCGAAGGAGATGTTGATCGTCTTTGGAGATATCGGATTGCTGTCTTATGCCGCCAATCGGTTGATGGATCAACGGATGACGACATTAGACAAAAGGCTCAGAAACGAGATTGATGGTGCTGAGGATCTGACAGAAGACCTGTCCCCCTATGATTTCATGTAAAATAGAGGATACGTTTTTTAGATGATGTGGTAAAATAATCGAGTAAATCAAACGCTATGAGGTGACCGATATGGAGTTTCTAAACCCATTGATGGAATTTTTGAATGGACAAATGACCCGTCCGAGTTATTTCACATCGCTTAGTGAAAGTTGGTTTCACTACTTGTCGCTCGTCTTGATGGTCATTGGATTCGTTTTGATCATCACCAGACTCAAAGGGGCATCCGACGCAAAAGTCAGGAAGACGGTCTTGGGCTTCGCGATCGTCTTGATTCTTTTTGAGATCTATAAACAACTGAATTACAGTTACAGCAATGATTGGAACTATCGTTGGTATGCTTTCCCGTTCCAGTTCTGTTCGACACCGATGTATGTCGCGCTCTTGGCCGGCATCATCAAAAAAGGAAAACTTCAGGATGCCCTGTTCGCTTTTTTGGCGACCTTCGGATTCTTTGCCGGTTTTGCGGTCATGCTCTATCCTGCGACAGTGTTCGTGGGAACAATTGGGATCAACATTCAGACCATGGTCCATCATGGCGGTATGGCGGTTCTAGGTATTGGCTTGCTTGCTAACAGAGTCAAACTTCAAAGCAAGACGATTCTTGCGGCGATGGCGGTCTTCACGGTCCTTGTTGTGATCGCGATGGGCTTGAATTTGTGGCATAACGCCTACATCCAAGACGGTACCTTCAACATGTTCTTCATCAATCCGATTTATGACAATGATTTACCGATCCTTTCCATGGTCCAGCCGCTTGTGCCTTATCCGGTCTTCCTGATGACCTATGTTCTTGGCTTCACATTTGTCTCATATCTGATGTTGGTGTTTGCGATAGGTATCAAAAAGGTCTTCAAGGGACGGACTCAGGAAGCATTGCAAACCGCATAATGGCATCGTGATTCTTTGCTTCAGTTCATCAAGTCAAACTGATCGGCGCTTGTCAAACAAGCGCCTTTTTCTATATGGAAACCCCCATTGCATGAGCAATGGGGGTCAATGATCAAGTATTGATCACACGTTTGACTGACAAGGCTCTTTCTTTTGGATGAAGAGCCCTTTGAGTAACGCTCTTGAGCGTGTGCCTTCAAAGAAGAAACAGACCATTGAGGCGAGCACAATGCCATACAAGTACAGGGGAATCATGACCCACAGGATGGGCCAGTGCAGGAAATCACCGGTGATCGGATGGGTCAAAAAGACTTTGGGGGTCAGGGCATACATGAAGGGTTTGAAGTCGGATAGGATCTCAGGTATTCCAAAGACGAACGCGGTATTTCTGAATTCCGCACTCAGGTAATCCTGGAAAGTCGCGTTGACAAGACCGAGTGCGTTCAACACAAATTCATTGACCATGATCAGGGCCATCACGCCATAGACATAAAAGGGAAGCACGAAGATTCTTCTAAGATCAATCCGATGCAGTTTCCACTTGGCCATCAGATATGGGACAACAAAGATGACGAAGTGGCTGTAGTAGAAGCGGAGGACACCGGCACTGAAGGGATCACGCCCAATACCTTCAGTAGGAATCAGGAACGCAGCAAGCCCTGAGAGGGTACCGACAATCACCATGTAATCTCTGAGGCCCCGGTGACGGGAAAGAAAAATCCAGGGAAAAACAATCACACTCACGGCACAAATGTTTTCGAGCGAGGCGTAGGTGACGGTGTATGGAAGACCACGGGCATAACGTTCAACTAGGATGAGTTTCAAGAAGTGCAAGCCAAACGCAGATAACAACAACAAGAAAAGCACAAGGGTTTTCACCCGCGTGCTTCGATTTTTGAAGAGAACATCAAAGAAGGCGGTCAGTGCCACCATGATGCCGATGTATAGAAAATAGGATGGTGTGCCGTAATCAATACTCGCCATGAGGACTCCTTTGTTACTTCAGGGTCTCACCACTGTTGACAACCTTGGAATCAAAATGGGCGGTCCTGAAAATTCGGACATTCTTGCCAATGGTCATATCGGATGGCACCATGGTGCCCTTGGCAATGACAGTGATGCCTGAGGAAAGCAGATCTGGTTTTTCCTTGTTGGGTGAGACATCATCGGAGACCCCAATGGTCGTGTTGTGTCCGACAACCACTCGTTTGTCAAGAATGGATTTATGGATGGTGACGTTCTGGCCGATGATGGCATTGTTCAGGATCACCGAATCCTTGATCACCGCACCTTTGCCGACCAACACACCTGGGCTCAGGACCGAGTTGATGACAGTGCCTTCGACAATACACCCATTGGAGACAAGGCTGGTTTTGATCTGGGCATTTTCCCCGACCTTGACGGGCGGAAGATCCTCGCTCTTGGTAAAGACTTTCCAAGTCGGATCGTATAAGTCGAGGTCACAAAACCCATTGGCCAATGAGAGATTGGTCTCTAGATAGGAATCATAGGTTCCAACATCTTGCCAGTAGTCTTCGAAGGTATAGGCATAAACGGCTTTTGATGTCGATTCGATCAGGTGGGGGATGATGTGATGACCAAAATCAAGGTCATCACGTTTGACGTTATGGAGGACTTCCTTCAAAAGGTCAAGATTGAACAGGTAGATACCCATCGACGCGAGATTCGAGGTGGATGTCTTTGGTTTTTCCTCAAAGTCAATGATTTCCTGATTCTCGCCAACCCGCATGATGCCAAAACGATGCACCTCTTCGGGCGGAACCGGTTGGGTCGCGATTGTCAAACGGGCATTCGAAGCCTTATGGTCGGCGATCATCTTGCGGTAATCCATCTTGTAGATATGGTCACCAGAGAGAATCAGCACATACTTAGGGCTCCGTCGTTCGATGAACTCAAGGTTCTTCAAAACGGCATCCGCCGTTCCCAGATACCAATAGTTATGGGGTTGAAGCAATGTCACACCGGAGTCGCGACGGTCTAAGTCCCATGGTTTTCCGCTGCCGATGTGTTCGTTTAAGGACAAAGGGAGATACTGGGTCAGAATTCCGATGTCATAAAGATGGGATTGGGCACAATTGCTCAATGTGAAATCGATGATTCTGAATTTGCCGGCGAAGGGCATGGCCGGTTTGCTGCGGCGCTGGGACAGAATGTCGAGACGGCTTCCTTTTCCGCCTGCCAAAATCAATGCCAAAGTTTCCATACGTCACACTCCAAGAATGATTTGGTAGAGACTCACGTAGGCCTCTGCCATCTTTTTTTGTGAAAAATCCGTTTTCATCGCATTGCGGACGAGTCCATCCCACATGTCTTTGTCACTGTGGTAAAGGTTGATGGCTTCAAAGAGTTTTTCCTTGAAGTCGTTGGCGTCGTAATGCGAGAAGGAGAACCCGGTTCCCTGACCGGTGAATTTGTTATAGGGCGTGACGGTGTCTTTGAGACCGCCGGTTTCGCGAACGACCGGTAAGGTGCCGTAACGCATGGCAATCATTTGGCCAAGTCCACAAGGTTCAAACCTTGATGGCATCATGAAGATATCGGAGGCGGCATAAAGGCGATGGGCAATGGATTCATTGAATCCGATGTAATTCGCGACTTTCCCAGGAAATTTCTCGGCAAGATATCGGAAATAGTCTTCATAGGAATCATTGCCTGAACCCATCAAAATGAATCTGGCTTCGGAATACATGATGACTTCTTCGAGTGACCTCGTCATCAGATTGATCCCTTTTTGGGAGGCCAGCCTGCCAATGTATGAGACCAAAGGGGTGTCTAGGTCAACATCAAGGTCAAATTGGTGCAAAAGTGATTCCTTGTTCAATCGTTTGCCTTTCTTGACATCCTTGATTCCGTATTGGGTCTCTAACATGGGGTCATTACGAGGGTCAAAAAGATCGGTGTCGATTCCGTTTAGGATTCCAACCAAGTCATCTTGACGCCGCATGAGTGCGCCATCGAGTGAAAACCCACCATCACCGGTCATGATCTCATCCCGGTAGGTCGGACTGACGGTGTTGATCTTGGTTGCCCGTTCGATGCCAGCTTTGAGAAAGTTCACCCGATCAAAATGAATATAGGCATAGTCAAAGTCAGTGTTGAAGAAACGGCTGACGTAGGTGTCAAAGGATCCCTGATACTCAAGATTATGGATGGAAAGCAAAGTGTGAATCGAGAAATAGTGACCGTTTCTTGGTCGGTAGTGCTGATCCAGCAAATAAGGAACCATCCCGGTCTGCCAGTCGTTTAGGTGCAGGATATGAGGGAAGAAGTCAAAGGTTTCCATGCCTTCCAAGATGGCGTATGAGAAACATGAGAAACGCTCGGCATCATCGTTGTAACCATAGAGTTTGTCGCGTTCGAAATAGTGCATGTTCTGGACGAAGATATAAGACATCCCGTCTTCCTTAAGGGTGAAGTAGTTGACTTCGGTTGTTGTCCCCCCCATGTTGACTGAGCTTTTTCCTAAAAAGGCCATCCGATGATGGTGCTTTGAAATGGTTTGATAGTAAGGCGTGATGATTCTGACGTCATGTCCGAGTTTGGAAAGAGCCTTCGGTAGGGCATAGGCCATGTCGGCAAGGCCGCCGGTTTTGGAGAAGGGATACGCCTCGGAGCTTGCAAAGAGGATTTTCACTGTTCGTCCGCCTTTCTGGGCATGCCGGTGTTTGGCGTGTGCCACCATGTATATTATACATGATGAAAGCGCTTCAGGCAAATGGAGAACGGGAAAAAGAATACCAAAATGACCAGTCTGTGCTATACTGATGGCAAATATGAAAGGGGGACTTCACATGATTCATGAAACGTCATGCGGAGCAGTCGTCTTTCGCCAGGATCAAGGGGCCTTGAAGTTTGTTTTGATCAGGCAAATCAATGGACGTCATTACGGTTTTCCCAAGGGTCATATGGAAGTTGGTGAAACCGAGCTGCAAACAGCTTATCGTGAGATCAAGGAGGAAACAGGCCTTGATGTCCAATTGATTCCCAATGCGAGAGCCGAGACAAATTACGCACCACGATTCCGGGTAAGGAAAAAAGTGATCTATTTCTTGGCTCGGGCCGCCGATGACCACGTGACTGCCCAACCGGAAGAAGTGTCTGATATTCTATGGCTTGATGAGGATGAGGTGTTGGATAAGCTGACCTACAACAACGACAAAGAGGTGTTCAGGTTGCTTCTTGACCATTTGAAACACGGATTGGACATGATGTGAACAAGGACTTGAGAGATTATTTGGATCACGTGATTCTAAACGTCTATCGTGGTTTTGATCAGGCCCATCAACCCGATCATGTACTTGGTGTCATCAAGGAATCGCTTGAGATCGCGAAAGCTTATGATCTGAACAACGATATGGTTGAGACCATTGCCTATTATCATGACATCGGCATGCTTGAAGGGCGAAAGACCCATCATCTGACTGGGGCGAAGAGACTCTTTGATGATCCCTTTTTGAAGCCTCACTTCGAAACCGATGAGATCATCGTCATGAAAGAAGCGATTGAAGATCACCGGGCCTCTCTTGAGGCCCCGCCCAGAAGCATTTATGGAAAGATCATCGCCGAGGCTGACCGTGATCTTTTCGCGGATCATGTGATCAAGCGGACCGTTCAGTTCGGATTGCATCAATATCCTCTTCTGTCCCTTTCTGAGCATGTGAACCGGGCCTATGAACACATCCGGGACAAGTATGGTCCTGATGGGTATCTGACCCTGTGGCTTGAGACCAAAACCAATCTTGAACAGCTTCTGATCCTGCGTCACTTAGTCCTTGACAAAGAGAAACTCATCACAATCATCACCGGTTGGTATCAACGCCTGAAAAAGAGATGAATTTCTCTTTTTTTCTATGGAAGCGCATACATAAATGTGTTACAATAAACATGTAAAAAACGATCCAAAGGAGAACATCATGATTGTCGGAACTGTCAAGGAAATCAAGAACAATGAATTCAGGGTTGGATTGACCCCGTCATCAGCACGGGAGTATGTACATCATGGTCATCACGTCCTGATTGAAGCTGGTGCTGGTCTTAATTCCGGCTTTGAAGACATGCTTTATGAAGACGTTGGAGCGACCATTGTCAAGACTGCCAAAGAAGTATGGACGCGCGCGGACATGGTTGTCAAAGTCAAGGAACCACTTGAGGCGGAATTTCCCTTTTTACGTGAAGATCTGATTGTCTATACCTATTTGCATCTGGCAGCCAATCGGCCTCTTACCGACGCTTTGCTGGCCTCTGGCTGCAAAGGCGTCGCTTATGAGACGATTATGCTTGATGACCACTCATTGCCATGTCTCAAACCAATGAGTGAGGTTGCTGGCCGGATTGGTGCGATCGAAGGTGCGAAATTTCTAGAGAAACCTTTTGGTGGCAGCGGCCTCTTGGTCAGTGGTGTTCCTGGTACGGAACAGGCCAATGTATCAATCATCGGTGCTGGTGTCGTTGGTGAGAATGCCCTCAAGATGCTTGTTGGTATGGGTGCACGGGTGACGGTCTTGGATGTTGATCTGAAGAAACTCACGTATCTTGATGAGCTTTATAACAACCGGATTCAAACCCTTTATAGCAGTGCGGACAACATCGAGATGGCGGTCAAGAGATCTGATCTTGTCATCAGTGCTGTGCTCCTGCCAGGCGGTGCAGCAGCGCCAAAACTGATCAAACGCGCGTTCTACAAGGACATGCGTCCGGGCAGTGTCATTGTCGATGTCGCCATCGACCAAGGCGGGTCGACCGAGGTCTCAAAACCCACCTATCATGACAACCCGACCTTTGTTGTCGACGGGGTCACGCATTATTGTGTCGCCAACATGCCAGGCGCAGTGCCAAGGACATCAACGGTCGCATTGAACAACGCGACGTTGACCTATGGACTGATGATTGCGGATCTTGGACTTGAGGAAGCTGTCAAACGGTCTCACCCACTCAAACTTGGGGTGAATACCTATCATGGCAAATGCACCTGTGAAGGCGTCTGTTTGGCCTTCGATATCCCGCTTCAGTCCATGTGAAGAAAGAAACAAGTAGGGGAGGGGATTCATCCTTCCCCTTTTTTCTTGAAATTGATGAACTAATACTTAGCAATTCAAAGGATTTGCGATATAATGGGGAAGAAGGAGCGACACCATGAATCTAGCAATTGAGTTCGGACGCTTCATTGTCAAACGCATGTTTCACCGGCGTTATCGGTTTCGATTCGACTATGATAGATTTGATCCCAAAGGAAAGACATCCTTTTTCCTTGTGGCCAATCATCCATCAGCGCTCGATCCTCTTTACGTCGCCATGAATATCGTCCGTTATCCGTATCCGATAGCGAACATCTTTTTATATACGGATCCAAAACTTAAGTTTTTATTAACTAACGTGGTCAAAAGTATTCCCAAACGCAAAGGTCAAACTGATACCAGAACCATCAGGGCGATCCTCGAGGCTTATCAGAAGGATCACCGAAGCATCATGGTCTTTCCCGAAGGCAACGCATCGTATTTTGGGAAAAGTACGCCTACCGATTATGCAAGCACAGCCAAAATCGCCAAGAAAGTCGGGGTTGATGTCATTGCCGCGAAGATCGATGGCGGGTTTCTCGCCGCCCCAAGATGGGGCAAGTACATCAAAGGAAGCAGAGTCGATGTCCATTACTCAATTCTTCTGACGTCTGAGAGGTTGAAGACAATGAGCATACAAGAGATTGCCTCGGTGATTGAAGAGGCGCTCACCTTTGATGATTTTGACTGGCGTGAAGCCCATGACGTCATGTATCCAACCAAGCACCGGGCACAAGGCCTTGAACATGTCATCTATTGGTGCCCTAAATGTCAGGGGATTCAGACCATCCATACCAAAGGTAATGACATACACTGTCGGACATGTGGCCATATCGCCTCCTTTGATGAACGATCACTTCTGACGGGTCTTCCTTTTGCGAGACTCACAGAATGGGGCGATCGACAAATGGATATGATTCCTGGTATCATCAAAGAAGGGTTTGAGACCAAAGGGGTTTTGAAAGAAATTGATTTCAAACGAATGAGACGCAGGCACATCGGCCTTGCGAGGGTCACATATCAGGCGCCTATAATCTGGATTGTGACCAAAACATTGACGCTAGAAATCAACCAAGAGGACATCACGGGCATTGTGATGACCGAGAAGAATGACATTTCCTTCGATTGGAAGGGTCATACATACTTTATCACCATCGACGATCCGAAATTGCTTTTAGACGTCATCACTCACACAAAGGAGATCAACTGACTATGGAAAACTGGGGTATCATCTTGAATTTTCTTCTGATCGGCGGACTGATGTTCATCGCCAAAATCTTGAAGACCAAAGTTCCTGTTCTGAACAGAATCGTTATTCCCACAGCGTTGCTTGGGGGCTTTATCGGTCTTGTCATATCGCTTGTTTTCGCACCAATCATCATCGGCAAGGAAACGTTTTTCAATCTCGATGAACTCGAATCAATTGTCTATCATGCCCTCGCCATCGGCTTTATCGCTTTGGCGTTGAAACGGGAACCCTCAAAGATCAAAAAGAAGATCTGGTCAACTGGCATGCTTATCACAAGCACTTACGCATTGCAGGCTGTGATTGGGATTTTATTGTTCCTGGCATTTTTCGCCCAAGACAACTTCATTGGTTCTGGGATGCTTGTCGCGCTCGGATTCGGACAAGGTCCGGGGCTTGCGATGTCGATCGGAAACACATGGACCGATCAGCTCAAAGGCTTTGGTGGTGACCTTGGGGCCTCATACGCGTTTCTTGGATTCGTTTTCGGGGGCACTGTTGGGGTAACACTGATCAATATCATCAGCCGCCGCAAGGGCACTTTGAAACCGAAGTCCTATGATGAGGAGTCATCCTCAAAGGTGACCATTGAGGTTGACACCATCAAAGAGATCAGTCTCCTTGACGGGCTCACCACTCAGATGATCATCATTTCAATCATTTATGGATTGGTCTATCTGACCCTCTATGTTGCGGAAATCGGACTCGGTGCGCTAGCTGGGACCGGGGAACAGATTTTTGGTCTCCTCAAAGGCTTCAACTTCATCATTGGTATTCTTTATGCCTTGGTCTATAAGAACATCTTGAAGGCGTTTGAGAAAAGGGGACGGAATGTCCGCTTCATCACCAACAACTACATGCTATCCAACATCGCGTCCATCGCCTTCAACATCATGATTGCCGGGGCTGTCCTTTCAATCACTTTGGAATTCCTAAATGACTATGGCATCCAGCTCTTTGTGACGGCGATTCTCGCCGGATTGGTCACGATGGTCTATCTCAGATACATGACCAAACGCGTCTATCCAGGGTATCAAGATGAGTATTTCATCGGCCTTTTCGGAATGCTCACCGGGGTCGCCTCGACCGGTCTTGCTCTTCTCAAGGGGATTGACCAAAATCTCGAGACACCGGTCGCGGAAGAGATGGTGCTCGGATCGGGAACCGCGATTTCGATGGCATTGCCCTTGTTTGTGATCCTGTTCTTACCGTCACTGACCCTAAACAGCGGACGAACCGCGATGTGGAATCTGATCTCACTCTTTGGCTGTCTGCTCTATATCGGTATCTTAGTGACGATTTTGTTGATCAGAGGACGCCGCGGCGTCAACGTCTGATCATAACGTGATGGTGATGCTCTCTCATCATCAGGGTTTCTTCACTTTAGAAAAACGAAACAGCGGTTGCTGCTTCGTTTTTTTGTTGTCATAGGTTACAAAGTGATGGATCCGTAGTAACCAAGTACGGTTACGGTCGCCGAGGCGGAAATCGTCTTGAGGGCGATCTCAATCTCCTGACGGTTATGCAAAGTGCCCTCCATCTCAAGAAAGAAGATGTAGCGGCCCATCGTGGTCTTCATCGGTCGCGACATGATTGAGACAAGGTTGATGTCATGGGTTTTAAAGACGGACAGGATGTCATAGAGAAGTCCTGGCCGATCCGATTCGGGCTTGACAATCACCGAGACCTTGAGGGGACCTTCGGGGATCTGATGAACGCGCCTAGAAAGCAGGACGAACCGTGTCTCATTTAAGACATTTGGGTCAGACAATGTTTTCCGATAAGGGAAATCCGGTGTCGAAATGTGTAGAGGGACAATGGCGGCATCGCCTTGTGAAAGGATATGATGATGTGATACCATGTTGCTTTCAGTGACGATGACAGAGACGTTTTCAAGGGTGTTTAAAAACGATTGGGTCTGTGCTTTGGCAGCGAACTGGACGAAGATTCTCTGGATATCCTCTGGACCATCGATCAATCCCACAAGCGCGTAATCAATGCTGATCTTGATGTCTGCATGGATGGACAATGTGTGTTCATAGATGCCATCCAGAGTTCGGTAGATGAAGCCATCCAGGGCGTTTTCAATCGGAACCAAGGCATGGGTTGCCTGGGTGCCAACGGTTTTGAGCACATCTTCGATGGTGTCACGGTAGATGATATGATCGTCATCTTTGGTGATCATCTTCGCAGCCAGATCCGAGAATGTGCCTTCTGGGCCCAAGACAGCGATGGTCTTTGTCATATGTGAAACCGCCGTTTGAATTCTTCTTTGGCTTCTTTGGTCGAAAGGGCGAACATGCCGACCAGAATGGTGGCTGATGCGATGAACGTGACCACGCTCGGCCAGACGATTGAGAGGGCACCAAGCAGGTTCAAGAGGCCGGGAATGAGTCCGACCATGGCCAAGATGGCAAGATTGAACCCATAATCAAATGCGCGTTTGCGGTCGGCGAAGACCATGATGGAGAGCAAGATCAGATTGATCAGGATGCCAAGTGGGAAAACGATGTCAAGTGCCCATGCGTGGTCTCTGGTTGCGAGACCGACGAAGATCAGACCACTCAAGGTGACCAACAGACTCTTTGTCAGTTTCGATGTCCATAAGGCTGGAACAAAGAGGATGAGATAGAGGATCACGGCATAGGCTGAGGAGGCAAGAACGATCAGTGACCAGGACAAGGGTGAGCCATCGATCAAGTCAAGATAAAGTGAGATGGCTGAACTTAGACCACTGACAAACAAGAATAGGCGTTGAAAGCGGCGGGGATTTCTGGTTTTGGTATACGGGGTAAACTTATAGACGGATTTGGTGGTGCCATCGATGTGATCGAGATTCCCTTCACAAAGCAAGCATTTTGAGAGGTTGGTGTCGTATTTGACATGGCACGTCTTACAGTATTTCATCATAGCCCTCCCGGTAGTTGGTATCAAGCGTCAGATCGAGACCTTCACGGACCAAAAAGGACACGATGAAATTGATGATGGATGTGTCTTTCAAGGATGAGTTGATGATGATGTTGGTTTTGGATCCATAGGATGCCATCGTTGTGGTCAGACCGTATCCGCCGTTTGCGAAATCGACATCAAGGACCCTGTCCTTCATGCCCGAAGGCAAATCGATGATGCCCAGATTGGACAGACTAGATGTGCTGATCGAATCGCCAAGGATGTTGTAGCCAATTTTGAAGGCGATGTTCTTCAAGAAGAGGGGTAGGATTCGGAGCATCAGTTTTTTCTCAAAACCAACATTTGAGCTCAGACGTTGTTGTAGCTTCTCTTTGTCAAGCTGATCCTTAAAAGACTCTTTGGCGATGGCCAACATGTCTTCAAACGTCCACGTTCTCTTGTCAGAGGGGTAAGTCGCCTTGATGAACAAAGAGAAATTCCTGAGCGTCACGGCATTGAAATAAGGTCTCAGATTGACAGGGATGAACATTTTGATCGGCTTTTTCTGATGAATGAAATCATCGGTCTCATTGACAATGGCAAAGGCAATCAGGGCACAGACGTATTGTGTCAAGGTTGCGTTGTAGGTGGATTTGACATGGGCAAGAAAAGACGGCGTCTCTAGCGAGATCTTGAGTAACAAATTCCAATGTCTGGAGAAACGTTCACCATTCAAGTGATAAGCGGTCTCCTCGCGTAAATTCTTGACGAGCGCTTTGTCATAATTGGCGACAAACATGTCCATGGATTCCTTCTTCGAATATGGAAGCTCAGAAAGTATTTTCTCCTCATGGTCAATCTCATGACCTTGAAGACGAAAGTAGCGATAGACAATCGATTTGAGGAAATGAAGTGCTCCTGTCCCATCACTGATCGCGTGAAAGGTTTCAAGGGTCACCTTGTTTGCCAATGTGTAGACCTTGAACAGATAGCCATTGTTTTTGGCTGATTTGAAATAGCGACACGTCTGGGATGGTTCTTCCTCAACCGTGAAAGGGTGTTTGTTTTCAGCAAAATAGTTCCAGAACAGACCGCTTTTCATCTGCACAGCAAACACATCGAAACGTGGTAGCACTGAGTTGACAGCCGCTTCAAGCGTCTTGGGGTCGACAACATCATCAAGATAAAAAGACAGCCTGAAGACATTCGACCGTCCACTTGAGGAAATCGCAGGGAAAATCTTTCCGGCATTATCGATTTTGTACCAGTATGTTTTCTTTTTCAAGTCATCACGTCCATTTGTCTTGTAGGTCCCCCCTACGGTCCTATTATACACGCGAACCGGTGAATTTCACGGATGATGATTGAAATCAGTCACTTCAGACATGTATAGGGTTGTCTTGAAGGACGGATTGATGTAAAATGAATTGATTCGACATTGACGAAAAACGTCTTGAAAGGAACCATTGTTCATGAACCGAAGCGCAAAAAGTCTCAAACTGACCACGGTCATGTTTCGGGCATTCTCACAAGTTCAGACCGTGATCAAAAACGACATCGCCGATTACGGGCTCAACACCAGTGAGTTTGGAACGCTCGAAGTGCTCTATCACAAGGGCGCGCTCCCGATCCAAGGTGTTGGCGAGTTGATCCTGATGGCAAACTCGAGTATGACCTATGTCGTTGACAAACTCGAAAAAAGACAGTTCATCAAACGATTTCAGCTCCCAAGCGACAGAAGATCCGTCATGATCGAATTGACAAACGAAGGCAAAACCTTTTTTGAGACCATTTTTGAGTCTCACAAACAGACACTTGATATGCTTTATGGTGGCCTTTCAGATGCCCAGAAGGACCTAGTCATCGAATCCATGAAAACCATTGGTTTCAAAGCAGAGGAAACCAATCGGACGCGTAAGAAGAAAGGGTGAGTGTATGTTTGTCACGAGTGAAGCTGACATCAGACACGTTGAAATGACGTATCTAGAGTCAAAGGTGCCATTGGTCTTCAAGGATTGGCCAGGCAAAGAAAAAAGACGATACATTTTGGTGAGGATGGTTGCTGCAGAGTTTGAGAAAGGTCGGACTTACACGGAAATGGATGTCAATGAGACGATCAAGCCGATTTATCATGATTTTGTTTCCATCAGACGTTACCTGGTGGACTATGGCTTTCTCTCACGTGAGAAGAACGGATCATCTTATTGGGTCAATGACAATGAATAACCCCTCAAAAGAGGGGTTATGTTTGTCCTATGAGGACTTTGATGGCGATTTCAATCGCCTCAGTGATCATAGATAGTGACAACATCGGATGCTGCTCATTGCCAACGGCACCTTCAAGATGCCAAGGCACATGAATGAAGCCGGCTCGCACATTGGCGTTGTCTCTTGATTTGATCAGGTCAAGGGCATGATACATGACAGTGTTGCAGACAAACGTCCCAGCACTGTTGGAGATGGACGCGGGGATGTCCTTGTCTTTGATCTTGTTCAAGATCGTTTCAAGGGGCAAATCAGAGAAGTAAGCGGCCGGACCATGTTGATTGATCTTGTTTCCTGAGCGGATTATCTGATCATTATCAGGTGTTTGACTGTCCTGTATGTTGATAGCGATCCGTTCCAGGGTGATCCCTTTCCGTCCTTTGGCGACGCCAGTCATCAAAATGACATCAGGATTGAAGGTCTCGATCAGATCAGTGAGCCTCATCATGGCTTTGTCATAAGAGACCGGAAGCACAACCGTCTTGAAGACATCGTTGGTTAAAAGTCCAGACAAACGGTTGAGGGCTTCAAGAGAAGGGTTGGTGGCGTCACCACCAAAAGGTTCAAAAGCGGTCAACAAGATGTTCATGTCTCTATGCTCCTCTCTATGGCCAGCATCAGCAACGCACCGGCAACTGGAATCAAGGCCAAAGGCCAGGTCTTGAAACGTTTTTTTGAGACAATCACCGACATGATGTATAAGATGATCCAGTCGATGGTCATGATATGGATGAATGAGTCACTTTGAAAGAGGTTGAGATAAGAAGAGATCGAGCCTTGTACAAACATCCATATAAGGAGTGCCAAGGCGACTGAAGCCAAAGTGAGCAACAAAACCCGAAATAGGGATCCCGGGTGGCGGGGTCTCTGTTTTTCAAAAGAGACGACCGGAAGCAGGGCGAATGCGCCAACCATGAACCCTAGGAGGTGCGAGACGATTCTTGGCCTTGAAGGCTTATGGGGCTCGCAAAAGAGAAAGGTGACGAAAACGACCGGAAAAAGTCCCATCAGATTGAACACCCCGACCGCCAAAGGTTCGCCTTGAAATGTCAGGAGTGTGCGTAGATTGACGCTCATGCTATAAAACCAGATCAGGTGGATGAGGGTGTAGATCACAAGCAGACTCCAGATGATTTTCGCTTTCATAAAGACCTCCTGCAAAGGGTCATGAGGGCTTTGAAAAATCGGGCATTCTGTGATACACTGATGTCGACAATCAAAGCAGGTGGAATCATGACAATCATTGAACTCAATCAAGACGATTACAAAGGACATCATATCGAGGATGTCACGTCGATCAAGAAGTATTATCACGTACGGGTCACATCAAAGAACGCCATCAGTTTCATCATCCGGAAAAAATCTTTTTTTAGGAAGCGTCCATTGACATTTGAAACCGATTTGTTCGCTTCTTATATCGAACATCCCCACGCTTATGCCATTTTCCAGAAAAAAGAACTGGTCGCGGTCATTGAAGGTGAAATCCAGGCCTGGAACAATCGATATCGTATCTGGACATTGTTTGTCAGCCACAAGGCCAGACGGCGCGGATTTGGGAAAATGCTTTTGGCTCATGTCGAGAAAATCGCAAAAAAGGCTAAATGCCGGGCCATCGTCCTAGAAGTCCGGTCGTTGAACCAACCAGCGATTGATTTCTATTTCGGTGAGGGTTACAAGATCATCGGTCTTGACACCATGGCCTATTCGAACAAGGATCTCAAAAAACACGATGTCAGATTAGAGATGGGAAAGATCCTCTAGTTGACTTCGATAAACGCACATTTCAGATAGACCGATGATGCGTCAGAAAGGATTGGCGCATGGTCTGGACTTTGAACCCTAAGCTCGAGCAGCCGGGTTCTTTTGTTTGCGTCCTGGGCAGCCGAACCGATCATTTCCAGAAACAACGGCAAGGTCATGAAACTTGAACATGAGCAGGTGACAAGAAGACCGCCATCATTGATGATGTCAAGGGCATGAAGATTGATGTCTTTATAGCCTCTGGTCGCTTTGTCGACATCTTGTTTCTTCTTCGCGAAAGCTGGGGGATCCAGAATGACAACATCAAATGTCCGGTTATTCTTTTTGTATGTCCGAAGGGCTTCAAAAACATTGTCTTTGAGCGCTTCGACGTCATTAAGACCGTTTAGGGCCTTGTGTGCGTTGATCTTGTTGATGGCGGTCTCGGAAATGTCCATGCAAGTGACTTCTTTCGCGCCATAATGGGCGGCATGCAGTCCGAATCCCCCCGTATGGGAGAAACAGTCAAGAACGGTTTTGTCTTTGACATAGGGTTTTAACGCTTGCTGGTTTCTGACCTGATCCAGAAATGTGCCGGTTTTCTGACCGTTCTTGACATCAACGGTCATCATCACATCCCCAATCATCGTGGTGATATGATCAGGGACGGTACCATAAAGCGTCCGTGAGATCTGATCCAGTCCCTCGAGGGCACGGGCATTCAGATCAGATCGCTCGTAGATACCTTTGGGAGCGAACAGTTTGACCAGAAGCGCGATGAGCCGATCTTTGATTTGTTCGAATCCGAGCGTGACGATCTGGAGAACGAGGATGTCTTGGTATTTGTCAATGGTGAGCCCGGGAAGGCCATCAGCCTCGCCAAAGACCATTCGGTAGGTGTCTTTGAAGCCAAGTCGGATCCTAGAAGCGTTGGCGTTTTCGATCAATCGGGTAAAAAACACGTCATCGATGATGACGCTTGGATCGGTTGTGAGCAGTCTTACAAAAATCTTGGAAGAGGTGTTCAGGAATCCGCTTCCAAGCCACTGGCCCTGATAACTTTTGACATCGACAACGGCACCGCTTCGAATCGATCCTTCAAGGGCGTGGATCATGTTGCTCATGATGCGTTTCTCACCCAATTGGACGGCTTTCTCAGCACCTTTGTTCAGCGTGACGATACAGGTAGGTGTCATAGGGGTCCTCTCCATCTAATCGGAAAAAGTGATGTCTAGTAGCGTTAAAGTCTCTTTCCAAAGATGATCACGATGGGTGTCGTCCATGGCTGCTTTGGAGAGTTTTCCTTCCTTGGATTCACTGACATAGAAGATATCTTGGTCCATGCCATGATCAATCAGATGCAGATAACTTTTGATCGCTTCATCCGTTTCAATGCCTTTCAGTTTCATGAAAAACCGGAAACTGAACTTATAGAATGTGCTTGACTCTTTGTTCGCGATGTCCGTCCTGACCAGTCCGGGATGGACCGCATAGGCACGGACATCGGTGTCTTTTAGGACATGCTCATTCAGTCCGCGGGTAAAGAGCACATTGTAGAGTTTCGTCCGGCAATAGGATCTCAAGGGGCTATATGACTTTGTCGCTTGCAGGTCATCTGGGTCGTACTTGGCTTTGCGATGGGCGTTGCTCGCAGTCGTGATGACGATACCATTGGTCATTTTGAGCAATGGCAAAAGGGCATGGGTCAAGACGACCGGGGCGAGGTGGTTGACTTGAAACTGGGTTTCGAATCCATCATTGGTTGTGGCATTCACTTTAGTCATCTGGGCGGCGTTGTTGATCAGAACATCGATGCCTTGGGTAAAGTTTTTCCTGATGGACTCGCCGGCGTCTTTGATTTCTTTCAGGGATTGAAAATCGGCTTTGATCAGACGGTAGGATCGGTATCCTTTGGCTTTGAAGTCCTCATCAAGTGCAAACAGCCGTGATCGGCTGCGTCCGATGCCGACGACTTTGTCGCCTCTTTCGAGTAGTGCCATCATGAGTGTTTTTCCAATCCCACTCGTGACACCGGTGATGACAATGGTTTTCATGTGTTTCCCTCCCGGTCGTTGATTCGTTTATGAGCCGTCAAATGAAGATTTCTGGGATGATGGTTTGAACCCTCTGGTGGCCCAGATGGCTTGTGACCAACCGTCTAGATTGGCGTTTCGTCTCTTTTGATCCATGTTGGGTTCAAAACGGACGCCTAGTTTCCATGATGATTTGATGTCTTCTAGTGAAGACCAGAAATGTGTTGCGAGACCAGCGAGGTATGCGGCACCCAGAGCGGTTGTCTCAAGGATGACCGGACGTTCGACTGGCATATCAAGGATATCCGACTGGAATTGCATCATGAAGCGGTTACCGGTTGCTCCGCCGTCGACCTTGAAGGTCTTGATCGGAAGGCCAGTGTCGCTTTCCATCGCTTTGAGCACATCGAGTGACTGATAGCAAATGGATTCTAGAATCGCTCTGGCGAAGTGCCTCTTATCAGTGCCTCTGGTCAATCCGAAGATCGCGCCACGGGCATCCGCGTCCCAATAAGGCGTCCCTAGGCCGACGAAAGCAGGCACAATGTAGACACCTTCATTGTCATCGAGGCTTTCCGACAACGGTTCGGTCTCACTCGCGGTCTCAATCAGATTGAGACCATCTCTGAGCCATTGAACACCGGAGCCAGCAACGAAGACACTGCCCTCAAGGGCGTAACTGACATGGTCATTGATCTTCCAGGCGACGGTTGATAGGAGACCATTTTTGGATATGACGGGTTTGGAGCCGGTGTTCATCAACATGAAACAGCCAGTACCATAGGTGTTCTTGACACTTCCGACGTCAAAGCAGGTCTGACCGAAGAGGGCGGCCTGCTGGTCGCCGGCAATCCCGGCGATGGGTATTTCAAGGTCGTAAAAATGGTATCCGACAGTATGACCATAAATTTCAGATGAGGATCTGACTTCCGGAAGCATCGACATCGGAACACCTAGAATCGATGCGAGTTTGGGATCCCAGGTCAAGGTATGGATATCAAATAGCAATGTCCTGCTGGCATTGGACACATCAGTGACGTGGACCTGTTGTCCTGTCAGTTTGTAGACCAACCAGGAGTCAATGGTCCCAAATGCGAGATGACCGGCGTCGGCTTTCTCACGGGCACCATGGACATGATCCAAAATCCAACGGACTTTGGTTCCAGAGAAATAAGGGTCAATCACCAGACCGGTCTTGGCCTTGAACAGCGGCTCATAGCCATCATTCTTGAGCTGATCACAAAACGGTGTGCTTTGTCTCGACTGCCAGACGATCGCGTTATGGACGGGACGACCACTTCGTTTGTCCCAAACGACAGTCGTCTCCCGCTGGTTGGTGATGCCAATGGCGTGAATGTCTTCAGGACGGATGTTTTTTTGTGATAAGGCCTTGGCCATCGTTGAAAGGACCGAGAGCCAGATCTCATTGGGGTCGTGTTCGACCCATCCCGGTTTTGGATAATGTTGACGGATTTCGGTCTGGGCAACCGAGATGATGGCACTGTTTTTGTCGAATATCATGGTGCGGGTACTTGTCGTTCCCTGATCAATCGCAATGATGTAGGGCTTCATGCAATCACATCCTTGGTTCCATTGTACCTTAAATCGATCGATTTTGTCGAGATGATATCAATCCCGGTTCCAAGAACGTCATCGATGATCACATCACCAATCGTGACAGGATCCGAAACAAGGATGCGATCGAGACAATTCATGACATCAAAGATCTTGTCTTTGGGAATCGGTTCTTTGCTTTTGACGCTCAGCCTTGGCATATGGTTGAAAACGGTCTTGACCGAAGAGGTCAACACCCGACGGGGATCAGTCGCTTCCTTGATGGCGTATGCCTCGCCCCGCGGACACTTGTTTCCGGTGACGTGGTTGTGCTCATCGACTGATAGATGACAGCCGACAGGACAAACAATGCAGATCATGTCTTTGTTCATGGTTTGAGAACCTCCATATCGAGTGTCAGCGCCTGATCACTTTTCAAGAGATCAGCACTGATGGTGATTTTTTCCATTTCCGCGGGGGCGACAAACGTCGCTTTTTGTTCTTTGATGACAACCCCGTCCTGACGGAGCACGAATCTGGCTGCTTTCGCCTTGGTGGTGGTGCGAAACGACAATTCGACAGGTTCAACCATGTCGCTTAGGTCAATCCTTTGGGGAACGATATGATGGATCATGGTGCCAGGTTGGACATCCATCGAAGAGGCTTGCCGTTTGACAGGTTTTTTGGCGTAATAAGCGGCACTTTGTCCCGCTTTCGCCCCTTCAAGACTGACAAAATCCACTAGGTCATGGACGTGAAGGGCATTACCACATGCAAACAGTCCTGGGACCGATGTCTCTAGGTGTTGGTTCACGATAGCGCTACCTGTCATGATTGAAAGGTCAAGATTCAGATGATCGAAGAGCTGAATGTCGGGGATCAGACCAACGGATAACAAAAGGGTATCAACGTCAAAATGTTTCTCAGTGCCCGGGATCGGCCGGTAGTGGTTGTCAACCGCGCTGATGGTGATCCTTTTCAAGACATCTTTCCCTTCGATTGCTGTGACCGTATGTGAGAGATAAAGTGGTATATCAAAGTCATCAAGACATTGCACGATGTTTCTGGTGAGCCCATTTGAATAAGGCATCAGTTCCGCAACCCCTAAAACTTTCGCCCCTTCGAGGGTCATCCGGCGGGCCATGATCAGACCGATATCACCGCTCCCGAGAATGAAGATGCGTTCGCCCACAAGGTAGCCATCCATGTTCAGATAACGTTGTGCTGATCCGGCGGGCATGATGCCTTTGGGTCGTTCACCGGGAATCCTGATCGCCCCGCGGGTCCGTTCATAACAGCCTGCGCTCAAAACGACTGATTTTCCAAAGAGATGAATGTATCCAACGGTGGTGCCACTCACGGTCAAGTCAAAGACGTCGCCAGTCTTTTTGATGTCGATGACGGTGGTATCGACCATCGTTTCGATGGGTGTGTCTTCAAGTGCTTTGATGAAGCGATCGGCGTATTCTGGACCGGTGAGTTCCTCTTTGAAGACCGTCAATCCGAATCCGTTATGGATACACTGATTCAAGATACCACCCATGATATGATCACGTTCGATCAACAGGACCGAGGCATGTTCTTTTTGTGCTTCCAAGGCCGCGGCCATACCGGCCGCGCCGGCGCCAATCACAATGACGTCGTAGGTCATGATGTCACCTTCGTCTCACGCCACAAGATAGGCGTGTCTTTCTCATAGTAGTCGATCTTGGTCAGTGGTTTTCCGGTCTCGGTGGCGATTATTTTCAAGACTTTGCTCTCACAGTATCCGCCTTGACATAGACCAGCACCCGCCCGAACCCGTTTCTTGATGCCTTTGATGGTGTCGCTACCCATGGGTCCATGGATGGCATCGATGATTTCCTTCTCAGTGATCTGCTCGCATTTGCAAATGACATTGGCATAGCGGTTGTCTTTCTTGACAAGCACTTGCTTGTGAGCCTCATCAAGATCGCGGAATAGATGAGGCTTTTCTCTGATCGGATTGAAATCGGTTTTCTTGGGATAGGGATAGGCGTTGATGACCATCTCAGTGACATGGGCCGCGATGGCGGGAGCGGCGGTCAGACCAGGTGAATCAATACCGGCAACGTGAAAGAGACCAGGGGTTTTCTTTGACTCATGGATGTAGAAGTCCCCGTAGGTCGAAGATGCCCGAATCCCTGCAAACGTCCGAATGGTCTTCTTGAAGGGGATGTCTTTGGCAATCCGTTTGGCATGGGTGACGACATAACTCAGTCCATCGGCGGTGGTCTTCAGATTGTCTTTCTCCGACACATAGGCACTCGAGGGTCCAACCAGGATATTGCCATGGACCTGAGGAATCAAAAGTACGCCTTTGCCTTTGTCATCAGGCATGGGGTAAAGGACATGATCGACAAATCCTTTGCAGTTGGCATCAAGGACCAGATACTCACCTTTGCGGGCTTTGATGGCAAAAGGGGCATCATCATCGGTCATTGTCTTGATCTCATCGGAAAAGACCCCAGCGGCATTGATGATGTGTTTTGTCATCAAGGTCTCCTGATGATTGATGGTCACGACAAACCCATCGTCCTGTCTTTCAATCGCGGTCACCAGATGGTTTTTTTTGAATTCAGCACCATTTTGAATGGCGTTTTCCATGGCAGCGAAAGCGACTTCCCAAGGATAGGTCACCTTGGTCGTCGGCAAAGACAACGCCATGATCACGTCATCTTGGATGTTGGGCTCAAGTTTGATGAGGGCCTCGCGGCCAATCACGCCAACCTCAGGCACACCGTTTGTTTCTGCCCGGTCTTTGAGCATGTTGAGCATGTTGATATCCTCATCAGTTGTTGCGAGGACGAGTGCACCAGTTCTGAGCAAGGGGATATGAAGTTCTTTTTCGAGGGTGTCATACATGGCGTTGCCACGGACACAAAGTGTTGCTTTGAGTGTCCCCGGTTCGGGATCATGACCGGAGTGGATCACCGCGCTGTTGGCGATGGTCTGTCCGTTTGCGACATCGGATGAGCGATCAAGAACGAGAATTTTGGCTTCATATCTTGAAAGTTCCCGGGCGATGGTGGTGCCGATGATGCCAGCACCGATGATGATGAAATCGTACATGAGGTCACCTGCTTCTTTGATTGATTGACAAAAAAGAGAAAAAACGGATGGGTGGATCACGTTTTTTCTCTATCGTCTCTGGTTTGGATTAACTTGGAATGGTTATGGCCACAAATCCTTGTTGCTGGTTGTGATCGCTATCGCGCCGGCTTTGATGCACGACTCGGCGAAGGCTTTTGATGGAATGAGTCCACCAAGGAGGATCTTCGCTTCGGTATGTTTCTTGATCTCATCGATCAGATGCACCCCGTAGGCCGGTAGAACCTCAATGAACTCTGGCCTGAGTTTGCTAGCGATCTCGAGGCTTTGCCGAAGGGAGATGCCATCCTTCAGAAAGAAGCGGAAGATACCGGTCACGCCTCGTTTCTTGCACGTCTCGATGACTTTGGGTTTGCTTGAGATGATACCATCCACCT
>JAGYLU010000150.1 GCA_018400755.1 Acholeplasmataceae bacterium
TCTATCATTTGACCAAAACAATGGAAAAAAGTATGTATCAGAACATTGATCGCATTTGTGTCGAGTTCATTGAGAATATTTCAAAGACATCAGATATTCTTGCGGATATTTTGACTTACGAAGACGGAGAAGCACTTTTCTATGACAGGAAACAACATCACATCCTTGATGTGATCGAGCAACCCAAGTTTGAACGTGAGATCATCACAATCGCCGAATATATTCTGGAACTGGTGGAATCCTGATATGACTAAACGCATTAATCCGCTTAAGCGGGCACACATCATTGAGAAGGAATATAAAAACTATCTCAAAGCGACGCTGTCAATTGCAAATCCGACTTTACAAGCCCTTTTTGAGGAAGAACTAAGGCAAGCGGAACTCTTCAAGGGACCATATCTCAGTTTTTCAAAGCCTTTTGTCACCTCTAAAAGTATCGGTCAGTGCGTCACCGATGGAGAACTCGCCCCGGATTTCTTGAAACTAGGGGGGATGGCATCATCGTTTAAATTTTATGCGCACCAGTATCAAACATTGAGGCAAATCCAACAAGGCAATAGTGTGGTTGTCACAACAGGGACAGGGTCAGGTAAGACTGAAAGTTTTTTGTATCCAATCATCAACGACATTCTCGAAGACATTCGGGATCATAAGGATCATAAAGGGATCAGGGCATTGTTTCTTTATCCTGTCAATGCTTTGGTCAACGATCAGATGCAGCGGCTTAGGGAGATTTTGAGGAATTATCCTGAAATCACTTTTGGTTCATATACCGGAGATACCGAGGAAGACGAGAAGTATCTGAAGAAAAAGGATGCCGAAGAACGCGCAAGTCATATTGAGCACTTTGAAGAGATCGT
The DNA here is from genome assembly GCA_018400755.1 of Acholeplasmataceae bacterium. Taxonomy (GTDB): domain Bacteria; phylum Bacillota_I; class Bacilli_A; order Acholeplasmatales; family Acholeplasmataceae; genus RECG01. Next base: position 861 of record JAGYLU010000150.1, read on the forward strand.
CTATCCTCCCAATGAGATCAGACATCGCGAAGAGATGCGCAACAATCCCCCTCATCTCCTCTTCACCAATTATTCAATGCTTGAGTATATTTTGATCAGACCACAGGATCAAAGCATTTTTTCCGATGAGCATACAAAGAACTGGAAGTTTGTCGTCTTGGATGAAGCACACACATATCGTGGTGCTTTGGCGATTGAACTGAGTCATCTGCTCAGACGCATGTCTGGGAAGTTTTCACATGAAAAACTCCAATATGTTCTAACGAGTGCAACACTTGGAAAACAAGGCAAGGATACTGACGGGATCATCGATTTCGCACATCAACTCACAGGTGCTGACTTTTCAAGTGATCAAATCGTCTATGCTGAACGTGTTGACATCAATCCGATACCGCAATATGTCATTGATCCTCATGATTATGTCAAAGCCGTCCAGAATATGTCACAGTTCGATGAATTGAGAGCCATCATCACCAAATACATATCTGCTGGCACTGATGATTTCCACTGGTTGGTCTATGATTGGATTGATAAGGACGAAGCATTCAGATCACTTGTTGATCTGATCCAGGAAAACGATGTCCACACCGCAAAAACCATTTTTGAATTGTTCAACAAAAGACATGGTATGAACGAAGAACAAGTCACAGCAATGATTGACTTGCTCGCGTTTGCTGTCAGGGACGGACAAGCGTTGATCAAATGCAAGTACCACCTGTTCATCAGCACACCGGAAGGTGCGTTTGTCAAGCTGAAACCCGAACCGGTTGTCGCACTCAAACGGCATAAGGAAATTGACGGATCCAAGGCCTTTGAACTGGGTGTCTGCAGGATGTGTTCCGCAAGTTATCTGATCGGTCATATAATCGACAATTCCAAGTTCATCCAAAATGACAAGGTTGATATCTATGAGAATTATGGTGAGACCGATAAGTCCATCAAGACTGACTTTTTGCTGATCGACCATGATGCATCATCAAATGATGTGACAGACAATGAGCTTGTCCCTTACGAACTATGTACCAGATGTGGCCATATGAAGAGATTGAACAATCTCAATGCGCAACCATGTGGATGTCCGGACCTTTATAAGACAATGGTTTACCATGTTGTCGAAGAGAAGTCGAACAAGAGCAAGTCAATGAAGAATAATCTGAATCATTGTCCGGTCTGTGATGGAACACATCCGGGCGGAGTTGTCAGAGCTTTTCATATCCAAAAGGATGAAGCCACTGCCATGCTTGGACA
>JAGYLU010000151.1 GCA_018400755.1 Acholeplasmataceae bacterium
AAACCTGACTGGAAAACAAGAGCAGCCTCTTCTTTCTTGAAGGCCGCGATTCGTTTATCAAGACGTTCATGAAGATCGGTGTTTCCAACGATGGTTCTGACCGCCCCACTTCCAACACCATAGGCCTCGATGGCCTTGATGGCTGCATGTTTGAGGCGCGGATGATTGGCAAACCCCAGATAATTGTTTGATGACAGATTGATGATTTTGTGTCCATTGAGTGTGATTTCAGCCTCACAAGGACCTTCGTTGACCAGAAGGGTCTTGAAAAGGCCTTGGTCTTTCAAGTCTTGAATCTCTTGTTTCAAATAATCAGGCATGATCAAACCTCCTTGTTCTTGTTTGGTATCATGACCACTTTCCCGCTGTTGCCAGACTTCATCACAGCCATCGCGGTTTCAAAATCCTCCAAAGGGAAAGCGTGGGTCACAATCTTTTCCAGATCGAGCTTCCCGCTTTGGATCAATCCTTGGACCTGATTCCAAGTCTTGAACATCTTACGTCCAATGACGCCATAGAGCGTCACCCCTTTGAAGATGACGTCATTTGAGAGATCAATCTCGATGGTGTCTGGAACAATGCCTAACATCGACATCTCACCACCAGCCTTGACATACTTGAAGGCCGCTTCAATGGCGGATTTGTTTCCGGAAAACTCGGCAACCACATCGACACCAAGACCTGATGTCTCTTCAAGGACACGGGCAACAATGTCTTCTGTCTTGGGATTAATCACAACATCGGCACCTAGTTCCTTCGCGAGTTGGATCCGGTAGTCATTGATTTCAACGGCGATGATTTTCTTCGCCCCGACCGCCTTGGCAATGTTTACACCCATCAGTCCGATCGGTCCACATCCAACCACCGCCACCGTTTTGGCGGTGATGTCAAAGTGAAGCATCGTATGAACGGCATTCCCAAGTGGTTCTTGGACAGACAAGTACTTTGGATCAAGACCTGAGGTGTCTTTGATCAGGTTTTGGGCGGGCATCCGGGCATATTCCGCAAAACATCCATCGGTATCAACACCGATGATTTTTGTGTTTGAACAGATATGGGCATTGCCTTCCCGACAAAACTCACAGACCCCACAGACAATGTGGGTTTCGGCGGAGACAATGTCACCAACCTTGACTGATCTGACATCCTCACCGAGTTTGATCACCTCGCCACAAAACTCGTGTCCGACCGTGAGTGGTGGTTTGATCCGTGATGCACTCCATTGGTCCCAATTGTAGATATGGACATCGGTCCCGCAGATCGAGGTTGCGAGGATCTTGACCAAGACCTCATGTCTGCCGAGGTCTTCGGGGACATCCTTTCTGACCATTTGAAACCCTGGTCCCTTCTCTGCCTTGATCACTGCATTCATTTGTTTCATGTTTGCCTCCCTTTGGTGATATCTGACACCAAGATCATGATGTTTGATGGTCTTCAACACTTTTCAAACCCAGAGGTGATTTCTTCTAGGATCTCTTGCAGGCGGATTGGCAACTTTTCACCAATCCGTTGGTAATGACTCCTGATCGATGCCAGTTCGACGAGCCACTCATTGGCATTGACGTTTAACAACTGGGCCATGACGTCATCTTTCAGATCAAGACCTTCAGTATCGATTCCTGAATGATCTGGAAGTCTTCCAATCGGGGTGTCGATGGCTTTGGTGGTGCCATCAATTCGTTCGAAGATCCATTTGAGCACGCGGATATTCTCGCCAAATCCTGGCCACAAGAACTGCCCATCACTGTCTTTCTTGAACCAGTTGACGAAATAGATCCGCGGCAGTTTCTTCTCATCTGTCATCCTTTTCATCTCAAACCAGTGAGCCAGATAATCACCGACATGATACCCGATGAACGGCAACATCGCAAACGGATCACGTCTGACATGTCCGATCAACTTAGACAAGGATGCCGCTGTGATTTCCGAACCCATCATCGATCCCATGAAAATGCCATGTTCGAAATCCTTGCTTTCATGGACCAAGGGAATGGTCGATGGGCGTCTCCCACCAATCAAAATGGCAGAAATCGGGACCCCCTCACCGTCATTCCACTCATCAGCAAGAACTGGACAATGCGAAAGCGGTGTCGTGAAACGGCTA
>JAGYLU010000152.1 GCA_018400755.1 Acholeplasmataceae bacterium
CCATTGACTTAGGTTTTACAATAAACCATGATTCGCTTGTCCAAGCGATTCCTAGGAGTCACTTGATGTTTATGGACGCGATATCTGCAAAAGCTGATATCATCGCCTACTTCGAGATGCTCTTAAGGCACCAGCCAAACATGTTGGCAGATGGTCTTCCAGATGAATCATTTTATGGAGGCGACATTTGATTATGAGAAAACATGCGTCCATAGCTTGGCAGATCCTTGGCATCTGCCTCATCATCGCCATATGGTTAGGCATTGAGTCAGTCGTTTCCGAACCACTTCTGATGCCCTCCATACCGACGGTCCTAAGGGCGTTTGGGGGTCTATTTCCTTCAGGGCTCTCTGTTCTCATGGCATCGATGATCAGACTTCTGATCATCTTGACGGCCGCTGTTTTGACCGGCGTTGGTTGGGGCTTGCTCGCATCGTTGAACAAATCATTTTTTGATCTGATCAGACCCTTGATTACCTTGCTCAGAACGATTCCAGTGATTTCAGTGATTGTGCTCGTTTTGATCATTGTCGGGTTTGCCATCACCCCTTATATCGTGACCTATTTGATTGTCTTTCCGGCGATTTTTCAGGCCACCAAAGATAGCGTTGATGCCCTGGATCCAACGTTTGTCGATGTCTATAGACTCGAACATCGTCATGATCTTGGAAGTCTTTGGCAATGTTATCTGCCACTGATCGCCGTGCCACTATCCACCGCCATCTTGCAGGCTGCAGGTCTTGGGATCAAGGTTCTTGTGATGACTGAATATCTCTCACAAACCCCTAGGTCGATTGGCTATGTGCTCTACCGGGCAAAGACGGATCTCAGATACGACGTTGTTTTTGCATGGACACTGATTCTGATCGGGATGATGATTGCGATTGAAACCGCGGTCAAGACGTATAAAAAACGCCATTCAAGCGATTGAATCGCGTTTTTTTGCTTCAATTTCTGAACTCTATTGTAAAATGAATGAAAAGGAGGCCTCACCATGCCAACCATTTTCGAAAAGATTGTTTCCAGGGAGATTCCCGCTCATATCATTTATGAGGATGATGTGGTCATCGCGTTTCTAGACATTATTCAAGCCACCAAAGGTCACACGCTCGTCACGACAAAACAACCTTATGAAACCCTCTTTGATGTTCCTGAAGCGGTGCTTTCACATATGTTTGCCGTGGTCGGACGGGTCAGCAATGCCATCAAAGGGGCCTTTTCGCCACTTGGTTTGAACCTGCTTTCTAACAACGGTGAAGCGGCAGGACAGAAAGTCTTTCACTTTCATCTCCACCTGATTCCCAGGTATGGAAAGGATGATGTCGCTTTTTCGATGAAGAACCACACCCACGAGACATCCCAGGCCGATTATGACAGACGTTCTGAGAAACTGATTGAGGTCCTGAGACAACTGTCATGAGCATCTGATGATTTTCCTATCCACGAACCGGAGTCTGGTTGATTTTGACAATCTCCGGTTTTTCACTATGGGGATTGATTCGGATGGTGGTGATGCTCGCATTGTCGACAGGAGTCGTATCATAAGCATCAAGTGTTTGTCCCAAAAGATGAAGGACAATCATACGGATGACCCCTCCGTGGGTGACAATGACGATGTCATCGTCAGGACTTGCCTGACTTTGGATCTCTTTGAAAACAGCAATCGACCGGTCCTTGAATTGGTTGAAGGATTCACCTCCGGGAATGGGTTCATCACGATGATTGCCTTCTAGAAGGGATAGGAAACGGGCATGATTGCTTTTGACATCATCCCATGTTTTGCCAGTATAGATTCCGACATCGAGTTCGCGAAGACGTTCATCTTTGAACAGTGGCGTCCTTGTTGTTTTTTTGATGGCTAAGGCTGTATCATAGGCCCTTTGCAGATCACTTGTATAGATTCGTTTGAGTGGCAGATGCTCAAAATAGGTCGAGAGAAGATGTGCTTGTTTCTGGCCTTCCTGATCGAGAGGGATATCTTCTAAACCCTGAAATTTCTTGGATTTGTTCCAGGCGGTTTGTCCGTGCCTGATCAGATAGATCATAGGTGCCTCCTTTGTTGTCGGTATGTGCTCATA
>JAGYLU010000153.1 GCA_018400755.1 Acholeplasmataceae bacterium
TAATACGTCGTAGAAACTGGCATGTTAATGATTGCTCCATCCATACCGACACGCTGACTATAATCAACACCCGTATACCATCCACCGAAACTGTATCCTGTTCTGGTTGTTGTTGGTAGAATGATGCCTGATGTGTTGTATGGAACATTGACATAATCTTCTGTTAATGTGCCACCTTTCTCATCAAATTCCAAGGTCATCTCTATGCCTTCCCAGTAACCGATAAAAGTCATTTCATAACCATAACCAACAATTTCGGTGTATAGATGTGGCATGACATCATTGGGATCATCAAAGATAATCGTCCGGTTTACTTCACCGTATTCCCCGGGTTCATAATCATATCGAGGATCAAAGAACGAGAACGAGAATTGCTGGAATTCGTAATACTGTCTGGTCGTGAGTGAATTCCATATAGCTAGGGTCAATGCATCTCCGACAGTTTGCTGATATTCAATTGTAATGTTATCGAGAGTCGTAATGCCATCACCCTTATCAAACTGGAACACATATTCATGAATAACCCAATCAGCGTAAAGCGTGATATGTCTATCAGGCATTTCAGTTCCGTTAATGAACGGTGTTAATAATGCAGGCTCACTATACCATCCAGCAAAGTTATAACCGGACCTTGATGTATCCGGTGGAAAGACTGCTTCATCATAGTAATAGATGTCAGGTGATCGCGAATTGCCACCATTACTGTCATAGAATACGATAAACTGTCCTAGTTCATATTTCGCATACAATGTCATATCCTCATTGATGACCATACTGGAGAAATCGAATGATGCACTGAGCAGTTCTGCATCGGTATGCCAACTGACAAAGACATGACCTTCCAAATAAGGCTCAACCGGTTCAGTGGCAATCGTATTCACTGGAACAGTCACAGTTGCCATATCAGTTCCGCCAAATGTCTCAAATGACACCGTGACCAATCCCGGCATCCACTTGGCAAAGAGCGTCAGATTCTGATCAGGCATAGTAACCCTTTCAAACGGGATTGTTAGTGCAACATCTTCATACCAGCCGACCATCTCATATGCTTCCCGCACAGGATCCAATAGCTCAAGGACCTCATCATAATCATAATTGATTGACTCAATATATGATGTGGTTTCCTTGAAGGCGTTGGTGATGTCTGTGGGTGTCCGTCTGGTGATTGTGCTTTGATCGCCAAGTTGACCTTTACTGTTCAGACCCCATGATAGGATTCTGCCCTGATCAGTTGAAAGGATCGTGTGGGCATAACCCAATGAGACCGATGTGATGTTCTCGTCATCGTTTAGAACAATGAAATCAGTCACGTCAACTGGTTCATTCAGGTTGGTGGTGCCGCCATTACCAAGTTGGCCAAAAGCGTTGTTGCCCCAAGCAATGATTCTGTCATTCGTTGTTTGAACCATTGTATGGGAGTCACCAGCATAAACAAATGCAATGGCTTCGCCACCGGCAAGTTCAATGTTTGCAGTGATTTCAACAGGATCAGATGATTGGTCGAAAGACGCATTTCCAAGTTGGCCTGAGCCATTGTTTCCCCAGGTGAAGACGCGACCTTCTGATGTTCTCAAAATTGTATGGGTCCGTCCGACAGCCATTTCTTGTGGCAATTCACCAACATCAAAACCAAACTGTGCGGTGATGTCGGTCGGTACTTTCCTTTGTGTCTGGGTGCCGTCGCCAAGTTGTCCAAAGAGATTATCGCCCCAAGTATAGACATGACCTTCGGAGTCGATAGCCATGGAGTGGTTCTCACCCGTTTCGATTGCGACCACAACAACGCCCGGATCAAAGACGAAATGCATTGAGATATCTGCTGGGATGTGTTGGTCGGTCGTGGTTGTATCACCTAACTGACCTAGCCAGTTGCGACCCCAGCTAAAGATCTTGCCTTGTGATGTCAAGGCGAGTGTATGGTAGGCACCACCTGACATCTGAACGATTGTCTCACCCGGATCGAGGCCACCAAACATCGCAGTGATGTCGACAGGAAGTGTTCTGTTGATGGTTGTTCCGTCACCGAGCTGACCGAATTCA
>JAGYLU010000154.1 GCA_018400755.1 Acholeplasmataceae bacterium
TGCTTTTTCGTTCTATGATCTTGAAATCCACGACGAAGGAGGTTGCATCGGGTTTCTCACTGAGAAGATCAAGGGCGAGTTTAGCCATCCGTTGGCCATAATCATACCAATCAATCATCACGGTTGTCAAAGAGGGTATAGATGTTTCTGCTCTTACGATGTTGTCAAAGCCTGAAACCAGACAATCTTCAGGTACTTTGAAGCCATGTTCACTAAGGGCACCAAGCGCGCCGAATGCGAGTTCATCGTTACAGCAGACCAATCCCTCAAAAGGAAGGTCTTCTGCCCTTGTCAATGCAAGATCCATCGCCTCATGTCCTTTGAATTCAGTAAACGCATCAGCATCATAGACCAATGACGGATCAAAGTCAAGACCATGGTCTCTGAGTGCCCGTTTGTAACCAAGCAAGCGTAAGGCATTATGAGTCGATGTTGATGAGCCAAGAAGAAACCCGATTTTTTTCAAGCCTTTTTTGATCATGAGCGATGTCATGAGCGCCATCGCTTCCTCATTTTGTACGGTTGTGTTATAAACATTGTCGCCTTCCGCACTTTGGTCAAACAGAATGGTTGGCACATGCGAGGCAATATCATGGATCATCTGCTTGGTGACATTGGAGTCCATCACAATGGCCAAGTCAACGCTTCCGTCTTTGACAATCGTCATGTCCTCATCACAAAACGTCACCAAGAGGTTATAGAGAACCTGGTTGGTGCGCATGACGTTCGCGATGCCGGCAAGGATTGTTGGGTGGACCGTCCCTTGAAAACCGGGGACGAACACAGCAATCTTGTGTGAACGTTTCTTTTTGAGACCACGGGCGTGAGCATTTGGAACATAATTCATCGCTTTGGCGGTCTCTTTGATCTTATTCTTCGTTTTTTCGGCAATGGTGCCTCGTTCACTGAGGGCGTAGCTGACTGTGGAGGCCGAGACGCCACATGCTTTGGCGATGTCTTTGATGGTTGTCATGGGATACCCTATGTCCTTGATGGATTTATCATCATGATACCATAGAATGCCAACTTACAAAAGGATCTCTTCAAAAGATATCTTATGATGTCGTGATGGTTTTCACTAAGGGCTCGCTTTGTCTGTTTGAGACATTCACGGCTGTGATTGAAACCAGATAAGTTGTATTGAACTCGAGATCATTCAACAATGATCGGGTGATGATGCTTGGGGGATCAGCCAAGTGGAAAGAAGCGTGGACCTTGATGATTTCTTGGGTCATCAGGGTGTCTTCGTTGATGATTTCAATGATGTAATAATAGACCATCTGTGAGCCTTTTGCCTGATCAAAAGAGATGGTCCATGCATGTTCTCTACGAGCAAGACTGATGCCAGCATCGCTATCGAAAGCGGGTTTTGTGAAATCGTCATGCCAACCTTTGTGATAGGTGAAGCCTTTGGTGCCTTGGGACACATCGATGACATAGTCCAGATCGAGTTTCACTGTTTTCCCTAACAGGTCGGTATCATCCATCACGTATCGTTCGATCGTGACCTGATGTTGTTCATTGACTTTGAATATGGCGAAGTGGCCACCGGAAATGGTGTCTTCTGGGCCTCTGAAATCCGCTTTCTCATAGTAGAAATAGGTCATTGCTGCATTGTTGAAAGATGTGAACTTGTCTTGGTGTATGATCCTAGGGTCTTGAATCGGTGGATGAGAGTGACCGCTGATCACGATTGACTGGGGATATTTCTCCAAAACGGGATCAAAGGTTGTGCGTCCATTCTTGTCGGAGTTAAAAACAGTTTGATAATTGGGATAATGGATCAAGACAAAGACCGGACGCAAAGGATCGTCTTCAGTGAGTTTTGAGAGCTTTGAATCCATCCATTTGGCTTGGTTTTCCGTATACTGATCACCAGGATGAACCCCAACACTGATAAACGTGTAGCCGTTGACTTCGAAAACGTGGTCGACGGAATATCCGAAGAATTCACGGAAATACTCGTGGGAATCGGATTCGTTTCGGCCGTTTTCGTGATTGCCGTGATTGACAATCAAGGCCGTTTCTTC
>JAGYLU010000155.1 GCA_018400755.1 Acholeplasmataceae bacterium
GGTTTTTTTGTTTATAAAAAAAACCTCCCGAAGGAGGTTTATGATCAGTCAATACGAAGGGCGACCACTGGATCTTTGCGGGAAGCGATCCGAGCAGGCACGAGTCCTGAGACAAAGGTCAGGAAGATGCTGATCACGATCAATAGGAAGAAGGCAAGAACCGGCATGACAGCGATGTTCTCAATGCCGTCAACGAGTCGTCTGATCAGCCAGTTGATGGGGAATGTCAATAGGAAAGCGGACACAACGCCGATGATACCAGCTGTGAAACCGATGATCGAGGTTTCAGCATTGAAGACCCGGGAAATGTCTTTCCGTCTGGCGCCAAGGCTTCGAAGCAATCCGATTTCCTTGGTGCGCTCAAGGACCGAAACATAGGTGATGATCCCAATCATAATCGATGAGACGATAAGCGAGATCGCAGAGAAGGCGATCAGGACATAGGAGATACCATCGATGACATCTGAGGTCAGATCTGTGACAATCGCCGCGAGATCGGTATAGACCACCTGCATGTCGTCATCAAGGCCTTCATTGAAGAGGTCAAGGTGATCGGTGATGGCCTGTTTGGCGTCAAAGTCAACAGGATAGATTCTGATTTGACTGGGCGTTGAAATGACACCAATGGATTTCAAGAACTGATCGATCTGGGCAGCTGTTGTCGGAAGACCAGTGATGACACTGATATCACTAGACATCTGAGCGACGCCGATCTTCGCGTCTTTGGCATTGTCTAGGTATGTCTCAACCAGACCGGGATGATACTTAAGGCCTTGACCCATAATGGCACTAAGCGCGTTTTCCTTAACGCGGGCGATGCCGCTGATGGTGAGCATGATCCCGGAATCATCCCCATATAGGCCAAGTAGATCGCCATTGGTGTAGAAGCGGCCGGCACTGTTTTCAAGGTAGTAATCATCAAGGAAGGGAACCTTGAACTGCATGCCGATGAAATCAGTGAATGTGAATGACTGATCACTTGTATCGATGCCAAGGGCATTGAAGAAATTGATGTTCAGACGGTTATATGAGTCAACAACCAGCAGAAGTTCGGTTTCATTGACCGGCATTGAGCCTTCAAGAACGTCATAGGACTGATCGAAGAATTCGGGTTCCTCAATCATCGGACCAAAGCGAACCGCACCGTTGTTGAGCTTATAGACATTGTCTTCGGCTTGTTTGTGAAGCACCGTCATGTTCACCGAACGGCTATAGGAGATTTGATGATAAAGGGCGTCATCAAGGGCTTCGACGTGGCGAATGTAGTCTTCTGAGATATCGTTGACGTGTTGGATATCAAGGAGGACTTCTTCATAGGGATAGACCTCATCGGTCTCAGGGAACTCATCCCAAAGATCAGCGTCAATCCGCTCCGGCGGTCCTTGTCTCGCAAGGTCAAAGTTGAACGCGACCTGGTCGATCTGGACCGGAAACTCCGCGAGTGTCGTCATCTCAAGCCGGTTGATCTCGCTATCAAGACCATTGGCAAGCGAGAGCACCAAAGCGATGCCGATGATACCGATGCTGCCGGCGAAGGCGGTGATCAAGGTTCTGAACTTCTTGGTTCTGAGATTCGAAAACGAGAGTTTCAAGGCTTGTGAGAAGGCCATCGATGTTTGTTTGAGTTTCAAGAGCGCGGATGAACCGTCTTTCATTTCATAAGGGTTGGTGTCAGAAATGATCTTCCCATCTCGAAGCGAGACAATTCTAGAAGAGTATTCATGCGCCAACGCTTCGTTATGGGTGACCATGATGACGAGTTTGTCTTTGGAAATCTCCTTGATCAGATGCATAATCTGATCCGAGGTTTCGGTATCGATGGCGCCAGTCGGCTCATCTGCTAGGATGATATCAGGGTCATTGACGAGTGCTCTGGCGATCGCGACCCGTTGCATCTGACCACCTGAGAGCTGATTGGGCTTCTTGTCGACATGGTCGATCAGTCCAACCCTTTCGAGCACCGCCAATGATCGTGTTTTCCGTTCAGACGCGGACACGCCTGACAAGGTCATGCCGAGTTCGAC
>JAGYLU010000156.1 GCA_018400755.1 Acholeplasmataceae bacterium
CGTGAATCATCGATTGCTCATGATGGTCATTTGTGAATCATTCGGTTGTAGACATGTTTGAATCCCATCTTCTCATAAAGCTTTTTCGCTCCCGGATTGTCAAGATCGACATGAAGGGAAAGATTCCCATCGGTCAGATCAATCGCCCTCATGATCAGTTCAGTCCCCACCCCACGACCTTTACTTTGAGGATTGATCCCGATATAGGCCAAATGATACGATGGAATGAACTGGCTGAACCCAGTATGAACGATCACAGCGATGCCATCAGGGAGATCCTCGCCTTCAGCGATCAGGACATGCCCTTTTGCCATGGCGTTGTCAATGGCGTCCTCCACTTCTTCTTTTGAGTCCCCAAAACGTCCCAGATACTTTTCAACCAAGGCATAAATGTCTTTTTTACCAAGGTGCTGATATGAGCTGACCTCATCGATTGATACCCGGTTCTTGCCATCATTTAGGATGATGACATGCTTCCCGTTTTGGACTGTACCGGAACGAACCTGCTTCATAAATGCGGCGAACGCATGTGCCTCTTCCTTTGAGACAATGATGTTCTCATCACTTTTAAGGATTTTTCTGGCTTCCATAAGCATTTCAGTGTCAAGTCCGACCATCTCACCTCTGGTCTCATGAAGAGCCCGCTTAGCGTCCATGACCAAGAGCTTTCCTTCATCCTCGTGCTCATCTGAGGCTTGAACACTCTCAAGCCAGCCAGAATAAATCGCATCGGTCCCACAGACCAATTTGGGCAACGTCTCGACATCATTCTTGATCCAATGCTTCAAGAACGCGTTGTAGACACTTGAAAGCGTGTATCCATAGGAAAAGCGGACGTAGATTTCAGTCACATCCGTGACTTTATTCAAGATTTCCTCAGTCATTGGTTCAAGTGCCATCTGGGAAAGATGCACATGGCTGCTGCCTTCCCTGACAAGATAGGCCTGATGTGCCTTGGCGTAATCCTTCATGACCACTGCCTTTGATTCTTTCTCATTCGTCATATCAACGATGAAACTATGATCCAAACGTGATGCTTTCAATCGCTCATGCTTGAATCTTGGAATGCGAATCATGAGATCCTTTCTTTCAATTGCACTGACAAGACTTCTCAGAAATGGGAGAGACCCGTCTGCGACCATCATGGTTTGCCCATGGGCGATCATATCGTTGACTAAAACCGACGCAATCCGGTCAGACTTATGGCCGGTGGGGTTGGTACCTTCCAATTTAAGCCAAATTTCTTTGATATTGAACCTTTTCTCAAGGGCCCTTGCCCTTAAAAGAGGTGTTTTTCCACTTTTAAGCATACATTCACGTCCTTTCAAACATCCCTTATAGTATACCATGGGTTGAAACGAAGAAAAAACCACCGGCCAAGACCGGTGGCAACTGATCGAGTGTGTCACTCAATTGTATGTTTTTCTTTGATTCTTAGAGCCTTTTTTGCCTTTCCCATAAAGGTCAAAAGATCAACTTTGGTCTGAAGCAGTTTTGTCATGATCTCAGCCGTGTTTTCTTGAGTCATCTTTTGGCACTTTTCAAGTGCTTTGATTGCCTGATCGATGACCTTGAGTGCCGCTTTGGGTGCTGATTGCTCCTTGTGTCTCAAGACTTGGCGGTTGACTGCGTCGACATAGTCTTTGCTATGGGTGCCATAATCCTTAAAGATCAGGTCATGATAAATGGCGACAGCCCTCTCACCTTCTTCACTGGCTTTCTCGGTTTGTCCGAAAGCGTCATAGAGCCTGGCCAGCAACGCACTGTTCTTGGCATAGCGTGTGACATAAGCCTCGGTCTGGATCCTGATCAGATTTGAGATCCGTCTGTCGGCTTCAATCAGGTGTTCAAGGGCTTTGTCTTGTTGATTGTCCTGAAAGTAGGCGACACCCAGATCATGATGGAGATTGGCAAGATCGGATAGAAATACCTTCTTGCTTTCCTCAGGAAGCGTGACAAACGCTGCCAGACCTTTCTCATATGAGAGAATCGCACTCATCTGATCGTTT
>JAGYLU010000157.1 GCA_018400755.1 Acholeplasmataceae bacterium
TATCCGATCTTCATGTTCGGTATGCTGGGTGCCGCTTTGGCGATGTATCAGACAGCAAGAAAAGACCAACGGAAAAAAGTTGGTGGAATCCTTCTGGGTGCCGCCGGAACATTCGCGTTGACCGGTATTGGTGAACCAATGCTATTCCTCTTCGTCTTCACCGCGCCTTTGTTGTTTGGCGTCCACGCTGTCTTGCAAGGCACTTCATTGGCCCTCACAACCCTCCTTGGCGTCAAACATGGTTTTGGGTTCAGCGCTGGTTTGATTGACTATATCCTGAACTTTGGATTGTCAACCAAAGGTTGGCTGATCATTCCGATTGGTATCGTCTATTTCGTTTTGTACTATGTGATCTTCAGATTCCTAATTGTCAAATTCAATCTCAAAACACCTGGCCGTGAAGATGATGTCGATTATAATCTGGAAGCCGAAGTCACAGGCACGCCCGATGAAGTGGCATTGGAATATGTCAGATTGCTCGGTGGCAAAGAGAACATCAAACTTTGTGATTCGTGTATCACCAGACTCAGGTTGCAGCTGGTCAATCAAGACTTGATCGATGAGCCCGGATTGAAGAAACTTGGCAGTTCCGGTATATTCAAAATGAAGAACAGTGTTCAAGTCGTTGTCGGAACCCATGCTGAATTTATTGCCCAAGATATCAATCAAGTACTCAAAAAATCATAATCAGGCGATCATTTGGGGCGTACTTCATGTACGCCCCATCATCGCGGAAAGGACATAAGAGATGTCTGCGAAAGCTTATCACCAAAAGATCATTCAACTGATTGACAAGGTTGAACAACAAGAGTTGGAAAACATCAAAAAAGTCGCTCAATTAGTCGCTCAAAAAGTCAAGGAAAACAAAATAATCCATTTCTTCGGAACAGGTCATTCCCACATGATTGGCATTGAAATGTTCGTCAGGGCTGGTGGTTTGAGCAATATCAATGCTATGCTTGATGATACCATTATCACTTCCTCAGGAGCTGAAAAAGGAAGTCATATGGAGAAAATTGACGGCTTGGCCGATATTATCTTCGATCAATATCAGATAGATCCTGAAGATGTGATGGTGATCACATCAAACTCCGGACGGAATTCTGTCCCGGTCCAAATGGCAATCCGGGCAAAAGCCACTGGCTTGACCGTGATCGCCATCACTTCCTTGGATCATTCAAAGTCTTGCGCATCCCGAGACAAATCCGGAAAGAAACTATACGAAATTGCTGATATCGTCATTGATAATTGTGTGCCAAAAGGTGATGCTCTACTTGATTTCGGACTTGTCAAGTCCGGTCCCGCTTCAACGATCACCGGCTGTTTTATCGTCAATAGTATCCTTGAGGAAACCCTCAGCATTCTGCATCAGGAAAACATCAGATTACCCATATTCGTGAGTCAAAACACCGATGATTTTAACAACGATCACCTTTATGCGGCGTATAAGTCAAGAATCAAACATATGTGAAGAAGGCTATGATATGAAAATCATCATTGTCAAAGATTCTTATCAAGCATGTCAAATCGCTTCAACCATGATCAGCGAAGAAATCAACATAAAGAAAGACCTGGTGTTGGGACTCGCGACTGGCGAAACCATGATTCCGATGTATGACTATTTGGTTGAAGCATACAACAATCAATCGGTCGACTTTTCAAATGTCACGACATTCAATTTGGATGAATATGTGGGATTGGAAAAAAACGATCAAAACAGTTATGATAAGTATATGCATGACCATTTGTTCAATCATGTGAACATTCAAAAGAAAAACATCCATTTGCTCAATGGCACAGCTGATGATTCCAACCAGGTCTGTCGTGATTATGACACCTTGATTCGTTCATCAAATGGCATTGATCTGCAAATCCTAGGAATCGGAAACAACGGCCACATCGGATTCAACGAACCTGCCAATCAGTTGAAACTGAACACACACATC
>JAGYLU010000158.1 GCA_018400755.1 Acholeplasmataceae bacterium
ATTGATTGGGTTGAAGGATGCAATGAACTACCTGGGGGATTTCAACATCCTTTGACAAGGATTGATGACATTGAGGGATTTACAAAGAACATGGACGGCTCTTTCACCATGAAAACACGAGAAGACCACTTCAGCCTTTCAGCAAATGACCTATCAATCCCTAAAGGGTCAACGTTCTCCTTGCCATCAATCACGCTTCATGCCGGAAATAACTATGTGACCTTGACGGTCAAGTCAGAAGACGGAAGACATCAAACAACACACACTCTGGAAATCTTCAAGCTGGTATCAGTCACCATCACTTATGACACCCATGGAGGTTCATTACTTCAATCAATGACAGAAGACAATGGAACAGTCTTGGTTCACCCTTCTGAACCAGTGAGACCAGGCTATTCATTTGGAGGATGGTACCAAGATTCTGAATTGACAGAATCATTTGATCACACAGTGTTTCCAAACAATGATGTGACCCTCCATGCCAAATGGCTAATCAATCAATATACCATCACCTATGACACCCAAGGTGGCACCATGATGGACCCGGTGACCCAAGACTACAACACCCCGATCATAGAACCTGATAATCCTGAAAGATGGGGGGGCTATCACTTTGCTGGATGGGTTTCCGATCTTGAGACGAAGACGCCTTTTGAGTTTGAGACGATGCCTGCCCATGATCTGACGGTCTATGCCTTGTGGTATACAAGTATCTCCTTTGATAGTCGCGGTGGAACACCAATTGAACCGATTGTTGAACCATATCACACACCGATTGTTGCCCCTGAGCCACCCATCTTGATGGGATATAGACTCATCGGGTGGTACACCGATCCATCCTATCATGAACCATATGTATTTACGACCATGCCAGGAGAAAACATCGTCCTTTATGCGAAGTGGGAGATGGGTGAGTATCTGGTGACTTTCGAGACCATGAATGGAGAACCGATCCCTCCTATGTCATTAGCTTATTCAGAGAGTTTGAGTGCGTACGTGACGCCTAGATATGATGGGTTCATCTTCCTAGGATGGTATGAGGAAGCATCCTTTGAGAACACCATCTCAAGGGTTCCTGGCCATGATGTGACGCTTTATGCCAAATGGTTGGGGCCAGACATGGTCCAAGTCGGTGAAGATGACACCATCTACAGTTTCCCTACAGAATATGAAGGCAATAGAGAGGTCGCTGGTGGTTATATGATGGCAAAGACAGAAGTCACGTTTGAATTATGGTTTAAGGTCAGATGGTGGGCCACCAGAAATGGGTATTCGATTCAGTATCAGGGGCTTGAGGGCAGTGAGGGATTGGATGGAAGGTCACCAACCGAAAACAAAAACCAACCAGTGACCAAGATCACCTGGCGGGATGTCATTGTATGGCTCAATGCATTTTCAGAAATGACCGGACTGGATCCGGTCTACCGGACACCAAGTGGTGAGATCATCAGGAATGCCTATGAGACTGATGCTGTTGATTCGGCTCTGCAGACAGACCATAATGGTTATCGTTTGCCAACACCTGATGAATGGCAAATGGCAGCAAGATGGACAGCCTATCAAACCCAGTTGGAAGGGTTGCTTCTTGGCGGCAACCGGTATTGGACCAGCTATGATTTGATCAGTGGTGCGGTTGAGCATGTCTTATATGGTCTCCACACACCAGATGATCTCGGATGGTTTGGATCGAATTCAGGCAATATGACCCAGGAAGTCGCGCTTAAACTCCCGAATGCACTTGGAATCTATGACATGAACGGTAATGTTTCTGAATACACGTTTAGTCAAGGAAACAATTACCAACTTGCCATGGGCCACTTTGCATATGGTGGTTCATGGGAGTACGCCAGTGTTGTTTCAGGTGTCAACAACACGTTGACATTTGCCAGCAGTTTTGTTGGATTCAGGATGGTCAGAAATCCATGAACA
>JAGYLU010000159.1 GCA_018400755.1 Acholeplasmataceae bacterium
TCTTCCAGATGTTATAAACATTCCAACCGTATAGGTCGCCGGTTTCAAAACCCTTGTTTTCCACTTCGAAACCAAGGGAAATCCACTGGGCATATACTGTGACATCACCATAGGAACCAGTGGTGATCTCAGTCACTTCATTGCCGCCAAATTCAGCGTCAGCCCACCGGTCAAAGGCAAAGCCTTCGCGGGTTCCTGGATCAGAAAGAGTGATGGTGGCATCTTCGACGGTATAGGTCGAAGGATTGCCATTAGTCGCTTCACCAAGCGTTTCATAGGTGATGGTGTAAGTGGTCAAAGTTCTGATGGCGGTGATGTCCATATCCGCGGTCGCAACCACCGGAGGCGTCTGATCCCAAGCATAACTGTAACCATTTTCTGATGGGAGATCAGGGACAACCACGCTCTCACCAATGATGTAGGTGTCGCTTGCAATCACCGTTGTCGTATCATAATCATAGAAAGTGATGTCATAGACACTGATGAAGAACGGATAAACAGTGAGATCGCCTTCAACAATGGTTTCTGATGTGAACTCATTCTCATCACCATCAACCCAATAATAAAGCATCTTGCCGGCCGGGGCGGTGATGACTGGGAAATCAGCCTCATCGACGGTTTGGCTTGCTTCAACGACAACCTCAAAGACTTCTTCGGTCACGACATCGCTGTTATCGAAGGTCACCGTGTACGTGATGACTGACCATGCGGCGTGAAGGGTGAGATCGCCGTGTGCGCCAACAGCAATCGCTGTCAGAGGATCGCCAGTGAGACCGGCATTGTCATACCAGCCTTCGAAAGCAAAGGTCAGACGTGAAGGTTCAACGAGCGCAGCTCCGGATTCGATCGTATAGGTCACCACCGGAGATTCAAAGGTTGCCGGGTCATTGGAGAGATCATCATATAAGACATAAGTGATCGTGTACGTCACCAGGTCATACTCTGCTGTGATGGTCTGTGCGGAAGTGATGTTTTCAAGTGAGGCATCCCAGCTTGCGAAAGTGTAACCGGTTCGGACATCCAATGTCGGGGCGACCACGGTCAGACCATATTTGACATCGACATCGGTCGATGTCAGAACATCTTCCTCATAATGGGCGAAAGTCACGATCAATGTGATCCTTTGGTACTGGACCGTCAGGATCAGACCGTCACCAGCGGTGGTGATAATACCGGATGGCAGTGGTGTGACCAGTTCGAATCCAGCTGGGACATCAAGCGGATCAAGAGCGGTTGCGGTCGCGGTGTCACCTGCTGTGCCGGTACCAGTCGTTGTCAATGTGTCATTGACGACAAAGACGCCTTCGGTGTTTTCGAATGCATATTTGACGGTATAAGTCACATCGGTCTCTTCGATGAACTCAGCAATCAACGCGAGATCACCGACCACGTTATAGATGGAGGCAGCGGTGTAATAGGTTCCGCCTGCTGTCTTCCAACCATTGAAGACCTTGTATGCCGGAGGTGTCGGGGTCGGAAGCGTGCCTAGCGGTTGATTGTATGTCGCGGTTTGGGGATCAAACGTCTCCGAGGTTTCCGAGGTGAAGGTCACTGTGTAGGTATTGGCGGTGAGCGTCACTTGGGTGGACACATCCGCTGTGACATCCTGGAATTCAGCGGTCGTCCAGCTGGTGGTATATCCAGGGACTTCGTAGACCGGTGGTGTGGCATCGCCCATGTACTTGACCACTTCAGTCTTCAACGTCTCAGCATCTTCATCAAGGAAGGTCACGGTGTATTCAAGACGGTCGTAGTAGATGTGCAAGACAAGCGATCCGTCCGCGGCAATGACGCCTTCAAGGACCGAGAGATCGGTGTTTAGGACAAAGCCGCTTTGAGCCTCAGGCACTAACGTCACCGTCTCACCGGTGGTGCCTGTCAGGTCCTCAGTCGATGTCTGATAATCATCATCAAGGATGTTCTCGGT
>JAGYLU010000016.1 GCA_018400755.1 Acholeplasmataceae bacterium
TGCAGCCATGACCAATCAGAAGGTCACGCTTCCAACGTTCAACATTGAGACCACCAAGGAGGACAACCCCTTGAAGGTCACGATTGAGTCCGATGGATGTGGAAGGTATCTAGCTCGCACCATCAAGGATGTCACCATCAAGGAATCCCCTTGGTGGCTTAGAAGCGCTCTTCTCTCGGCCGGGATCAGACCCATCAACAACGTCGTTGATATCTCGAACTACATCCTTCTGGATTATGGCACCCCACTTCATATGTTTGACGCCAAGAAGGTCAAGACCGACCGGATCGTTGTCAGAAATGCCACCTCTGGTGAACAAGTCAGGACCCTTGATGAGGTTGACCGGATCCTTGAGGCAAACGATGTCGTGATCACCGACGGGAAGAGACCGATCGCGATCGGCGGTGTCATGGGTCTTGAAAACACGATGATTGATGATCAGACGACCGATGTGATCCTGGAAGCCGCTTATTTTGATCCCAAACACATCGAAAAGACCGCCAAAAGACTGAATCTCAGAAG
Organism: Acholeplasmataceae bacterium; assembly: GCA_018400755.1. GTDB lineage: Bacteria > Bacillota_I > Bacilli_A > Acholeplasmatales > Acholeplasmataceae > RECG01. Next base: position 523 of record JAGYLU010000016.1, read on the forward strand.
TGACGCGTCCTTGCGGTTTGAACGGGGTATCGATGATACCAGAGTGGTCCTTGGCATGGAACGGGCAACCGAACTCCTCGTTGAACTTGCCGGCGGCAAGGTCACCAAAGGGGTTTCAAAGGCTGTTCGTTATGAACTCAAGAGACCGATGATCACCATCACCAAGGATGAGATTGACCAAGCGCTTGGGATCACCCTTGAGCCATCGGTCTTGCTTGATTATCTGAAACGTTATCAATACGACGTGACTTTGACCGATGGGACCTTTGAGTTGATGCCGCCATCATTTAGAAATGACATCACCATCAAGGCTGATGTGATCGAGGAAATCGCCAGGATCCATGGACTTGACAATATTCCGGAAACACCCTTTGTGATGACTGAACGCGGGAAACTCAGCAGTCGCCAAAAGATGCTTAGAAGCATCCGTCATCAGGCGGCGGCGGTAGGGCTTTTTGAGGCCATCACGTATAGTCTTGTCCCAGCGGATGAGGCCACGAGGTATCAGACGCTCGGTGAGCCGGTCTCAGTGATGATGCCTTTGTCAGAAGATAAGAAGACTCTCCGTCAAAGTGTGCTTTATGGGTTATTGTCTTCGGCATCCTACAACCAAGCCAGACAGATGACAGCGACCCATCTATTCGAGATCGGACACGTCTTTGCCAAAGGCATCGAACGGCAATCGATGGCCGCTTTGATCAGTGGGACATGGCTATCAGGTGGATGGACAAAGATGGCGATCAACGCTGATTTCTATCTCATGAAAGGCATCCTAGAAACCATCTTTTCGCCTCTTGGCATCGACCTTGACTTTGCCGTATCACATACGAAAGACACCCTTCATCCTTACCGGCAAGCACTGATCCTCTATCAGGGTGAGACCATTGGCACGATTGGTGAGCTTCATCCGCTTACTGCCAAAGCCTTTGATCTTTTGAACACGATGGTTTTTGAACTGGATCTTGAACCTATTTTGGACAAGACATCATCGATACAGTATGAGCCGATCTCAAGATATCCCTCTATCGCAAGAGATCTTGCTGTCATTGTCAAAGAAGGGACCGAAGCGAAGACGCTTCTTGATCTGATCAGGCAGACAGCGAAGAAGACCTTGCAGTCGGTTCAGGTCTTTGATATCTATCAAGGTCCTTCGATTGGCGAAGGCATGACATCGATCGCTTTCAATCTGGTCTTCAATGACCCCGAACGGACACTCGGTGGGGAAGATGTTGACAAGATCATGAAGAAAGTCACATCAAGACTCGCCTTTGAATTAGGCGCATCCGTCAGAAGCTAGAAAGACGCCCCGTTGCCGGGGCGTTTGTTTGTCTTGATGTCCCTCGATTCAGGGCATATGGTGTATAATGGACATGGGTGAAAACATGCTAATCTACGACTTGTCCTACGAAGACTTATCACAATATATCCTGTCCAAAGGATTCAAGCGGTATCGGGCAAACCAGATCTTTGAGTGGCTTTACCGTCACCGCGTCAAGTCCTTTGATGAGATGACCAATTTGCCAACGGAGATCATCACGATGCTTGAATCCGAGTTCAAACTCAATCCCCTTGAGTTTGTTTTGCGTCATCAGGCATCCGATGGCACCTTGAAGTGCCTATATCAGCTTCATGACGGACACCTGATCGAAACGGTCCTGATGGACCAGCACTACGGCAAAAGTGTCTGTGTGACGACGCAGGTGGGATGTAACATCGGATGCTCGTTTTGTGCGTCTGGCCAATTGAAGAAAAAACGGGATCTCACAAGCGGTGAGATCATCGCCCAGATCATTGAAACCGAACGGATTGCCAAAGAGCGGATCGCCTACGTGGTCGTCATGGGAATTGGTGAGCCATTTGACAATTATCAGCATCTCAAGACGTTTCTGATGACGATCAATCATCCCAAAGGACTCGCGATCGGAGCCCGGCATATCACCGTCTCAACCTCAGGCATCGTTCCCAAAATCAAAGAATACGCCCATTTTCCCCTGCAGGTCAATCTGGCCGTGAGTCTTCATGCCCCCAATGATGTTATTCGGACATCGTTGATGAAAATCAACAAGAGATATCCGGTTGGTGAGGTGCTTGATGCCATTCGTTACTATATCGAGCATGCCAGAAGACGGGTGACAATCGAATACATCCTGATCGATGGGATCAATGATTCGGTTGATGTTGCAACGGAGCTCGCATCACGCCTCAAAGGACTGAATGTCTATGTCAATCTGATTCCTTATAACGAGGTCATCGAAGCCCCATACAGAAGAAGCCCACGAGAGCAAATGGTCCTCTTCTACGATACTTTGAAAAAACACCATGTCCAAGTGACACTCAGAAAAGAACAGGGACATGACATCAATGCCGCCTGCGGGCAACTCAGAAGTACCCATCTCAAGGAGGAGAGCGTTTGAATCAGGGATTTGTCAGAAGAATCATCTCCAATTTGTACACATTGGTCGATAGCAAGACCCATCTGGATGTGTTGGCTGCGGCTTCCGGGAAACTCAGATACGTGAGGATCGATGAGAAGAGTGACTTCAATACCCAGAAGACCGATCGGACCAAAAAAGAGAACAAGACCATGTCCATCAGCCCCAGGGTCGGTGACCATGTCCTTTATGACATGACTGACGAACGGGCGGTGATCCAGGAGATTTTACCCCGCAAAAACGCCCTTGATCGTCCTGATGTCGCCAACGTCGATCAGGTCTTGTTGGTCTTTTCCGCCACCAATCCGGCGTTTAGTTTTGTCTTGCTCGACAAGTTTCTGATCATTCTTGGCACCAGAGGCATCAGACCGGTGATCATTGTCTCAAAGATTGACCTGATGCCAGAAGACGACTTGAAGACTCTCAAGAAGGATCTTGATTATTATGTCCTGACCGGCTATGACATCCATTATGTCAACAGCAAGACCCAAGAGGGGTTTGATGGCCTCAGAGGCGTCTTCAAAGACAAGATGACGGTCTTGGCCGGGCAGACAGGCGTTGGGAAGTCGACCTTGATCAACGCATTGATTCCGGGACTGTCCTTGAATACCCAAGAGATTTCAAAAGCGCTCGGACGGGGCAAACATACAACCAGGCATACCGAGCTGTTCCGTTATGCCGGTGGTTATGTATGTGACACTCCGGGGTTTTCAAAGATTGATTTTGATCTCTTGGATCCGGAAGAGATCAAGACCTATTATCCCGACTTCGTAGGACTTCAGGATGGGTGTCGCTTCGGACATTCCTGTCTTCATCACAAAGAGCCCGGATGTGCTGTGATCAACGCTTCTTCCAAAGGGCTGATACCAACTGAACGGCTTGAACGTTATCATCAGTTTCTAGAAGAGACCAAAAACCGCAAACGCGTGTATTGAAACAAGGAGGCAATCTCATGAACATCGCACCATCGGTTTTGACCGCTGATTTCACCTTGCTCTCAGAGGAAATCAAAAGCATCCAGGATGCCGATTACATCCATATCGACATCATGGATGGCCATTTTGTCCCCAATATCTCGTTTGGACCTATGATCACCAAACAGATCAGCACCTTGTCAGCATGTCCATTGGACATTCATCTGATGGTGACTGATCCTTTGCGTTGGATTGAGGCATTCAGTGCCTCAAAACCGGCGTTTATCACCATCCATGTTGAGAGCAATGATCTTGATGAGACCATTCGGGCGATCAAGAAACGGGGGATCAAACTTGGTTTGTCAATCAAGCCAGGGACCAGTCTTGAAGCCCTTGAACCTTACTTGGGTGTTGTTGATCTGGTCCTGGTCATGACGGTTGAACCGGGCTTTGGCGGACAACGGTTCATGATGGATATGCTAGACAAAGTCAAGCGTCTTGTGTCTCTTAGAAAGCATCTCCACCATCCGTTTTTGATTGAAGTCGATGGTGGTGTCAATCAGGAGACGATTGGGCTTTGTCGTGATGCCGGTGTTGATATCGCGGTCGTTGGAAGCTACCTTTTCAATCAAAAAAATCGCCAGAAGGCGATTCGTGATCTCAGATGACCGTCTATATTGTCACCAGACCTGCCCCGAAGAATATCAAGGCGTTGGTCATTAAGAACGAAGGCGATGTCGTGATTGGTGTCGATGGTGCGATCAAGGATTTGCTTGAGCAGTCGATTGAAGTTGATCTCGCGGTTGGCGATTTTGACTCGCTTGAAGACTTGAGTCTCCTTGAGGGTCTCAAACTCAAGCGACTGAGCGTTGACAAGGATGAGACCGATACGGCCCATGCCCTCAAACTGGCCATCAACATGTCACCATCGAAGATTCATCTGATTGGTGGATTCAAAGGCCAACGGGCGGATCATTTTTATGCCAATATGGCACTCTTTGACCACTATCCTGACCTGGTGATGGAGGATACCAATACCAAAGCCATGTGTTTTGAAAGAGGGATTCATTCTATCCGCTATGAAGAGATCGTCTCGGTGTTTCCATACCCGGAAGCGGTCGTGAGTCTCAAAGGGTTCAAATATCCACTTGAGATGTATCATATGAGACCCTATGACATGATCGGCATCAGCAATCTGATCATTTCAGAGGAAGGCTTGATCACGGTGCATGAAGGACGGGTCCTGGTCATGTGCGTCAGAGAGAAATAAAAAGGCACGCATGCCTCATTATTCTCAAACTCTGTCCAGATTGTTCTTTTTCAGAGCGCGGGCGGAAACTTTGACGCGTTTGATGGTGCCGTCAGCGGTTCTGATTCGGATGGTCTGAAGGTTTGCTTTCCATGTGTGGCGTGTCGCGTTCAGCGCATGGCTGCGGCGATTGCCGGATAGCGTTTTTTTACCTGTTACGTAGCATTCTGCCATAGTTCTCACTCCTCACTGCAAATACTAATTTATCATAATATGATTCAAAAAGCAACGATAAAAGCATCATCTGGGAACGAAAACGACATTGGTCATTAAGTTTGACTTAATTTCTTTAAAAAGGTGTTTTCACTGATTTTTTTTATGGTATAATGTTTGTGGTCAAAACAGGCCTTTATGAAAGTCTTGCATTTCTTTCATTAGCGTGCTATACTGTTTCAGTATTTTGAAAATGATCTTTCATTCCTTGACATATAAACACCAAAACTAAATCAATAACCTAGTGCTTGATCTTGATCATCAGAGGAGGAATAACATGGCAAATCGCATTGTCAGCGGAACTCTTTTCAAGAAAATGGTAACCAACGGTGCTGTGAACCTTAAAAACAGCCATAAAGAAATCGACCACTTGAACGTCTTCCCGGTCCCTGATGGGGATACCGGAACCAATATGCAAATGACCATGATGGCGGGTATCAAAGAAGTCAACAATCTTGATTCCCAATCCATCATCGATATCTCAAAAATCATGTCCAGGGGATTGTTGATGGGCGCCAGAGGAAACTCCGGAGTCATCCTGTCCCAGTTTTTCAGAGGCGTGTATAACGAGATTGCCAAAATCAACAACGGATCAGCCACCATCGAAGAGTTCATCCAAGCCCTCGTTGGCGGATACCAGATGGCCTACCGGGCCGTCATGGATCCAGTCGAAGGGACCATCTTGACGGTCGTCCGTGAATCAGCTGAGAAAGTCCTGAATGAGAAATCAAACCTTCATAGCGTCGAAGAGGTCCTAAAGATTTATCTTGAACAGGCCCGTGAGACGCTCATTCGTACCCCTGATCTGCTTCCGGTCTTGAAAGAAGCTGGGGTTGTTGACTCCGGTGGTGCCGGATTCATCAAAATCATCGAAGGTATGTTGATGGCGCTTGAGGGCAATATCTTGAACGAGACCGATCTTGGTCCGGTTGTCAATACCGAGGATTATCAAGGGGCGCACAATTTGGGCGATGTCGACATCAAGTTCGGATATTGTACTGAATTCATCGTCAAATTGCACAAACCAGAGAAGTTCAAAGAAGATTTCATGAAGAACCCATTGTCACAAATGGGCGATTCCCTTGTCGTCGTGACCGACGATGACCTCTTGAAGGTCCATGTCCATACCAACCAACCAGGTGTCGCATTGACGCTTGCCCAAAAGTATGGCGATCTTCAGACCATCAAGATCGAGAACATGAGACTTCAGCATTCAACCATCATGGGTGATGTCAGTGCCAAGCCGGTTGAAAAGAAGAAGTCCAAGTATGCGATCATCGCCGTCGCATCCGGCGAAGGCATCCATGAGGCATTCCGTGAGCTCGGTGTCGACACCATCATCGATGGTGGTCAGACCATGAACCCCTCGACCGAGGATTTCATGAAAGCCGTTGAAAACACCAATGCCGACAACATCATCATCCTTCCCAACAACAAAAACATCATTCTTTCCGCAGAACAGACCGCGGAACTCATTCCTGATCGTGTCATCAGCGTTTTGAAGACCAAGAGCATCGCTCAGGGATACGCCTCATTGATGGTGTTTGATCCCACTTCCGAGATTGACATCAATCTTGAGCAGATGCAGGATGTTGTCACATCCATGCGCTCTGGTGAAGTGACCTATTCGGTCAGAAACACCGAACTCAATGGCATCAAGATCAATGAAGGTGACTTCATTGGTATCACTGGCGGCGAAATCAAGGTCGCCAACAAGTCAAGACTTGACACCGTCAAAACCCTCATGGACGACATGGTCGATATCGACCGTGAAATCATCACCGTCTTCTACGGCAAGGATGCCGATGAAGAAGAGATCGAACAGGTGATTGGTTATGTCAAGAAACTGAATCCCGACATCGAAGTTGACCTGATCGAAGGCAAACAAGAGATTTATAGTTACATCTTCGCTGTCGAATAAAACTTACCAGATAAGGTGCGAAAGCATCTTTCCGCGGACGTGGTGGAATTGGTAGACACGCATGTTTGAGGGGCATGTGGCAGAGTAAAATGCCGTGTGAGTTCAAGTCTCATCGTCCGCACCATATTGAAAGTATAGGTTTGATACAATTTGCACTTGTCAAGTATAAGTAGGCACGTATCAACCTTAAACAATCCTCAGTAGAGCTTTAAATTCTACTGGGGTTTTATCATTTAACTGATGGTAGGTGCAAAGTGTTGATAGAAAACCCGTTTAAGTCTTAATAAGGCTGATAACTCACCACGCTAATCAATTCAAAAACCGATTACAAAACATATGGTATAATGTGAGTGCCAAACAATTCTCAAAAGGGACGATAAAAGCGAGTACTTTATCCTCGAATTGTTTGGCGACGTTCCTGGGATGAAGTGCTCGCTTTTGTCGTTTAGGTACGTCTACAATGCCAAAGGAAATGCTATGCCCAAAATGTGGGACACACGGTGTCATGGTCAAGAATGGTAAAACACAAAATGGAACTCGAGGTATCGATGCTTGATGCTTGCCATAAGACGTCCATCATCAATGCATCTCCAACAAAACATCTCAAAATAGTGACTACTTGCTCAGGAAATTCATTGGATACATGATTGATGATGTCGCCTTGACGTGATTGCCCGCAATCTCAAAATCAATGAAACTGCCCATTATGATCGGTTTCTTGTGTTTCACTCATTTGCAGGATTACCAAGATGGGAATCGTTCTGTGGGATCCTATTCTAATTGATGAAACGTTTATAAGCATACGCACGAAAAACGATATAAAATCCTCAAATCACGACGGGAAAGACTTCCAGAGAGTTATCTTTTAACCAACTTTGCATCATAACACTCATCAACACAGGGGCTATGTGTTGTCCGGAGGTATCTTCAAGGGCTATGCCCCGCAGCTGATGATTACAAGAGATCTATTTAACAACAACATCGGTGATGTTTATCGATTTCTACACGATGGGAATACAAAACTAAATCAATTCACCCTGACGGTCAATTTGAGTGTGATGCAATCAATGTTCGAAGGAGTGATGGGAACGCTATCGTCCCAACTCATTGATTCCCTGCACAGCAACCTCAAGAGATACTTATTCAAGCATGCCGGTTATCGCTTGAAACATATCCAGCACTATTTGAACTTTTTCGCTTATCGTTATAATCATCTTTTTCAATCCGATCCACAAGAATAAGACCAGACTTTTAGAGACTAAAAATCAGATGATCAAGCAATTGTATCAAGACGTTAAGAAAACCAGAAAAACAGTGACATATCGAACCTTTCTTAAACATGAAGGAATTGCTGATATTCTTGAGTCACTAGTCCTTCATCAACACTTTACTAACGTCAGTAAAATAAGAGTTGCCAGTTCCTTTCCCCTGTTGACTTTGTTCAACGAGTTATTTTCACGATGTCGCTGCACTATTACGAGCACTCGTTCAATGCGTGATTTGCTTAGATGCCAATTAAACTCGACTTTCGTCTTGAGCAGGGCAGCAGCAGTTCAGAGCTCTCTTATGTTTCTTTGCTTGTCGAAAAGTTCAAAAGTTGTCTTTGTCATTGAGAACTCTTTTGAGATAATGCCGATGGACCATCATCATTCTTCCTCGCACAAATCGTACATTTGCCGTCGACATAATTGTGACCCAAAGCATCAATGATTTCAGTCACGGATTTCACCACATTTTTGTACATTCTCTAACTCTAATTCCTGTTGTTTCACAACCGGGATGGACAGTAACAGTCCAACTACCATAGGCGTGCTCACAGGGTTGGTCATCATCCTCACAAGCGGATAGCCCAATGATCAGTAGCGTCAATAAGCACACAAACAAACTAAGCAGATCGTTTTTCATAGTTGACATGCTAACTCCTCTAGAAATGTTTCTCACAAGTTCTATTGTATAGAATTTTACAATATCCTCATGTATTTTTCATAGAATTGAATTTACGGCCATTGTAATCATACTCATTATATAAACGAATAAATAGTGACGTGAAGAAAATTTCAAAACACTAAATACTTTTATACATTTCCAATACGAAACATCAAAACAATACACTTTAAGCAACATCCTCTTTCCGATAACCAAATAATGTATTGACCGCCCAAAGAACCAAAAAACACATGTCGATAATTCATTATAACAGTAAATGTAGGATTTTCCGGTTTTCATTGTTAATGTCAAACGGTTCGTATATTTCGTCATCATATAGATGCAATCCATATATATTCAAACTATCCGAAAATAGACGACAGCTTATTTGTTTGGCTATAAGCAGATCAACTCATTAGGAAACGGGGAAATTTAGTTTCTTTCGCCTTGTTCTTCGGTACCAACAGGAGAAATAATAGATTTAATTGAGCATCCTTACTTATGAAATCAAGGTTGCTGGAGTGTAACAATGACCGTTAATGGCAAATCGCCCCCGCTTGTTTTCGAATTACGTTTCTAATATCCATTTTACCCTATAAATTTCCCTAATTCAGTTATTTTTGTGCAACCCAAGGTAGTAGTTTAACAACAAGGGCTCGTTGCTAAAGGCATCGCCTACTGCATGTACCTCGACATGGGCTTTTTTTCAGCTAAAAGCAAAATCGTATCAAGGATGAAATCAAATGTTCTTTAATAGTCCCCACCAATTCATTCACAGGAATGACAATCTTTAATTTTCCCCTTAGTTATAAGTTCGATGACTTGTGCATAGGACTCCAATCATATTTTGATGTTCCGTTCATAACTGCTTGTCTTTCTTTTTCCAAGCTTCCGCGGCAAAACTTTGTTTCTCTTTGCTACGAAATTGCTTAGATTGCACTCATTATGTACCAAAGAATGCCATCCTTCCAACATAATAAGTGTGGCTGTTATCAACGTGAAATTGTAAACCACAGTTTCATCCACATCGTAGATTATACACTTTCAACCATACCATACATTACCAGTGGCGTTTAATACATACATCCACTGGATAATGAATCTGCCGAAATCATTCTTTTTCTTTCCGGTAGATAAAACAGGATGCTCTGGTGTGGTTATAATCACTTCCCCATCTACATTTAGCTCGGTTAGCTTCGTGGTCGTTTTTCTTAAATACTTCAGTCCACTATTTTGCCTAGATGGAAACACCTTTAGTTCTCGAAAGCTAAAACTAGGTCGCCAATCTCGATGTTCTCAATGTTTTTATATGAAAATCCGGCATACGTATAAACCTCTTAAAACCAATGTCCTACCCAGCAAAACAGGCCTTGGGTTTATTATTCTAGTCACTAAGCCAATGCTTCCTGCACAGCGGCTCCAATCATAAACCCATTGGCAAAATGATCTAGTCCCTGTATGATCGCCCCTTGAAGGGTTTCGGTAATCGATTTTACATGTCAATAGGCCCTACTGTCGTTATGGCCATTGCTCCAATTGCCGAAGAAGATAAAGCATAAGAAATCGTTACCTTGCTTATCGCCATTAACGCGCATCCGAAAGAAGCGCCTCCAGTCACAGGGTCAATACTGCACCAACAATGATAATTCCGGTTCCTATGCCGATTTTAGTCAGAAAGAGGCTTCGGTATAACTGTTGTTTGATTCTTCGACGATAGATGCGTTGCAAATCCATCTTCCAGTACATAATTCAAGTGCTATTCCCGATCCCAGTTATAGTTAATTCGCCTACATCATAACCGAAAAATATGTCCTCTTCTTCACTGTCAAGATAAGATTGAATACTCTCCGGGCGATATGTAAAGCAATCGTGACTCATCAACAACATAGCCATTCACTAACTGTTCGTCAGAGTACTGTCTTAAGTCTTGTTCCAATTGTTCATAGTCTTCTTCACTAAATAGTTAAATCCCTGAATGGATTGTATATTCATCAAAATGGTTTCATCGTAAAGGTATTTGCTATTGTCGTAATCATATAGGCTGCCCAATGACAAATCATAGTTCGCTCTAACATTGTCCTCAACGAGAATATACAATTCTCATATGCAATTTTGTTGATAATAGATAACATATCGATTTTGATAGACGAAAATGATAGGGAGAAATGTTATATAATTATACGTACAAATATTCATAATGTCATCTTCCGCTTCATTAGCGTCAGCAACAACAACCATGGATTCTTGGGAACTCAACGAAAAACGGTTGTATTTTGGATTACTTCTACAAACCCAGCCGCTCACGGAAAGGATAAATTTATCAAACATGGAAAATCATGCGAATAGTAATAGAGTCAAAGAGTGCTATAATCTTCGCCTTCAGTGGCAAGATGCAACGCCAATGTTAACAGTAAAATTAGCCGCCAAATCGGCTCTAACTGCACTATATACCAGCGATTTAACATTAGTGATTTTCTTTGTTTCAATTTCGGATTGGATTTAGATTCTTTTATATTCTCACCAATAACAGTAATCGAAATATTAGGGGATTTAAATCATCATCTAGTGGATACTGACCAGGTATACGTTTCATTGGTTGACCAAAAGAACTGTTGTCGGGTTTGGACAATTCTTCAGTTTGACCATATTCGTTCCGAGACACGTAGAAACACAATAAACAATGGTGATGCTCAAAGTTAACAAAGAAATTTAGAAGAAATATTTTTCATTTTCATTATTTATAAACCCTCCTTAATCAAACCAACTGCAATACTAGTGCCGACTATCCCATTAAATAATATCAACGACACCACTCCCCAGAGTGTAACCCGAATGAACAAACATATAAAAGGCAGCACCGGCAACAACAAACCATTCAGTAACGATCCATTAATCATCGACAAAATATGCTTCTTCAAAATATATGAAGCAATTATGAGTAGAATAATAGCGGTAATAGAGATAAATATGATTTCCTTTTGAGACAGACTATGTGGTTGAGAACTACATGATGCGCTAGATTACTCGATGCCGTCGCCAGTTCTTCAGCAGCCCAGGCGTATTTCTTCATGTAGCGTCCCGGACGAATTATATATTAAGAGAGGGCATGATTGTAAGCTTCGATAAAGGCGTTCTTGGAGCTCTTGGTTATATCAGTCAAATCCAATTCAACTGCAGCTTCAAGTTCATGAAGCAGCCTTAGTTTCTCTTCTCACGACGACCATATTATTTCAAAACGGATTTTAGATTTTCCTCATACATGTCCAATACAGATTGCTCTACTCGATTGTCTATCGCGTAATAAGCTTCTAAATATATGGTTTGTAAGTCATTAATGGCTTTTTGATGCCTAACATCGGATCTAACTGAGAAACTTACATCAGTGCTTCTCTTAAACTCATGCGAATCCCCTGAAATTGTCATGTTGATACTGCCTGATCTAATTTATATATAGCCAGATCGACGGCTGATTGTAGGGATTATTGAAGTCCTTATAGACGTCTTTGCTGTGTTATAAGCCATAGCTAAGGCTTCCACGGCACAGCATCATAATTCTCCAAAACCAATGATTGTGCCGCCAAGAGACTATCGTACAAGTTGAAAAATCCGCAACGAAAGTCAAAGATGCGATGGCATCATCGGTAGATCTATCATAAAATCGATATCTTCTTGCGTGCAGATCGCCATCAGCGTGAACCAGGTAGGCATCCAAATAAACATCATTTAGGTTTTCCACTGAACTGGGTGTATACTTACTTACATCAATACCGGTCACTTCATCTAATATGGACTCGAGTGCTGTAAAATCATGGAATAACACTAATTCAGGAAAGATCTGCGTAAATTCATTTACAGCCGCGGAAACCTCTTCTATTGTCGGATTTTCCCCTAAATATACAGTTTCCCATCTTCGTAAGCGTTTCACTTAGTTCGCATGAGGTTTGACGTATATAAACTTGATTAACGTATTGTTGAAAGTTAACTGATTATTCAATTAATTTTATTCACCGTACGTACAAGTGATGAGAAGGCATTGTCCGATTGTTGGTCGCCTCATTGATTTCTTCTTGCGTAGATTCAATTTCGTCGTAGACAGCAATTGCTTACCTCTAAAAAATACAATATAATTTGTATAACTGGAAGGCGTGTAAAGATTGGCATCCACATCTCTATCTATGGCTAATCTCAAATCCATTGTCATATTATGATTTCTTCATTCAAACTAATGGGATTGAAATATGCTATTGTATGTTTGAATAACTCATTTTTTCATCGAGAAGAAATAAACAAATCGAGTATCGTGTCGCACCAGTTATATGAATAATTAGCCGATACGTGTTCCCCAGCTTATCAATGAACAATAGCTCATATCTGCGCCTTCTTTATATAGTGCGACATTTCTAATTCGGAAATCAGACATGATTTTCAAAACTAAGCGTCGGGTGCCTTAAGTGTGACAATCGAATCGGAATCGATCAGTTTTGAATACTGATCCAGTTCAACGCTATCAGCCGTTATCTCAATTTGATTGCCTTCTAACTCCAATGTGGAAACTTGAAGAGTTGATATGTAGCCGTTTTGGGATGCATTTCCCAAAATGGATTTCGTTTAGTTTTCACTGACATAATAGACATCGTATTGTTTTGTTTTACCGTATATATTGTTTTAACGTATTGACATGCTTAGAAGATGCAGCAACTGTTAGAGAAATATCCGTATTATATTATTCAATATCGTACGTTTTTCCATTTTTTCATGCAATATGCCTCTACTTTAATGGAATCATAATCAGCAACTTTGATGAATGTAAAATCATTGATATACGGCAATCTACTCATCATCTTCTCTTTTTCATACCGCGTTGAAACACTTTTATACTTTCACTTATCGATAAACTTTTCTAAGTTATCCAGCAAGTCGTCATGGTAAAGTGCGATATGTGAGATCTATCGAACGTTAAAATAGCCGATTTCTACATTGAGCTTGGCATAATAATTCATCAAGATCCGTCATGTCGATGTAATCATAATGTTTGAGTTTTATGTTAAGTTATCCTTTGACTTATAGTATAGACCATCGTCCGTCGATTCTATGTACCTTTTCTCAATTTCATAGGCATACTCGGCAGCCTCCTCCCTTATGAATCTAAGAAAAACAAACATAGATATAGCCACCTGGTTATTTGATACACAACTTCATAATGCTTATGGAGACGGATCAAGTAATCTCACGGGCTTTTAAAGAGTTATCGTAGTTCACAAAGAGTACTGACTCATCATCTACAATATTGAAATTGAACGTGTATTGATAGAATGATCCTGTAGTTGTCTTGCCGCTATAAAAAACAGCAACATAGGAGCCTTTGTCTAAAACGTATTTTGCTCCTCCTGTCTTTTCCCGTTAAACCTATGGTTTCGTCAGTGGGTACTGATACGGATGTGTCCATTTAATAGGTACATAATCGAAATTGAATTGATAAACACATAAGACCCCGCTGCATAGGTTGGATAATCGTCATGTCACGAATATGCGTTCTCCTTGAACTAGAGACTCATCAAAGTAGGTTGAATCATATCATCACCCCCATTGAAAACATAAACAGTTTTTGTACTCTCGGTCCCAATTTGGTGGTTGTTGATATCCTTAGCGTCCATTATCAGTTAGGACAGCACCATCGGTAACATAATGGGGGTCATCATTTTCTTGATGGAGCTAAATACGATGTGTTCAGTTTATCAACGCTTCGGAAATCCTTTTAGTCGTTGTGTCCCCATCTAGTAATGTTTCACCTCTACTATAAGTTTCAATGAGATAGTCATCGGTTGCCACGTCGGATTCACTCTCGGACAAATTGTGTAACGATATGACTGCGGTATCCATGGCTACGTAAAACAAATATACCTCGGCATGCTTTTTATACTCGTATACCATCTTGGTTTCCACCACAGGAATCGGATGTCGGTTTTCCTGCCTGTTTTATAAGCAAGAATATTCTATAATAAACACCCTGTGAGACATACGTACCATCGGTAGTATAAAAATCATCAATACCATCGAATTGGTTTCATAGAAATTGACAACCGGACTCGTTACATTTTCCCATACATAGCCATTGAGTGATTTTGAATGATTAAAGCCCTTGCCAATGCTGCCGCTTAACGCAACGTCCTCCACTGTAGTCCCATTGTCATTCACAAGATTCCAGTCGTTATCTATCGATGTTTGTGAGAACCATCATACTCATATGAAAAAGAAAGATTTCCGCTAACCCCAAAAGCGTTGACGTTTCTAAAGGTCGTTATGCAGTATTTATTTCACCCAGAAATAACCAAGTTGCCAAGGCTCTCTTTTCCAAAGTCATAGAGGGGATACTATGTTTGACTCCTTCAAATCATAGGTATTTGCTGAATCAAATTCATAACTAATCCCTTTCAACTTCGCGAGTGGTTGAACTGGAATAAGTAATGTTGAAATCGAAGAACATAGTAACCCATGTTATCATGTAAAAAACATAATTGTCGTATAACACGTATTTATGTCGGATTTTGATGTTCATCTCAATATCTCCTTGTGTAATATGCTATGTAAATGAATCCCACGATGCTAACGTTTACTATTCTCGGAGAATAAAGTTTTGTTGTGATTATCTAGCCAAAACAGTCCTAAAACCGCTTGTAACATGACTTTAGTTATTCAGGTTATAATAGATAAGTTATTTGTAGTTCTTGTATATATAAATCCAATATGTGCCATTCTTCAATATAGCTTTTATCAATCAAAGGGTAGTGTCCAAGAAGTATGTGTAAACAGGATCTCTAAGACTTTGATCTTCAATATGGTTTTGATTTACAGGTTTTGACTTGTCTTTTTCAAGGAAGCGCGCCTCGAACATTTCTTCAAGCTTGTCAACCGCTGCCTTGAATCCTCTATGAACGACTGAACCATTCCTGAAGTTAAATCTCTCTGCTTGGGTCACAACGAACCTTAGTAGCGATTCCTCGTTTGGAAACTGTTCCTTCCGTTTGGTAAATCGTTTGAGGTGCTTGTTGGAGATTCTCCATCGGAGTTCGTTGTATAAATCGTTTTCCTGATTGTCTCAGGATATGCATAGAATGTCCAGCAGGCTTTGATTACCTTCAAGGATTCCCGTGACGCTGGATAAACAGTCTTCCAGGCTGCTACAAAAACATAAAACAGTCTCTGCGTTTCTTATCTGTCTCAGTGTAAACCTTTCTCAGGTCATCAAAGTTTCCTTCCGGTCGCTAACACGGACCAGATGTGCAACGTTTCTCGCCATATGGACCCAGCATGTCACAGTGATCGGCGTCGGATAAACTCTATGGATGGCATCACGAATTCCTGTGAGGCCATCCGTGACAAACCTCGGCTTACCAAAGCCTCGCGACTTTGGATATTTAAGGACAATCGCCAGTTGGCGCATATTCGGTTGAGACACCGCAACATCCTAGTTTTCTTTTTTTACCAATAATGAATTGCGCAAATAAGCGGCCTCTTTTTGGCAACGGCATTCAAATGCGATTGGAAGAGATAAGTCGCGTCAAGGGTGAACGACCACATACCACGTCCCTGAATGTCCGTCTGCTGAATGCTTCCAAGTCAGCTTCGACCATTCTTGTCATGTTGGAAATGGTGCGGGGACTATAATGGTGTCCGTACATCCGTTCAGGAATCTCACTGATATCCCTTGTCGTCATTCCATTTTTGATAGAGATGAATCCGCAGTTTTTTCAAGCGTGTCGTTATGACGCTTGTATGGGGAAAAGATGGTTCTCGAACGCGCCGTTCCGATCCTAGGAGATCCTGAGGTTCAACCGGCGTATTCAGTATCGAAATACGGTCATAGTAGCCACGTTCCGACTGTTTCCGGTACCGACACCTGACGGTCGTATCGCTCGTAACCCAGATAGCTTGAGATTCTACTGTCTCGAGTAAGGCATTCAAATTTTTGCCTTCTCGACGTGAAAACGAAAATCTCAGTGATATCTTGCTTTTGGGCGAGGCGAACTGATAGAAGTTACGTGAAGTAAAATCATTCATAGGAATCTCTCTTCGTGAATGGTTGGTCAAACTCATTATATCGAAGTCGAGATTCCTTTTTGTTATTTTAAAATTATTTACACAAACTGTGTACGCTATGAATCAAAGTGTCCGTTTCATATGAAACAGTTTAAATCGTCAAATATTTTCTTTTTCATTGATAAGTCCCCAATCAGTTTTTAAATCATATTTCATTCATTGTGTTTTTCAAACCAATTATACATCACTTCCCCCACAAGCGAACCCCCCAATCATCATAAAAATTCCAAGCTGCCCCAGGCCAGGACAAACGCCCTTTCCTTATAACAAAAAAAAGCCACTTCTTGGCTTCATGAAGGAAAATGGTGGCTCCGGGCAAATTGAACTGCCGACACAAGGATTTTCAGTCCGCTGCTCTACCGACTGAGCTCTGAGCCTTAGGTGGCGGTCGGACGGGAATTGAACCCGCGATCTCCAGTGTGACAGACTGGCATGGTAACCACTACACCACCGGACCGATTTGTTTTGGTTGCGGGAGGAGAAGTTTGAACCTCCGACCTCCGGGTTATGAGCCCGACAGGCTACCAGACTGCTCTATCCCGCGATATATGTGAATCTTTATGAAAATGTAAGTGGCGGAGGAAGAGAGGATTCGAACCCCCGCGCCTTTGACAGCCTGTCGGTTTTCAAGACCGATCCCTTCAGCCCGGACTTAGGTATTCCTCCATATTATAACACAGCCAACGAAAGATTGCCATAGGTGTCAATGGAAGTGGACCCGGTAGGACTCGAACCTACGGCCGACCGGTTATGAGCCGGTAACGCTCTAACCAACTGAGCTACGGGTCCGAACTGAAGCCCAGCGGCGGGGAATCGAACCCACGACCTCACGGAGCCGTACGCTCTAACCAGCTGAGCTACGCCGCCATGAATATTTCCATAATGCCCGAACCCTGATGTGGTGGAGCCTAGAGGCTCGAACCCTGACCTCCTGCGTGCAAAGCAGGCGCTCTCCCAGCTGAGCTAAGGCCCCTGGCGTGGTACCTGGGTCAGGACGAACCGACACGGACACAATGTCATAGGTTTAAGTCCATGTCTCTCAGTTTCACCATCAGGCAAGTTGGTGACCCGTGGAAGGATCGAACCTTCGACACCATGATTCAAAGTCAAATTGCTCTACCGACTGAGCTAACGGGTCCCATGGTGCCGAAAACGGAACTGAACCCGCAACCTACTGATTACAAGTCGATTTATCACCTGCGTTGAGCTATTTCGGCATTTTGGATGGTGGGAGATAACGAGCTCCGAACCGCTGACCCTCTGCGCCAAGGCAGATGCTCTCCCAACTGAGCTAATCTCCTTGGGATAGAGAATTTGCCGCGACGACAATCCTGTTTTCGCATCGAATGACACTATCGTCGGCGCTGAAGTGCTTAACCGTGTTCGGGATGGGAACAAGTGGATCCACTTCGCCATCGTCGCAGACATCTCTCAAAACTAGATAAGTCTGTTGATGCAGAAAAGGTTAAGTCCTCGATCTATTAGTACTGGTCAGCTTCATCAGTCTACACGTCCACCCATTTATCAACCTCATCGTCTATAAGGGATCTTACTCATCTTGGGAAATCTCATCTTGGGGGCTTCACTTAGATGCTTTTCAGCGTTTTATCCCTGCCATACGTAGCTGCAGCTATGGCCCTGGCGGGCCAACTGGTGCACCAGTGGTATGTCCACTCCGGTCTTCTCATACTGAACAGCTCCCTCAAATTCCAACGCCCACGACGGATAGAGACCGAACTGTCTCACGACGAATTGCGAGAACCCAGCTCGCGTGCCGCTTTAATGGGCGAACAGCCCAACCCTTGGAACCTTCTCCGGCTCCGGGATGCGACAGGCCGACATCGGGTGCCAAACCGCTTCGTCGCTGTGAACGCTTGGAAGCGATTAGCCTATTATCCCCAGGGTAAGCTTTATCCGTTGAGTCACGGCGCTTCCGTAGAATAATAAGATCACTAAACCCGACTTTCGTCCCTGCTCTGACCTGTATGTCTCGCAATTAAGCACCATATGCTTTGCGCTCTCCCGAATAATTTAACCATTAGGGTGCCTTCGGGCGCCTCCGTTACTCTTTGGGAGGCGACCGCCCAGTCAAACTGCCCACAGACACTGTCCCCGGATCCTCCGGCGGGTTGGGCATCAGATGCAGAAAGGAACAGTATCCCAAGGTTGACTCCGCCAAGACTAGCGTCCTAGTTTCTCTGTCTCCCACCTACTCTGTACATCCTGCCAATGTCCATGTCAAGCTACAGTGACTCCATGGGGTCTTTTCGTCCTGTCATGGGTAGCCGGCGTTTTCACCGGCAGCAGTTCTCCGAGTCTCTTTGTTGAACCAGTGCTAAATCGTTACGCGCCTCGTGCGGGTCGGAACTTTACCCGGCAAAATTTCGCTACCTTAGGACCGTTATAGTTACGGCGCGGTTTGCTCAGACTTCAATTCGATAGCTTCGTTTGCCTGACATCTCCTCTTCCATCTTCCAGCACCGGGCAGGCGTCGGCCTATACGTCACACTTACGGTTTGCGGGGCCTGTGTTTTGATAAACGATCTGGCAAGGCCTCTATTCTCTGCGACTTTCTTTTCGATAAAAGTCTATCCTTATCCCGAGTTGCGAGTCATTTGCCGAGTTCCTTAACAAGAGTTTTCTCGCGCGTCTTGGTATACTCTACCCCACCCACCTGTGTCGGTTTTGCAGTACCCGGGTCGAAAATCATGCACGATATCCCTAGAAGCTTTTCTTGAGGTTTGACGTCATCATCTTCTACCGGATCTCCATCACTTGATGCGCCCAGTTTGCCTACGCATCGGACTCAGTCCACTTGTCCCAATCCATTTGAAGGGCCGGATGTTAGCCTGCTTTGTCCTCCATCAGTCTGCACATGCGCAGTGCGGAGTCTCTACCTGCTATCCATCGGCTACGCTCTTCAGCCTCTTTGCTTAGGACCCGGTAACCCGGGGCGGACGGGCACTTCCCCTGGAAACGCCGGGTTTCGAGCGGATCGGATTCTCACCGATCTTTTCGTTACTTTACATAGAAAATTTCTCGCTTCCAGTAACCAGCCCAAAGTACGCACGATCGACCTTCCTCGCCGCTTGGAACGCTCCCCTACCATCAATATTACATATCAATCCGCAACTTCGGTAGATGCTTAGCCCCGGTACATTTTCGGCGCGGAGTCACTCGACTAGTGAGCTTTTACACTCTTTAAAGGATGGCTGCTTCTAAGCCAACCTCTGAATTGTTTGTGCATCTCCACTTCCTTTTCCATAGCATCTATTTTGGGACCCCTTATACGGCGATGCGGGCTGTTTCCCTCTCGACCACGAACCTTATCACCCGTAGTCGACTGCCGGCCTTGTTTCATGACATTCGGAGTTTGATTGGGCTCAGTACCCCGAGGTGGGGCCATCACACATTCAGTGCTCTACCTTCATGAAACCTTTTTGCCGACATAGCCCTAAAGCTATTTCGGGGAGAACCAGCTATCTCACGAGTTCGATTGGAATTTCACCCTAGCCACAAGTCATCAAACACTTTCCAACGTGTCCTGGTTCGGTCCTCCATTTGGTCTTACCCAAACTTCAACCTGCTCATGGCTAGCTCACTCAGTTTCGAGGTCTACCCAGCACATCGACTTATCGCCCTATTCAGACTCGCTTTCGCTTCGGCTCCGTCCCTCAAGACTTAACCTTGCCAGATACCGTAACTCGCCGGTTCATTCTACAAGAGCATGCCATCACCCATTAACGGGCTCACGACTAATTGTAAGCACACAGTTTCAGGTTCTATTTCACTCCCCTCCGGGGTTCTTTTCACCTTTCCTCACGGTACTGGTTCACTATCGGTCACCAAGAAGTAGTATTTTAGCCTTATGAGATGGTCCCTCACATCTTCCGACAGGATTTCTCGTGTCCGCCGTACTTTGACACCCTAGTCCCAACGCTTTCGACACAGGACTCTCTCACCTTCGCTGGGGTCGGCTTTCACGCCATTCGTCTAACATCGAGTTTTGTAACTATTATAGTCTCGGCTCCTCCGCGTTCGCTCGTCGCTACTCACGGAATCGTTATTACTTTCTTTTCCTGCGGGTACTGAGATATTTCAGTTCCCCGCGTTTCCCCTCGGTTACCCGGATGCCACCTTCCACGTGGTGGGTTTGCCCCCATTCAGTTCCACGGATCGTCGCATACTTACTGCTCCCCGTGGCGTTTCGCCGTTAGTTGCGTCCTTCTTCGGCTCTTGGTGCCTAGGCATTCACTGTGCGCTCTTTCTTCCTTAACCTTTTCTTGCAGCGGAATTTATCTACTTTTCAAAAGTCTCTCGTGGAACCCGGAAGAATCGAACTCCCGACCATTGCCTTTATCAGGCGGTCTCCCGACCAGGGGTTCCATATACAAATGTGGGTCACTAAAAAAACAGGATGGGTGGGCCTAAATGGACTTAGACCATCGACCTCACGCTTATCAGGCGTGGCACTCTAACCACACCTGAGCTATAGGCCCACGTGCATGCCTTGTGGTGGACAAAGGTCTTTTTCAAAACTGAATATGATGAGTGTATTGGATTTAACTGATGCTTTCGCATCTGCCTTTCTCCTTAGAAAATTGATCCCATCCCACGTTCCCGTAGGGATACCTTGTTCACGACTTAACCCCAATCATCAACCCCTACCTTAAACGGCTCCCTCCTTGCGGTTGAGCTTCTGGCTTTGGGTATTGCTGACTTTCGTGGTTTTGACGGGCGGTGTGTACAAACCCCGAACAATATTCACCGCGACGTTACGATTCGCGATTACTAGCGATTCCGACTTCATGAAGTCGATTTACCAGACTTCAATCCGAACTGAGACTGCTTTTTTGGGTTTTCGCTCCACCTCACGGCTTCGCTGCCCTTTGTTTCAGCCATTGTATCACGTTTGTAGCCCAAGGTCATAAGGGCATGATGATTTGACGTCATCCCCACCTTCCTCCAGTTTGTCACTGTGAGTCTCGCTAGAGTCCCCAACAATGATGGTAACTAGCAATAAGGGGTTGCGCTCGTTGCGGGACTTGAGCAACATCTCACGACACGGGCTGACGACAACCATGCACCACCTGTCTCCCTGATAGCCTCCACTTTGTCTCCAAAGCTTTGGGGATGTCAAGACCTGGTAAGGTTCTTCGCGTATCATCGAATTAAACAACATGATCCACCGCTTGTGCGAGGTCCCGTCAATTCCTTTGAGTTTCATACTTGCGTACGTACTACTCAGGCGAATTTATTGCGTTAACTGCAACACTGGATTCCTCCAACACTTAGTACTCATCGTTTACGGCGTGGACTACCAGGGTATCTAATCCTGTTTGCTCCCCACGCTTTCGTGCCTCAGCGTCAGTTGTGGCCCAGCAAGCCGCCTTCGCCACTGGTGTTCTCCATATATTTACGCATTTTACCGCTACACACATGGAATTCCACTTGCCTCTACCACCTCAAGCCGCCCAGTTTCCTTAGCATCACAGCGTTAAGCGCTGCGCCATAAGGACTTAAACGGCCGCCTACGCACCCTTTACGCCCAATAATTCCGGATAACGCTTGCCCCCTATGTATTACCGCGGCTGCTGGCATGTAGTTAGCCGGGGCTTATTCATCAAGTACCGTCATGCACGTTGTTCACAACGTGCCGTTCTTCCTCGATAAAAGAACTTTACATACCGAAATACGTCTTCGTTCACGCGGCGTTGCTCGGTCGGGTTGCCCCATTGCCGAAAATTCCCTACTGCTGCCTCCGTAGGAGTTTGGGCCAAATGTCTCAGTCCCAATGTGGCCGTTCAACCTCTCAGTCCGGCTACGCATCATCGTCTTGATAGCGCTACCTCACCAACTAACTAATGCGCCATAAGTCCTCCCTCAAGCATACCCAAGGGTCTTTTTAAAACGCCGGAGATGCCTCCAATGTTCCTATCCAGTCTTAGCTGTCGTTTCCAACAGTTATCCTCGTCTTGAGGGACAGGTTACCTACGTGTTACTCACCCGTTCGCCACTCGAGCACAAGTGCTCGTTCGACTTGCGTATGTATTAGGCACGCCGCCAGCGTTCATCCTGAGCCAGGATCAAACTCTCCATTATATGTAATGTTTTGTTTGTTTAGCTCGTTTTGTTTTTGCTTTTAATTACGATACATATTCATCATTCAGTTTTCAAAAGACCTTGCCCGCCTCTTGGCGTGCTTTAACATTCTATCATTATGAAATAACCTTGTCAACACAATTAGGATTTAAATCCTGGCAAGGCATGATAGAAAGTGGTGGAGGACGAATTCGAACTGCCGGAGCCCGTAGGAATGGATTCCACAGTCTACCGCGTTTAGCCATAGCTACCCCTCCAAAATTAGGCTTGCCTAAATATTCTAACTTAACAATTTCGAAAAAAAGCAACCGTTGGCACATTTTTCATCACTTGCGCTCAAAAAAACGTGTCAATAAGGTTAGGGACATGAAGGGCTTTGTCGTGCCATTTTATCCACAGATTATGTTGATAACTCGCTCTTTTGAAGGGGTTCGACCCGAGTCACTTTCTTGTCAAGATCGGCCTTGAACATCATCACTTCGCGGCCACATCCTTGCATCGATCCTGATATCAACCCCGGTACGCATCACTTCCCATGCATTGGACCCACAAACGTGCTTCTTTTTGGTGAACAACGTATCGCCAATCGCGTATGTCATTTCCCTTTGATCCTTTCAATCATCTCATCAAGATCGACATTTTTGTAGTTGATCGTGATCTTGGAATGGTCAATCGTGACCCGGAACCCCTAAGACAAGGGATAGGTATTGTTCTTCCTTGATGTGGGGATGTGTTTTCTTGAATGATGGTCTTGGTCTTTTGCTCGGTTGATGTGAGTTCTTCGACTTGTCTCACGGAAAGTGATTTCTCGATCGTCTTCTTGGCCAAATCAACGATCCTTTTCGGATCAGGCTTTGATAACGCGCGGGCGTGTCCCATATCAAGGCGACCGTAAAGGAGCATGTCTTGAACTGCCATCACAGCAGGGCCGAGGAAGGCCTAGGATGTTCGTCACATGGGACCTGCTTTTTCCCAATCTTGGGCAATTTGGTTGGTTCAATCCCAACCGTCTCATCACCGCCTGATAGGCTTCAGCCTCTTCCTGTCAGGTTCTCCCGTTGCAAGGTTTTCCGCCAAAGCGATCTCGGCGACCTTTGAGGCATCATATTGTGCGAGCATTAGCAGGGATGGTCTTAAGACCTACCTTCTTGGTCGCCCGGAAGCGTCTCTCACCTGAGACAATCATATATCCTTCGTGGACCTTTTTGACCAGGATTGGTTGAAAGACTCCGTGTTCCTTGATGCTCATCGCGAGTTCATCAATCGTTTCCGGTTTGAAGACACGCCGGGGTTGGAAAGGATTGGGGACAATGGCATTAGGGATCTCATCGACGGTCTCACCTCTAGGAGCTCATCGACATGATGTTCCTTCGAGATCTTGAAATGTGCGTTTATGATCATCCTTCATTGTTCTTGAGCACCTCCTGGCAAGATCTGCATGTATCTGGTCGCCGATGATGACCGTGGGGCATGGGTCAAGACCGGAAGGCCATAGGTCGGGGCGACCTGGGCATGGACATTGGATGTGATGATGACATCAAAAGACCCCATCCTTGAAGTAGTCATGGATGTCATGGACGATTTCCCATCCGGCTTTGGTACGGCGGTCAGGCATCGTCGAGCACCCTTCGACTTGCAGCATCCGGTTATTTGGCCTTCAGTTGCTTTGGACAAGCCGGATGGTGTTTAAGTTAAGGATAGGCCGTCAATCGCCAAAAACTGACATTGGACAGGAATCAGGACAGAGTCCGCGGCGTATAAGGTGTTGAGGGTGAGAAAACCCAATGACGGGGGACTATCGATCAGGAGATAGTCATAATCATCAACAATCTCAACCAGATGACGCCTAAGTGTATATTCTCGGTCCTCAGCTGGGACTTTTAGTTCGATATGGGCCAGATCGATGGTGGCCGGAAGAACATCGAGATGAAGATCACCAAGCCGGATGATGGCATCCTTGATCTTGATGGCATCGGTCAAAACCTCGGTGATGCTTGTATAAAGACCGCTTCGGCTGATGCCTAATGACGCGGTCGCACTCGCTTGGGGGTCCATGTCGACCAAAAGGACGCGCTTGCCCAGTTCAGCAAGCCCAGCGGAGAGATTGACAGACGTCGTGGTTTTACCGACGCCCCCTTTTTGATTGGCGATGGCGATGATCTTTCCCATAAACCCTCCTAAAGTGGCGTCTTACGCATGTGTGCGTACGGGCGCGGGTATCCTTCTATATGGGTTCTCTTTCTGATGACAATGTTGGTCCGCTCTCCCATATGGTCTGGCAAGACATGTTTTTTGATATGATCAAGACGGCCTCCAAGCACGGTCAAAGCATGGTTCGCGGATGCCAACTCCTCTTCTCCCCTTGCCCCTTTCATCGCGATCATGACGCCTCCCTTTTTGACCATGGGAAGACCCATTTCAAGAATCAAGGGCATCGCCCCAAGGGCGCGGGCAGTGACAACATCAAAAGCTTGTTGGAGGGTCTTCGCCGCCACTTCGATACGGTCATTGATGATGACGACATCCGTCATCTTCAGATCTTTCACGAGGGACTCAAGGAAACGGACCCGTTTGGTCAGGCTGTCAATCAACGTCAGTTTGACATCGGGACAGACTATCTTGATCGGAATGCCTGGAAATCCGGCTCCGGAACCCATATCACAAATCGATACAGGACCTAAAAAATCCGCAGATCGCATCAGCAACAAAGAATCATAGAAATGTTTGATATAGACCTCTTTTGGATCGGTGATGGCCGTGAGGTTCATGGTCTTGTTGGTTTCAAGCAAGATCTCCAGATAACGTTCAAAAAGACGTTCCTGTGCCTCTGACAAACTAATCTGAAGGTCTTCTTTCAACAGGTCTTTGAACATCACGAGGTCACCCTCTTCGACTCAAGATAGACCAGAAGGACGGATATGTCAGCCGGATTCACCCCAGAGATCCTTGAGGCTTGTCCTAGGGTCTTGGGTCTGACCTTGGTCAGTTTCTCACGGGCTTCTGAGGAAATGTTTGTGATCTTTGCGTAATTCATCTCCTCAGGGATGACTTTCCCGTCAAGGCGGCCGATTCTTTCGGCTTCCCTTAGGGCCTTGTTGATGTATCCTTGGTATTTGACATGGATGATGAGTTGGTCGAGGATATCCTCATCCTCATCTCCTGGCATGAAGTGTCTGACGTCTTCTTTTCCCATTTCGGGACGCTTCAAAAGTGCGCTGACGGACACGGCTTCATAGATGGGCGCCGAGCCTTTGTCTGCCAGGTATTGATTGTTCTCTGGTGTTGGCATGATCCGCATCTCTTGGGCAGCCTTGATGATGTCATGGACCTTTTGTTCTTTGGTGATGAACGCCTGATAAGTCGGTTCATCGACCAGACCAATCTCATAGCCATAGTGTCTGAGCCGGAGATCAGCGTTGTCATGTCTGAGAAGCAGACGATGTTCCGCCCTCGATGTCATCAAGCGGTATGGTTCCCTGGTGCCTTTGGTCACCAGGTCATCGATCAGAACCCCGATATAGGCCTCATGACGACCAAGGACAAAAGCTGGTTTATGATCGAGTTTGCGGACCGCGTTGATGCCCGCGACAAGGCCTTGGCAGGCCGCTTCCTCATAGCCGCTCGTCCCGTTGATCTGACCGGCACAAAAGAGATTCCTAACCCGTTTGGTCTCCAAAGAGACATCGAGCTCAAGGGGATCGATGGCATCGTATTCGATGGCGTATGCATACCTGATGATCTTGGTGTTCTCAAGCCCGGGAATGGTCCTGATCATCTGTTCCTGGACAACTTCGGGCATGCTTGATGAGAATCCGGCCACGTAGAGCTCATCGAGTTCAAGACTTTCCGGTTCGATGAAGAGTTGATGGCGGTTCTTATCGGAAAAACGGACGACCTTGTCCTCAATCGAGGGACAATACCGTGGTCCGACCCCTTCGACGACGCCACCATACATCGAGGATTCCCCCAAGTGAAGGTTGATGATGTCATGGGTTGTTTGATGGGTGTGGGTCAGGTAACAAGGCACCATCGGATTATCGTGGTAGAAAATATTGTCAAAACTGAAGGTGTATGGGATGTCATCACCTGGTTGGACCGACATCTTTGAGACATCAATGGTGTCTTTGGCGATCCTGGGCGGAGTCCCGGTTTTCAGTCTCACGACATCAAAGCCTAGGGTCTTGAGCTGGGCGCTGATCCCAAAGGTGGTCGGTTCTCCGGAAGGGCCTTCCGGAGTCGTGTTGGTTCCAATCAGGATCTTGCTGTTCAGATAGGTTCCGGTGGTCAGGATCACGGTGTGTCCTTTGATCTGATCACCTGTGGCCATCACGATCCCTGTCACCTGATCGGATTCGATCACAAGACCCTCGACGAAGCCTTCAAGAAGATCAAGGTTTGGGGTGTTTTGCATCACCTCAAGCATGATCCTTGGATACATGAGTTTATCGATCTGGGCCCTGAGGGCGCGGACCGCCGGACCTTTGGAGGCGTTGAGCATCTTGATCTGGATTTGGGCCCGATCCGCACTTTTGGCCATCTGTCCTCCAAGGGCGTCGATCTCTCTGACGACAATGCCTTTGGCGGGACCGCCAATCGAGGGGTTACAAGGCAAAGAAGCAACCTTGGAAAGGTTGCCGGTGATGAGTAAGGCCTGTTTTCCTAGTCTGGCAACGGCGAGCGCGGCTTCAATGCCGGCGTGACCACCGCCGACGACAATCACATCATATCGTTTGGTCATCGTTTGAAATCACATGTTCAAGAATTGTCTGACCACGGCATCAACGGTGAATCCGAGCGTTTCCGTGGCAATGTCTCCCGGCGCGCTGACACCGAAACGGTCAAGTCCGATGACATGCTTGGCATACTTGTACCATGGCATCGGTGATCCCATTTCGACAGCGAGGGTCTTGTTTCGATTGGATAGGACTTGTTTCTGATAGGTCTTGGTCTGGATATCAAAGAGATCGTCTGAGGGCATGCTCACAACCCGGACCGATGTGCCCATG
This sequence comes from Acholeplasmataceae bacterium, assembly GCA_018400755.1. Classification (GTDB taxonomy): domain Bacteria; phylum Bacillota_I; class Bacilli_A; order Acholeplasmatales; family Acholeplasmataceae; genus RECG01. The sequence continues at coordinate 28,443 of JAGYLU010000016.1, forward strand.
GACTCAAGGACGGCGGCGGCCTTCAGGCACAATCCGACCTCTGATCCGGAGGCAATCAACGTGCCTTCTGGTTTGCCGGTCGATTCATGAAGGACATAGGCGCCCTTCATGGCATCAGTGATTGAGGTCTCGGTTTCCGTTTGAACCCCTTGTCTGGTCAAAATGATCGCGGTTGGTGTTGTTTGTGAGGCCATCGCGACGTTCCAGGCGGCGATGGTCTCTTTGGCATCAGCAGGTCTGATGACCGTCAGATTGGGCATTGCCCTGAGTCCGGCGAGTTGTTCGACCGGTTGATGGGTCGGTCCATCTTCACCGACTGCGATACTGTCGTGGGTGAAGACATAGATGGTTGGGATGTTCATGATGGCTGAGAGTCTGATCGATGCCTTCATGTAGTCGGAGAAGACAAAGAATCCTCCTGCAAATACGATCAGTCCGCCGTGAAGGACCATACCGTTGGCGATGCCGCCCATGGCATGTTCACGAACCCCGAAGTTGATATTGCGTCCGAGACGGTTCTGTGCACTGAAGTGTCCGTCTGCTCCCTTGGCTTTGGTTGAGGATGTCAGATCCGCCGAACCACCTATCAGATTGGGAATTTGCTCAGAGAGTTTCTGGATGATTTTTCCACTGATGTTTCTGGTGGCTTCTTTCTTGATGGCTTCAAGGTCATCAAAGAGCCTTGGGTCAATCTCCGGTGTGTGCTTGAAGAAAGCATCGAACATCGCCGCTTTCTCGGGATCGTTCGCGCGGTAGGCAGATAAGGTCTTTTTCCATTTGTTATGCGCTCTCCGGCCTCTGGAAGCGACTGTCTTATGCATATGGTCGTAGACATCATCAGGGACTTCAAAAGGCGCATAAGGCCAACCTAGGGTTTCTCTTAGGACTGTTGTGTCTTCTTTGCCGATCGGCGCACCATGGACTTTGGATGTGCCAGCCATTGGTGCCCCATAGCCGATGGTCGTTCTGACTTCAATCAATGATGGGCGGTCATCATCGCGCTTGGCGCGTTGGATGGCCCGGTGGATCAGATCGATGTTGTTTCCGTCCTCGATCAGGATGTATTGCCAACCAATGGCATCCATCTTCTTGCGGATGTCCTCACTGAAGGCAGGTTCAAAGGACCATCCAGCTGGATGTCGTTTTGAATCATAGAGCACAATCAGTTTCCCGAGGAGTTTGGATGTCGGCGGGGCTCATCGCTTCCTGGGCGATGCCTTCCTGAATCGCCATCCCCACAAAGGACATAGGTATAAATTGATCAGCCAGGCAGGATGTCTTCAGTATTGAGGCGGGCGGCGGATGATGGCTTTCAGCGATGGCCATGCCGACGGCGCGGTGGCAATCCCTGCCCGAGTGGTCCCGATGTGGTCTCAACCCCATCAGTATGCCCGAATTCGGGATGACCAGGGAATTATTACCTATCTGTCACGAACCGCTTGAGATCCTCAAGCGGATTTTGCTTAGCCTGAAAGATGGTTCATGGCGTATAAAAGCATTGAGCCATGTCCGGCTGATAAGACAAAACGGTCACGGTTGATCCACGAAGGCGTTTTGACATCAACATTCATATGTCTTGTAAACAATGTGTAGAGCATCGGGGCGGCTAAGAACGATACCGGGGTGGCCACTGTTGGCCTTGTTGATGGCGTCGACACCCAAAAAGCGGAGGCGTTGATGGCTTTATTCTCAATCATGAGCGTCATCCTTTGTTACGTTTGTCCGTCTCATCGACACATCGTCATCAAGATCGTTCTTATCTTTGTTGTTGCCGGCTTCTTATAGCCTTTCCAGGAAAGGTTTCAAATCATCTTCGAAGTCAGGCGGTTCATGGTTCTCATCAAGTGTCTCTTCTTTAGATGGCTCAAGCGTATCCGCTCTAAGCGGAGCCCTTTTGGCTGGTTTCAAGAACGGTTTCGAGGATCTTCCTCGAAATCAGGCGGTTCGCCTTGGGATCCTTAGGTCACCTGCCTGATTGCCGTCTTGATTGGCCTGCTTTGTTGCTGGAATTCATAATAGGTCTGGTAATGTCTTTCCTGGTTTTGGATCAGGCGGTCGAACTCAGCTGCGCCGATCAGATTTTCTGATCTCATCCTGGGCTTTGGTGTTTTCTTCTTTGACGCGCTTGCCGATGACACGGTTCTGGATCGAGTTCGTGATGACAATGATGCCTAGAAGCACCAACAAGACGACGAAGATCTGTTCCTGGAAATAAGCGGAAGCGAAGAATGCGACCACGGCATAGAAAATGATCGTCGGAATGATGAAGATCATGTTGATACGCTTGTTGATCGCACTGATCCGCTCAAGGAAATTGAGCCAGATACGATTGACGCCTTCGGAATAGAAGGATTCCATGGCGTCATAATAGGTGCTTTCAATCAAGACCTTGTAATCACTGCCATCTGATGCCCAGATGGCAAATCGTCCTTTGGACGCATATTGAAACAAAAATGGTGAATCATCCATTTTGTGAAACTCGACAACGCGGCCATCAATGTCCTGGGTCAGGAACGGCTCACCTGTCATCTTCTTGTACACCCGAGCGTTTAGTTTCATAAGTTATAGCCTCCGATTAGTCCTATTATATCATGAGTTTGTGTGCCGGAATGTGAAACATCCCCAGGCAAACGCCCTGATGATTGATTTGTTTGACAAAAAGCCCTTTGCACGCCCTTCAAACATCGATCGATTGAAAGACAAAACCCCATCAGGCATCATCACCCACATCATAACAAGTGCTTATGGCTGCTTCGATCAAGACCTGACCAGGTTCGCACCGTACAATTGGATGATGATGCCTGATGGGGACTGGCCTCATTTTTGACGTAATGCCTTGAAAAAGGATTGTAACAACGCTTTGCTTTCCAAAGCCATCAGACCACCTTCGACATCAACGTGATGATTGAAAGGCAGGTCAAACAGTGTGGTCATGCTATGAGCGACACCAGCTTTCGGATCGCTTACGGCATAATAGACCTTACGGATACGGCTTTGGATCATCGCGCCCGCACACATGGGGCACGGTTCCATTGTAACATAGACGTCGCACCCTTCCAATCGCCACGACCCTATTTTTTTCGCGGCTTTTCTCATGGCGAGGAATTCAGCGTGTCCTTCGATGGTTTGGGCGGTTTCCCTTAAGTTGTGGGCTCTGGCAATGATTTTGCCGTCTTTCACAACCACCGCGCCGACCGGAACCTCATGCTTGTCAAAAGCCTTCTGGGCTTCCTTGAGGGCAGCGGTCATGAATGGCTTATTTTGGTTTTCCGGGGACTTCATGATAGTGTCTCGAACGGGGTTCATAGGACTCATTGGCGCCAACGAGAATCAAAGGGTCGCTGTAATGAGCCGGTCTCCCGTTGATGATTCTTTGGGTTCTCGTGGCCGGCAGGCCACTCTTCACACAGATCGCTGTGAGTTTGGTCACAAACTCAGCGCGCGCCAAGAGATCGGGCATCGGCCCGAACGGTTCCCCTCTGAAGTTGCGATCAAGTCCGCCGACAATCACGCGAATCCCGCTGTCCGCGAGATCCTCACAAATGGCAACGATTCCCTGATCGAAAAACTGGACCTCATCGATCACGACCGCGTCTGTTTCCGATGTCACATAAGCCATGACTTCGGCACTGCTTTCAACAATGACCGATGGTTTCTTGCTCATGTTGTGTGAGACAATTTCCTCGGGTGCGTCATAGCGGTTGTCGATTTTCGGTTTGAAAACGACAACGTTTTGTTTGGCATACTCCAGTCGTTTGATCCTTCTGATCAATTCTTCGGTCTTGCCAGCGAACATCGGTCCGCACACGACTTCAATGAAGCCGTTCTTGTACGTATGGTACATGACTTTGTCCTCCTGGTGGTCATCCAACAAAAAACGTGATGGTTATCACGTTATTCGTTGTCTTGCTTCTTCTCGTTCATACCGTAACGCTTGTTGAATCTTTCAACGCGTCCGGCAGCCTGAACAAATGTCTGCGTACCGGTATAGAACGGATGGCAGTTTGAACATGTGTCGACACGGATGTTTTCGGAGGTTGTTCCGACTTCGAATTCGTGACCGCACGTGGTGCAACGGACCTTCGTCACGTGGTACTTGGGATGAATTTTCGGTTTCATGCGTTTTTCTCCTTCCGCCATGGCTTATCAGAAGCCATAGTAAGTTTCGCCATATCATTATATCACCCGGTTTGAAACCCGTCAAGTGAAAATGGTTCGTTATGATGCCCGTGATGCATTTGCTGTGCTATAATGGGTAGCGATGCGGAGTGAGCCCCTATGAAACCTTGGATCAAGCGTTTGAACAACCACATCTATTACGGATGGATGATCGTCTTCCTGAGTGCGTTGACTTTTTTTATGAGTTCCCCTGGACAAACCTATTCCATCAGTATCTTCAACAACATCTACAAAGACACCTTCAATCTCTCCTCAACAGAAATCTCAACCGCGTATTCTCTGGCCACGGTCCTAAGTGGCGTTTTGTTGGTTTTCATGGGAAGGGCTGTTGATCGCTTTGGTGCGCGACGCATGTCGCTGTTTGTCGGCGTGATGCTCGCCTTGACCACTTTTTTCAACAGTTATGTGACCGGCTTATGGATGATGTTTGCCGGGTTCTTCTTCCTCAGATACTTCGGCCAAGGATCGATGACATTGATCCCTAGTGCGTTGGTCCCCCAGTGGTTTGAGAAGAAACGGGCGTTTGCCATGAGCATGTCGACCGTCGGATCGTTTATCGCGACCTTGACCGTCCCAGCATTGAACCTCTTCATGATTTCCACTTTGGGCTGGCAAGCCGCGTGGCGCGTGTGGGGAATCATCTTGTTGATTGTCTTTGTCCCCGCGGTCTTGATCCTTGGTGTCAACCGGCCTGAGGATATCGGACTTGTGATTGATAATGGCGAGACGGTTGAGACCACCGATGAATCGATTCGCCGCATGAACGCGGAAAGCTTCACGGTCCGGGAGGCTGTTCGGACCAAAGAATTCTGGTTCTTAGGCATCATCAGTGCGATTCCAGCGATGTTCACGACCGGTCTGACTTTTCATTTCTTCAGCATGATGAGCACCAAAGGCATCAACAATGAAGCCGCCGCTGTCATCATCGGTCTGATCGCATTCCCTTCATTTCTGATGCCTATTCTTGCCCGTCCGGTCGTCGACCGGTTCAAAACGAACCGCCTGTTGGCAGTGACGCTCATGATGATGGTCCTAAGCATGGCATTTCTGGTCATTGGCGTCACCAATCAGGTGACTGCCATTGTCTTCATCCTCTTCTATGGACTTTCGATCGCCATCCAGAGCATTACCTTGAATGTCGCTTGGCCGAACTATTTCGGGCGGAAGCATCTGGGTAGTGTGCGTGGTGCGGCGACCGTCTTCATGGTCCTTGGAAGTGCGCTTGGACCCTTACCGTTTGGAATCAACGCTGATCTCACCGGAGATTATGACATGGTCATTTTGATGATGGCTGGGATCACCGTCATGGTGACGATGACGACGTTCTTCATGAGAAAACCAATCCGGTCGGAACTCATATGACCATCAACTGAACATCGGCGAGTCAAATCTTCAATGACATCCCATACCGTTAAAGAAAACCGCACCGGGATCATGATCCGATGCGGTTTTTGCTATATTTGCTTATGAACAATGGCCATACCAAATCGCATATGTGCTTGTTTTGATTCAACTCATCCAGATCCTCAGACGCCTGACATCCCACTGTTCCAGATGCCCCAGACCGAGAAGAACTTCTTCGAGATGATACCTGTCATGACTCCGGCTGGAACCGAGAACAACAACATGATCGGCAAATACGCGACCACCGTCGGTGTTTCTAGCACCACAACGGCGGCGACAATCTGCCCGATGGCATGCATGATCGATCCGATCACGCTGACCCCAAGCATCGAGAAAAAGTCAAGACGTTTCATGAGTCCCATTGAAAGAAGCGCGAATATGGCTCCCGAGAAACTGAGATAAAACGTCGGCGACAAGAACTTTCCTGTCAGAAGCGCGACCAGCAAGACTCTGGCAATCGTCAGGGTCGCGGCATTCTTGAAACCATAGACATAAAGGACGATCAGGGTCACGATGTTCGCAAACCCGAGCTTCGCACCTGGTACAGGAATGATCGGGATTGCTGATTCGACGATGTTAAGGACAATGGCAATGGCCAAAAAATTGGCCAAAAGAATCATTTTTCGTGTCTCACTCATGGGCATCACACGATGAAGTCGGCGTCAGAGGTATCGAACTCGACGCGGATTTTGTTCGGTAGGCAGATCAACGGTTTCCCCGTTGACACGCCTTCCCGGCTACATATGTTGTTTGGACTGGACTCCCTGATGACCTCAACGCTTCTGTCAACGTAATCATAGGCGATGATCACGATCTGGCGGATCCCTGAGATCTCATAGTCCCCTAACAAGGTAATCGTCTGGTCTTCCTCATCCACGTAAGGATAAACAATCTCTCCCGTGGTGTCCTGAGTCCGGTGAACCGTGACTTTTCCACGGTTGAAATCGATGGTCACGATCGGTTCAGGGGTATTGCCGTAATAGATGAACGCGCGGGCAGCCTCATCGCCATAAGCGAATACCCGGTATGCGAAAAAAAGCAGGACGAAAAGGATCATGACAACAATAATCATGATGAGGTCTCTTCTGCTTTTTTTCTGTCTTGTCGCATCCATGGTTATCTGATATCCTCAAAATCAGTATCGGTCAGAAAGGTTGTCACGGTGCCGTCATTGTTGAAACGGATGACTTCGATGCCATAGTCTTCAGCGTGGGTCTCAACCCATGTCTCAAAAAGCGCTGGTGCCATTGAGAACAGCGCGGTCGACAAGGCATCAAGCAACCCTGCGTCCTCACCAATCAAGGTGACCGTGTGGTAGTATTGTTCCGGTTCGAATGAGATAGGAGAGACAATGTGATGATAGCGCTCGCCCTCATATAAGGCGTATTGCTCATAGTCGCCACTGGTCGTGACCGAGATGTCCTTGACCTTGATCATGCCATAGGTGCCATCTGCGGCGCCGGTTCTGATCGGGTTTGCCAAAGAGACATGGAAGACACCACCTTCATCGAGACGATTCTTGTTCCCGCCCAAAGCAATCGAACTGCTGCCAGCGGAAATCGAGAAATAGGCAATGTCCAAACCGACCAGGTAATCCTTCACCCGTTCGGTTGCGTATCCCTTTGAGATCGCCCCCAAATCAATTTTGACATCCTCATCAAGAACCGTGATGCTATAGGTTCCGTTGTCCTCATCAAGGAGAAAGGCTGTCTCAGGAATCGAATAAGACAACGCATTGGCCTTCGTGGCCAAAAAGACATCTTCCGGAATGGCTTCAAACAAGTATCCATCCTCACCAAGAATGCCTGATTTCCAGGCGTCGACGACGTTTCCGATGGCCACATTGAAGTACCCATCGGTCGCAATCCTGAGCGCTTCCGCCTCGACAAGGAGATCATAGAGCTCTTTGTCGATCTGGATGGTTTGATTGGGTCTGGTATTGATCTCATAGATGTTCGTCATGAACCGGGAATCAGAAGGTAACGCCTCATAACTGGTTGAGAGTTCATGATAGGTCTGATAGATGGCCTCAATCTCTGATTTGATGGTGGCAGCCTGGTCATCATCACTCGCCATAAAAGACACTGAGACAAACGTGTCCATATACTGAAAGAGGCTAAGCGAAAACATCGTTCCTTCAGGCTCATCACGGGTGTCTTTGCATGCGACTGTGGAAAGGGTCAGAACGGCCAGTATGATCGCCGTCAGTATTTTTTTCATGGGCATTCTCCTTCAGGGTTCTACGTGTCTCATTATATCACAGCCACCGAAAAGAAAAGGACAGCAAGTGTCCTAAATCTTCACATCGACAGGCGATCCATCCGGATTCGGATGGTCTTTCAAGTATTCCAAAATGGGGTTGAAGTGTTTGTCGGCTTTACCTGGTTTGCACAGGGAAAGCTTCTTGACATCACCCTTCAGGATCGCTTCAGCAAAGGCGCGGCACCCAGGGTTACCACATGCGCCACAGTTATAGTTGGGGAGAAGCGCTTCGACAGCGTCGATGCGCGGATCTTCCTCGACTGTCAAATAACTGTTGGCAAGTGACAGGATAATCCCCAAAACGAGGGCAATCCCGCCCAAGACCAGAATCGGTAAGAGTATGTCAATCATTGAGCTTGACCTCCTTCATGTATTCGATGGCGTCACGGAAACCGCAACCCACCTCGTGCAAGATGCATGAATCACACGCCTTCACGTTTCGATACGCTTCCCGACACTCATCTGAGATCGGGGTGATGGCATTCAGATACATCGTTCCGAAAAAGAGCACGAAGAGCACAAACATCGCGCCAAACAGGATCAGAAGGTTCATCAGATGATCCCTGCCAATCCCATGAACGCAAGGGCCATCAGACCGGCTGTGACCAAAGCGATCGGCATGCCTTTCATGGCTTTGGGGACCTGAGCGGCATTCAGACGCATACGGATGGCGGTAAACGCGATAATGACAAGCGTGAACCCGAGACCTGAACCGATTGCGAACATCATCGCTTCCGCAAAGGAGACCTGTGTTGAGACATTGGTCAAGGCAACACCGAGCACCGCGCAGTTCGAAGCGATCAAGGGCAGATAGACACCCAAGGATTTATAAAGGCTTTGGCTCACCCTCTTGATGACTAGTTCGGTCAGCTGGACAAGTGAAGCGATGACCAGAATAAAGGCGATCGTATCGATATAGGTGATTTCAAGTGGAATCAGGATGCCATAGTAGATCGGATAGGTGATCGCTGCCGCAAGCGTCATGACAACGATGACGGCAAATCCCATACCGACCACGGATTTCATGTTGGTTGAGACACCAAAGAAGGAACACAAACCAAGAAATTGCATGAGCACGATGTTGTTGATGAGCATCGCACCAATCAGAATGGACAGAAGTTCCATGGCTTATTTCCCTCCTTTCGCTTGTCTGATGGCCACCATGCCGGCGAGCAGGAACCCAATCATGAGGAATGCGCCAGGGGGCTGGACAAGAACACCAAACGCGTAAGCATCAAGGCCCGCGTTTTCAAACAAGGTTGTCTCGAATCCAAGTGGTAGGGTCTTGCCTAAGACGAGCATACCGGTCCCAAAGAATTCTCGGAACAATCCAATCAAGGTGAGAGCAAGTGCGAAGCCGATCGAGACACCAAGACCATCAAGCATTGATCTGATGACGTTGTTCTTCGATGCGAATGACTCAGCACGTCCCAAGATGATACAGTTCACGGTGATCAAGGCGATAAAGACCCCGAGTTCGGTGGCGAGCGCCGGTGCGAACGCATCAACGAGCATCTTCATCACCGTGACTTCGGTGGCGATGATGATGACGTAGATGGGAATGCGAACCGTTGAGGGCACAAAGTTTCTGATTGATGAGACCGAGATGTTGGTCATCGTCAGGATGATGATGACCAGGATCCCCATGCCAAGCGCACCTTCAAGGGTTGCGGTGACGGCAAGTGCCGGACACATCCCAAGGACCATGACAAAGAGTCCGTTTTCTTTGATGATGCCTTTTGAAAAGACATCAAGCAATGCCTCAGGCGCATCTGACTTCTTCTTGGAAACAGCTTTCTTGGGGACTTTCTTTACGTCTGTCATGATGTCACCTCCGCCATCAGCGCATCAAGCAGATCGCTGATCAGATTGAATGTGTTGGTTGCTCCACTGATGATGTCGGTGTTGCCATCAAGGGCATTGATCATATCCCCGACAATCGAGTCTAGGAAGGCTTCGTTTTTCAGATAATGGTTTGTCTGCAAGGTATGATTGTATTCATCCTTGGGCATCATATATCCCAAAACGGTACCATCTTCGGACAACGCGACATAAAGCGCGAGTGACCCTGAGCTTGAACTATCACTGTTATAGACCCCTGAGCCAACGAGTTTGTAGATGGCTCCGATCACGTTGTCGTCATCATCATAGGCAATCGCCTTTGAGACGATCAGTTCAGATGATGGGACAAACGCACTGTCTTCCTCACTGTAGGCATAACCAAGACTTTCCTCGAACATGGCTTCGTAAGGATCAACCTCATCGACAACCTCATAATGAAGGTTGACGACCTTCAAGATGAGCTCTTTGACGGTGGCTGTTGAGGCGGATGCGGTCGCGCCTGCTTCAAGGTCACCGACATTTCTGACCTCAGCCGCTTCGACCTCGGTCCAAGGAATACCATCAAAGACATCATAGATATAGGTCTGGATACCGCCAACATAGGTTGAGGTCTGTCTCAGGTCATTGATCTCAACATAGACCTTATCGTTTTTGATTCCGACATAGAGATCAATCACGCCATAGGCGTCTTCGGGATCATAGGTATACCCATTTCTGGCAATCGCCTGGTAGACAACACCAATGATGTTGTCGTTCGTGTCGAGTGCGTTCATCTTTGAATGGACAATGCGGAAATTGCCTTCTTCAGGGATCTCTTCGATGATTTCCTGATCCGAGAGAATCAGGATGTCACCAAAGAGTTTGTCTTCAGGATCTTGGGGAACGAGTGGCAGGACCACAAGGTTCAAAATCACACTGATCACAATCATCACAAGCGCATTGATGATCAAAAAGAGGGTTTGACGTTTCATGCTGTCACCTCCGCGGCAAGGGCATTCAGTAGGCTGATGATGACGTTGTATGTGTTGGTTGCACCACTGATGACATCGGTGTTGCCATCAAGGGCACTGATCGGATCCCCGATGATTGAGTCAAGGAAAGCCTCGTTTTTCAGGTAATGATTGGTCTGTAACGTATGATGATACTCATCCTTGGGCATCATATATCCAAGAATGGTGCCATCTTCGGACAACGCGACATACAA
>JAGYLU010000160.1 GCA_018400755.1 Acholeplasmataceae bacterium
AAAGCCCCATGGTCATTTGTGTTCATCACCCTTGAAGGCAACTACAAGGCTTACCAAGAAATCAGGATTGAAGTCAAAGGGACAGCCGGAGCGCAATTCAAGATGAAACTCGAAGGGGCGACGATCAGTCCATATGAAACAGGCACAACCGCAGATGGGAACATGGCTGACCCATTGTTGAATGGCGATTGGCAAACCTTCATTTGGCTTGTGCCGGAAGAACATTTGACATTTGGTGAGCCAATCATGTTCATGATCTTTTTCGAACCTGGGGTCCAAGGCACCGGCGTCCAGATGACGATCAGATCTCTTGTCTTGAGAAAATGAACGAATGGCCGTATATGAGATGATATGATTGACATCTTGATCATGATGATGTCATTCTCCTGAAACAAACTAAGTAGGGTTATGTGCGCACATAATCCTACTTTTTGTCATTTTGAACGACTTGATCCTAGAATACATTGTTCAGGCGGTGATACCAATCATGGACAATTCATGTGCCGAAACGATGTTGGCTTTTCTACCAAAAAATGCAAGCGCTTTCTTGACATATGAAATTTCGGTGATATAATTTAGGTAAACGATTAGGTAAATCATTCGATGACTAGAAACAATGGTCATCCATGAGGAGGTATTCCATGAAACAGCTGACACTCTTTTTGACTGTCTTGATGGTTCTTTTTGTCGTTTCGTGCGCAGCGAAGGAACTTTCTATTCCAGAAGGGCTTTCGATCACAGACGGCATCATCACATTTGAGTCGGTCGATCAGGCGAAAGGGTACCGGATTCAGGCAACGCTTATTGAGACCGAACAGGTACGGCTTTATGTCATCGACAATGGGCTGGATCTGAACACGCTCTTCATGACACCTGGGCATTATGAAATCAGGATTCAGGCAACCGGAGACGGAAAAAAGGTCACAGACTCCCCTTACTCAGAACCTGTGACGTATACCCAAACCGATCCTTACGCGATATCAATGATCGAAGACGCCTTTTTGACTGATGACATCCATATCCGCTGGTTTGGTAGGACATACTATGATGACACCATTGACGCCAACTATTTCTATTTCACCGCAAGTGGCTTTGAAGCGACATTCTACGGCACATCACTTGAAGCGACCTTTGTCGCAACCAACACGACGATTGAAGGGAAGAGAGCTCACCTGGTGGTCTATGTCGATGGTGAGACAGATCCCAGGGGCACATCCCTTCTGGTCTTGGACCAGACGATTGGCACCTATGTTTTGGCAGAAGGACTTGAACCTGGCGTCCACACTGTCAAGGTACTAAAGCGCAGTGAGTCCATCGATTCGATGACAGCTCTGACGAGACTCTCAACCGATGGTCACTTTGAGGTTGCCGCTCCCCTTAAAGACCATAAAATTGAAGTGATCGCGGCCTCATCTTCTGCTGGATTTGGCAATCTCGCGGCCAACACCGGTGTCCCAAAGACGACTGCGAATTCTGACGGTCTCAGATCTTACGCGACGCTTGCTGCCCATATGCTCGATGCTGAGATCAATATCTTTTCAGCAAGCGGATGGCCACTCGTCAAGGGGCCATGGACAGGAGACAACAATATCCCTTCAGCCTATGACTTCGTGAATGTCTATAGCGACAAACCATGGAATCATGACCGGTTTGTCCCTGATGTGATTGTCATCAACCTAGGAACCAATGACTGGTCGTACATCAATGCTTTGTCAGCCATTGACAAAGAAGCAGCCCTTGAGACCTTCATCCAATCCTATGTCGATTTTATTGAAACGCTTAACGATCTTCATCCTGAGGCCAGGATTGTCATTGTCTATGGATTGATGAACGAGACCCATATCTTCGATGAGACGCTCGAGGTCTTCACCCGGGCAACCGCCCAAATGCCCGACCTATCGATC
>JAGYLU010000161.1 GCA_018400755.1 Acholeplasmataceae bacterium
AATCGCAGGATTTCGATGCATCGCTTGACAAATGAAGGTTGCATCATTTCTAAGTGCATCACACACATAATTCGCATTGTTGATGTTGGATTCTATCGCAAGCACGGCAACATCAGAATCGCACTTCAACTCACTTGCGACATTTCTAAAATAAATTGGATTGATCTGTATCAGTTGCATGGCAAATTCTTTGTCACATTTGAGGGCATCACATATATATGCCATATTAGAGCCATTTCCTCTGACAGCCTCAATGGCAATATCACGATCGCATTTCAGATGACTGTCCAACATTTCATAGATGTATGAATCCTCCCTGATTAACCGTTGAATGAATGCCCGATTGGCTTTGAGTGTATCACCCAAATAATGGATGTTGTTGCGATTCATTGCGATTGCCAGTAAAGCACTTCTTGGGTGATTTCTCACCGCGGATCCCGCGTAAGGAAAAACATAATGGTTGTGATGAATCTCATGTGAAACAAACCTGATATTATTTCTAATGGCATCCCCGGCCAAAGCGAATGACTCAGGATTGTTTCTGATCGCGATTCGAACCAATCCTCTGTCATTCCTGAAAACCTCGGCAAGACTTCCAAATATGCGATCATCAACAGTCATTGCTTCTTTGACAAACACATCACTCATTTTCAGGTGATTGTCCAAATGATCAAAAATCTGATAATCGTTTTTAATCGCCTCGAGTGCGATCTTATAGTCAGTTGTTCTGAGCCTTTCGCTCGCCAAAGTGACAGCTTTTAAATGCCTCTTGATTGCCAATTTGACAATCTCCTCATCATCTCTAAACTGCGCCTTGACATAACGCAAGTTCATGCCCGAATGTCTGATTGCGTTCTTGATGGTTTCTCGATGACTTTTGACATTTTCACCTGCATATTTGAACAAGTTGGTGTGCTGTCTCCCCAAACATGTCGCCCGCCGGTAAAAGCCCATACTATTCTGTAATTCAATAGACGCGTATTGAAAAGCGTCACCCGTTTGACGGATTGCTTCCAAAACAACGATCCGATCATTTTTCAATTCAGGAGCAGCGTATCTCAAAGCACGACCATTCATTTTAACAGCACGACAGACAAGGTCACGATCACCTTGCAATGTCCGATCAGCAAACCTGAGTGCCATGCTGTCACGATCAATCATGGGTAGAATCCATTTGGAATCATCAAAAACAGGCACTTCTGATCCTTGGGGAAAAAGTTTCTCGTTGACATGAATGTTAACCTCATCCTCCCAGGTCTCAGAGCCCATGTCAAACCGATATGACATCTTCCACCGTGTCTGTTGGTCTTGGTCGATGTGATGACCCGCAGCGCTGATATAAGTGGACAGGATCCGGTCCATTTCCGTCCCAGGGATCACCTGTTGATTCATCATCAAGTATCCGTACTCCAGATCCCTGACAATCCCATCCTTATTTGCAAACAATGAATGAACCCGCAAATCATCGATACCCCACTGTCTTTCAATGATCTCCAATAGCGTCACGACAAAAGTATTGGCATCATTGATGCCGGAATCGATGATGCCTTGGACATCAGCTGAGGGATCTATCACAATGATGTGATCATCTTGTTTCGTTAGAAAAGGCTCATCCGTTATTGCCTGATCATCAAAGGCATTCTGGGTTTTATGGCTTGATAGAACATCTGCAAAGGTTTTGCTCCTTATTTCGATGGACAAGACATCCTCTTCATTGAAATCCAATGCCTTGACAAATGATAATCTCATGGGTCTCATCTCCTTTAACTCCATAATCCAAACGGACACAAAGCCGGAATGGCTGATATCCAAAGCACAATCTTAAGACACGGTAGTCTTATCAGGAATGGATTCCTCGGATCAAGTCGAAAAACATATTCTTGATGAGAATCTCTCCATGT
>JAGYLU010000162.1 GCA_018400755.1 Acholeplasmataceae bacterium
GGGAAACATGTATGAAGGCTATTTTGTCCTGACAGCAACATGGTTCCCGCCCGTGCTGGCTCAACAGAAGTTTGTCGAGTTGATGTTTGATGATGAGGAACAGGGCAAGTCCGGATCTGATCGGACAAAAGCCCTTATGAACCAATTTAAAAACGAAGTACGGAACATTGAACATCGGCTATCAACGGTCTTAAAGATGACACGTCTTCAGTCACACCATCATGAGCAGGAAGACAACAGCGTCCTTGCTTATGATGATTTTCTTTCGTGGTTGAACTATTGCGTAACGGGTCGACGTCACCCGATTATTTTGCCATCAAACCCGATGTATCTTGACGCTCTGATCGGGGGGCAGGAAATGTACGGTGGGGTTATCCCGAAAATCGGCAGGAATTTCATCCAGGCTATTTCTATTGATGGGTTTCCGCTCGAATCGGTGCCGGGAATCCTTGATGCTCTTGCTGAACAGCCTTGTGAATATCGTTGGTCATCACGATTTATCTTTATGGATCAGCATGAGGCTGTGGCCCATATGGACAAGTTTCGCAAGAAATGGAAACAAAAGGTCCGGGGGTTTTTTGACCAGGTGTTCAATACGGGCAGCGGTGCCGTTGATCAAGATGCTCTCAGTATGGTGGATGATGCAGAAGCAGCGCTGGCTGAGGTCAATAGCGGCCTTGTTGCAATGGGATATTATACCAGTGTCATCATTTTGATGGATGAAGACCGGGAGCGGCTTGATATGTCGGGTCGCATGATTGAAAAAGCGGTGAACCGTGTTGGATTTGCAGCGCGGGTGGAGGGGATCAACACACTCGATGCGTTTGTGGGGTCGTTGCCCGGGCACTGTGTTGAGAATGTCCGACGCCCCTTGATTAATACGTTGAACCTGGCCGACCTGCTGCCAACCAGTACCATCTGGTCAGGTATCGACCATGCTCCTTGTCCTTTCTACCCGCCGATGTCTCCCCCGCTGATGCATTGTGTAACGCATGGCTCCACACCGTTCCGGCTGAACCTGCACGTCCGCGACCTCGGACACACATTCATGTTCGGGCCAACCGGCGCGGGAAAGTCAACGCATTTGGCCCTGATTGCCGCGCAATTGCGGCGCTATAAGGGCATGTCGATCTATGCTTTTGATAAGGGCATGTCGATGTACCCTTTGACAAAAGCTGTCGGTGGCCTTCACTTCACTGTTGCTGCTGATGATGATCAGTTGGCGTTTTGTCCTTTGCAGTTCCTTGAATCAAAAGGGGACAGGGCGTTTGCAATGGAATGGATCGACACCATTTTAACCCTGAACGGCATTACCACATCACCAGGCCAACGCAACGAAATAGGTTCGGCCATTATGTCGATGTTTCATTCCGGCGCGAAAACCATGTCGGAATTTTCCGTGACGATCCAGGATGAAAGCATCAGGGAAGCGATAAGACAATATACGGTTGATGGGTCGATGGGCCATTTGCTCGATGCCACCAGCGACGGATTGTCACTGTCTGATTTCACCACATTCGAAATTGAAGAATTGATGAACCTTGGTGAAAAATATGCTTTGCCTGTTCTGTTGTACTTGTTCCGCCGGATCGAGCGCAGTCTGAAAGGTCAACCGGCAGTTATTATTCTGGATGAAGCTTGGTTGATGCTTGGACACCCTGCGTTCAGGGCAAAGATACGTGAATGGCTCAAGGTCCTACGGAAAGCCAACTGCCTTGTTCTGATGGCAACTCAAAGCCTGTCAGATGCGGCAAATTCGGGCATTCTCGATGTTATAGTGGAGTCTACGGCCACGAAAATCTTTTTGCCGAACATGTTTGCTCGTGATGAGGACGCCGCTGCACTATACCGGCGCATGGGGTTAAACAATCGCCAGATCAATATCCTCGCTGAAGC
>JAGYLU010000163.1 GCA_018400755.1 Acholeplasmataceae bacterium
GATGCCGCGAAGATGATTGGTGGTATCGGTCCTTGTGGGTTGGTGCTTTGCTGCAACACCTTCATCGGTGAGTTTGAACCGGTGTCAATCAAGATGGCGAAGAACCAAAACATCTCCTTGAACCCCCAAAAGATCTCTGGGGTTTGTGGCAAATTGCTTTGTTGCATCCGTTATGAGGACAAAATCTATCAGGAACTGAAGAAGACACTACCAGATGTCAATGATACGGTCACGACTGAAAAGGGCAGTGGCCGGGTCGTTGAACTGAACATCATCGCCCAGAAAGTCAGGATCAAGTTCCAAGATGACCACAGCCTGACGTGGGTGCCACTTTCTGATCTTGTGACGGTTGAGGATCAGAGTTGATCAGGGATCTGATTGGAACACCGCTGATCATTGATCAGAAGACCCCGCAAGCCTTCAACCTTGATACGATACTGCTCGCCCGTTTCACAAGGCTTCCGGCTAAAGCGAAACACGTGATTGAGATCGGAGCTGGAAACGGCGCGCTCATGCTTTATCTTTCGACCAAGACAAAGGCTTTGATCACAGGGATCGAAATCCAAGAACATCTTGTTTTGGAAGCCCATGAGAACATCCGGTTGAATGGTCTCGAGGCACAACTGAAGATCGTTTTGGCCGATGCGAAAGAGATCACGTTGGACCGGGCGGATTGTGTTGTCTCAAACCCGCCATTCTTCAAGGTCAATCACGACATGAGACTATCAGATGACATGGCCAGACGGATTGCCCGTCACGAGGTCATGATCACGCTTGAAGAGGTCATTTCCAAAGCCTCTTCGTTTCTTGGGCAGGGCGGATGCTTCCATATGATTCACCGACCGGAGCGGTTGATTGAAATCCTTGGGATCATGAAGACCCATGGCTTTGAGATCAAGCGTCTTCGCTTCGTTCACCCGTATCTTGACCATAAAGCCAATCACGTGCTCATCCGCGCTGACAAAGGCGGTCAACCGGGAATCATCACAGAACCACCGTTGATTCTATATCGGGACAAGGGTATCCTTTCGGATGAGATGAAAATCATATATGGGGGAATCAATGATGCTTTTGACAATGCTTTCACGCAAGGAAAAACTTAAATTCATGGACCTGTCGCTCCACATGGTCGCGGTAGATGGGGCGCCATCCGACCTTGAAAGCCGGATGCTTTCGATGCAGATTGCCGAAGTGGGTGAGGGAATCGCCTTGGAGTACACGTTTTCTTTGAGCCAGGACCGCAATGAGACGATCAATTTTTTCAAGGACTCGACGGTGATGGTCAGAAACATCGTCTATCTGAATCTCCTCAGGATCACCATGTCCGATGAGTTCTACAATACTGTTGAGCATCATTTGCTTGAAGAGGTGAGGGATGCGTTCATGATTCCAATTGAGAAGAAGCGGGAACTGATGCGTGTGATCTATAGTGAACGTGATTTGCGGGAACGTGCCCGCCGAGTTTGTAGCCGATGACACAGGTTTCCTTCAAGGACAAGAAAGCGACGCTTTATGTTGTCTCAACCCCGATTGGAAACTTAAGTGACATCACCTACCGGGCTGTGGAGATCCTAAAGAACGTCAGTTGCGTGTACGCCGAAGACACAAGGACCTCCGCGGTCCTTTTTGCCCGTTATGAGATCAAGACACCGCTTGAGAGTTATCACGCATTCAATGAGAGCGTGAAGACTGAGGCGGTCATGATCCGGCTTGAAGAGAAAGAAGATGTCGCCTTGATCAGTGATGCCGGGACCCCGGGCATCAGCGATCCTGGGCAAGACGTCATCACAGAAGCCATCAGAAGAGGTTTTTATGTGGTGCCCATTCCGGGTGCAAGTGCGATGCTCGCGGCACTTGTGAGCTCAGGACTTGTCATGCAGCCCTTTGTCT
>JAGYLU010000164.1 GCA_018400755.1 Acholeplasmataceae bacterium
GTTCAATTGGTTATCAGACACCGTATCAAGTGTATTATTCAAAATGAGAAAGTTTTACTATTTGTGTCCACTTTCTTGACATAGGTCCATTATGTTGGGGTTTGGTATATGGCACTTTTTTATTCCTCGTATCTGGAAATGGTATGACTATATCGATCCGCAAGCAACTGAACTTGTCGTTGCCATTAGAGCTATCAACGTCTTTTTTTCTCTTTGTCTTGTCCTCATAGGCATCGCCAATTTGCTTATGTTTTACTTCAAGTCAGATGTTTTCTCCAAGATTGTCATACTTGCTATTAGCACAATATTGTGGATAACCCGGGTTACGCTTCAAATTGTATATCCTCAAGGATCTCAGAATTTTGTCTTGCAATATGGTTTGCTTGCGACGTTCTCGATTGTTCTCAGTTGCTTTTCCATTTCATTGTTTCTTGTCATAGTTGATCCCCAAAATCGCTCTATTTAACATGTGGTTTGACTTGGAGTGGCAGAATGACATTTGACAAAGGATCCAAAGTCACCATGTGCATGAAACGACTGAAAACCCTTGTGTCGGCGGTTCAATTCCGCCCGAAGCCACCATTTCTCTCAACGAAGCCGAGAAGTCGGTTTTTTTTACGTCCTTTCTCGAGCGGAAGTCCTTTGCTCCAAAGCCTATGTTTTGTCATATGATTTATCGATTGGGAATCTAAGCTGTTTTGCCTTGGATTCTTGCATATTTTGTTCGGTTTTGAAATGTGTCCTGTAATGTGCTGATCAGCTCTTCTTTGTTCAGATGCAGGTACTTATGTGTTCTTCAGGTTTTCATGATAAAAGATCAGTCTCAGGATTTCCATGATGCCACCTCATCTTGATAATGTGATCGAAAATGGTTGTCGCCATTTGTGTGGGCTTTTTCTCTCAGTTCAATTGGGATTGGGACTGTGTGACAGTTCATGATATAATGGACACAAACACCGCAACCGGCCAAGGCACAGACACAACAATCAAATGGGAGGGGAACATGAACAAACAGATCAAGAGACTCTTTTTCGTTTTTTTCATTTTAGCATCACTGGGACTGCTCAGCGCTTGTGATGAAAATGGAGTCATTCGGGTGAAATCGATTGAAATCAATCAGGATACAGTATCGGGCAGTTATGAAGTCGGAACATTTGACCTGTCATCGGTTGAACTGATTGTCCGATACAATGACGGAAGCACCGAGACCATCGATTTGGATCCATCGATGATTGACTCAAGCGATCTGGTCAAACTGTCAATCGCAGGACTTCATGAGATCACGGTCAACCACTTGGGGAGGACTGTGACCTTCACGATTGAACTTTATGCAGCCGACTTGGATACAATGGTTGACATGCTGTTGATGCCCTTGGTCTATGACATGATGGACGGAAATCTGGCATATGGTTTCGACGAAACGGCTGTGGATGAGATTGTTGTGTATGGTGTGATTATGGAAATGAACCAACCGACTTTACTTGATTACTCCACTTTGTTCACCAGCATTTTTGTCGGAGGAGTCGCCATCATCGTCAACGATGATCAAGACGTCTCCATCCATCATCGTGACCTGCATGTCGTCTACGTGTGGGATGATTTGGCAAGTTATGACGTCTATTCGGATGGTCCGGTTGCTTCCATGAACGAACTCGATGATCACATCTGTGAATTCATGGACATGTTTGAGACGGGCATCGAGTATACAATGATGGCATTTCCCGACTACAAGAGCCTTGTTCTGGTCAACAGGACGCTTGATCCGAGCTTCAACCAGGCATTTGCCATTGAGACGGTGGAAACCGACAACTTCACATATGCGGTATCGGATTATTATGACACCGCGCGTCTGGTCGGTGTTCAAGGCTTCGGGGTTGAAG
>JAGYLU010000165.1 GCA_018400755.1 Acholeplasmataceae bacterium
CTTTTGAACAGATCGTGATTCATGACGGCACACTCGGTGTGCCATCCTGGTCTTCCCTTTCCAAAAGGAGATGGGAAAGAGAGTCCCTCGTCGGTGTTTTTCCATAAGCTGAAATCACGGGGATCTTCCTTGCCAGATTCGAGTTCGATCCGGACCCCTTGGTCCAAAGCATCGATATCCTGTCCGCTCAAAAGTCCGTAATCAGGAACGCTCTTGATTCTGAAATAAACACCAGAAGGTGTCTCATAGGCGTGACCCTGTTCGATCAGGTCACTGATATATGCGATCATGCCCGGCACATAGTCCGTGGCTTTGGGTGTCAATTCAGGGATCTCACTGCCGACAACGCGTGTCATCTCAAAGAAACGTCTGGTGTATTCTTCGGTGATGATCCGTTCCTCTTTGCCTTCCTCTTTGGCCCGTTCAATGATTTTGTCATCGATATCGGTGATGTTGGAGGCATAGGTGACAGCATAGCCCAGATGTTCCAGATAGCGTCTCAAAATATCAAAAAAGACCACTGGCCTGGCGTTACCCAAGTGAATGTCTGAGTAGACGGTCGGTCCGCAGACATACATTCTGACGGTGCCGGGGATGACTGGTTCGAACGTTTCTTCTTTTTTGGTGAGACTGTTATAAAGTTTCAGCATGAAGCCCTTCCTTTCGCTTTCATTATAAATGAAAGGAATGAAAATGACAAGCAAAGGCTTTCAATTGTGTGAACTTTGATTAAATCGCCTGACAAGACAAAAAACCGTCATCAACGACGACGATTTTCAAAGGGTGATGCGCCTGAGCGCATCAAGGATTTCAACCATAGCCCAGGTGTCCTGACCACAGTAGTTCAGGAGTGCTTCCCTGGTTTTTTCCAGCGCTTTTGGGTCAAGGTCGGGGAAATGGGCATACGCGACCAACGCGGATGTCCCGTTCTTGATCTCAAGCTGCTCATAGGTGAGTTTGGAAAACAGCGGTAACACTTTCTTGATCGAATAAGAACCATTTAGGTCCTCGTGATAGAGATTGATGCCTTTGGCGTCCTCATCAGGAACCCCGAGATTCTGAAAGAATGTCTGGTTTCCACGGACCAAATGCATCAGGTCGAAGAGGCGGAAGGCGATATCCAGAAGACGGTCGCGGTACTGTGGAAATAAAGCTGCGAGTTCCAAAAGCCTGGTCTGTTCAAAGGATTGGTTATAGACAACCACCGAACCACCATCGTCTTTGATCACATCAAGAAGCGCTTGCACCAACGCCTCACGTTCATCAGTGTGGCCGTGGGCGAGGAAAGCGTGGTTGTCTTTTTCTTTGTCTGAGACACCAGGACGATGTTCGATGTGGATGGAGAACTGAAAGAGTGATTGGCTGTAAGCTTTCTCACCAAAAAAGCGCGGTAGTGGCGATGGAAAACTCTCAAAATCAAGGTGATAAAGCGGATAGACCAACGCCTCGATCCCCAGTTTGATCTTGTCTTTCCGATAAAATGGCTCATGAGCGTCAATCACCTCACGCTGGATGATGTTATCCGGTCTTTGAAGCCACGCGTGAGGGACATCGGTGGCGTGGGTCATACCGTCATTGATCAGATCAAAGCGTTCATGACGGACGCCGTTTTCATCCTTGAATCCATGATGGCCGTGCAAATAGATGAAGGTGCTGTTCTTGTTCGGGATATCTTTGAAACAAATCGGATAGAAGACGCACTGTCTGACATCGTTTCGCTGACAGTGGGGTCCGAGCAAAACCGGGCTCGCATCCATCCTCTCAAGCCGGCCGATGACGCTTTTGACATCATGGGCGATGATTGGCATCATCTGCTGAATCAATGACGAAAGGTCAAAGAACTCGATCAGGTC
>JAGYLU010000166.1 GCA_018400755.1 Acholeplasmataceae bacterium
GTTTTTATCCATCTCCTTGTCTTCCTCGGCGCTTTTCACTTCTAGGCTATCTTCAAACCGGATTGGGTGCCATTCTTTTTGGCCTCTATTTCTCGGTGGCTGGTGCCATCTGTGGGTCGTTCATCCATCTTCACGATGCTTTGGAGCGAAAAATAGAAGACCTGAGGAAGAAGTAGATGAACCTTTGTCATCATCATAGGAGTTCGTCATGAAGGAAACAACCTTGTGTTACCTGTTTAGAAATGATGAGGTCCTTCTGATGCACCGGACCTTCAAAGACAACGACCCCAATCACGGCAAATGGATTGGCGTTGGTGGTCATATCGAACCCGGTGAGACACCCATGGCGTGTATCATCAGGGAAACTCTTGAGGAGACGGGGCTGACGCTCAAGAATCCAGTCGCCAAAGGGAAAATTCTCTTTTTCTCTGATGCCTGTGAAAACGAGGTCATGCATCTTTTTGTCGGTCATGATTTTGATGGTCTTCTCCAACCATCAGACGAAGGGCAACTGGCGTGGATCAAACGAACTGCGATCGACACCTTGCCGATGTGGGAAGGCGATCGTCTGTTTCTTGGTCTGCTGGACCAACCGATACCGTGGTTCATCATGGAACTGACCTATCGTGGTGATCGGTTGATCAAAGCCTTGCTCAATGGCAAACCTTATCAGGGGTGACCTATTGGATGACTCATCTGAATCCGCCATTCCTTTGGGACTGGCCCTTTTTAAGACTGAAAATGTAAGCGCTTTTAAGCGCGACTTCAACATCATCATGAAAGGATGTCCTGATGAAAAAAGCAAGTGATTTAAATGATTGGATTGATGAGATAGAAACCCTTTGTCAACCCGACCTGATCCATTGGTGTGATGGTTCTGATGAGGAGTATGACCGTCTGATCGAACAGGCGGTCCGTGAAGGCAAGGCGATCAGGTTGAATGCATCAAAACGACCGCGGTCGGTCGCCTTCTTTTCGGATCCTCAGGATGTGGCGCGCGTCGAGGAGCGGACCTTCATCGCCTCATTGGATGAGAAAGATGCTGGTCCGACCAATCACTGGATTGATCCGGTGGTCTTGAAGAAAACCATGACGACGCTCTTTGAAGGCTCCATGAAGGGACGGACGATGTATGTGATCCCCTTTGTCATGGGTCCCTTGAACAGTCCTTTGAGACTGGTTGGTATTCAGGTGACCGACAGCATTTATGTGACCGTGAACATGAAAATCATGACCCGTATGGGTCGTGTGGCCCTGGATATCTTGAAAGAAACCGATCAGTTTGTCCCTTGTCTGCATTCGGTCGGTGCACCCCTTGAACCGGGTGAACAGGACGTCTCATGGCCGGCTGCGCCTCTTGAAGATAAATTCATTGCGCATTTCCCAGAAGAACACCTGATCTGGAGCTATGGATCTGGATACGGCGGAAACGCCCTTCTTGGCAAGAAATGTCTGGCCCTTAGAATCGCTTCGAAAATGGCCAAAGATCAAGGGTGGATGGCCGAGCATATGCTGATCATGAAAGTGACGAGTCCAGAACGAGATGTCAAGTATATGGCCGGGGCGTTTCCCTCAGCATGCGGAAAAACCAATTTGTCGATGCTCGTGCCAGGCCTCAAAGGATGGACAGTCGAAACTATTGGCGATGACATCGCTTGGCTGAAAATTGGCAAAGACGGTCGCCTTTGGGCGATTAATCCTGAATATGGATTTTTTGGGGTCGCCAAAGGCACCTCCTACACCTCAAATCCCAACGCCATGAAGGCATTGGAAAGAGACACCATCTTTACCAATGTCGCGCTCACTGATGATCTGGATGTTTGGTGGGAAGGTATCGATGGTTCGA
>JAGYLU010000167.1 GCA_018400755.1 Acholeplasmataceae bacterium
TCTGATGTGACCGCACCGATTGTCTTTGCCGGAAACAAGGATGCTGTCGATGACATCGAACAGATTTTGAGTGAAGGCAAGAAAGACTTCCGGATTTGTGACAATGTCATGCCGAGACTGAATGTCTTGAACATCACAAGCGCGAAAGAAACGATCAAAGAGATTTTTGTCAAGAACATCATCGCTGCCAAAGGCATCAAGAAGGTTGAAGATTCGATCGGCAAAGTCATTTTGCCGACGCCTAACGCTGTTTTGCTGGCTGCTGAATTGCTCTCCAAAGGCTATGACAATGAAGCAGGACTCGGTGATATCCTGATGGTTGATGTCGGTGGTGCGACCACCGATGTCTACTCGATGAGTTCCGGTCAACCTTCGCAAGCGAACGTCATTCTCTCCGGTCTTGAGGAACCATTTGCCAAACGGACAGTTGAAGGCGATCTTGGCATGCGTTATTCCGCGCATGGCATTTTCGATCAAATGACTGTTTCAGAGATCAACCAATACAAACGCGAGAACATCGATATCGCTGAGGAGATCAAGATGCGACGAGGCGATGTCGCTTTCATATCCAAAACCGATCATGATGACAGAGTCGATGACATTCTCGCCGCCAAGTGCGTTGATGTCGCGGTCACCAGACACGTCGGTGAGCTCAAAGGGGTCTATACCCCGATGGGGATCATGTACTACCAGGTCGGCAAGGATCTGAGTGAGACAGCGACCGTCATTGGGACCGGTGGTGTCGTGATCAGCAGCAAGGATCCGGTCAATATTCTGAAACACGCGGCGAGCAAACAGCACAGTCCCATGGAACTGAGACCAAAGAAACCCACATATCTTCTTGACCAGACGTATGTTCTATCCGCCATGGGTCTGCTTTCAATCGACTTTCCGGCGATCGCCTTGAAGATCATGAAAAAACGCATTGTCACACTTTAGGAGATGAAACCATGCATGTTGTCAACAAGAAGTGGTCAACCGATCAATTCTTAAGTGTCAGAAAAGAGATTCTTCAGGGATGGCCGACGGGCTCTGATCACGCCCTTGATCTTGACAAGGCGGTTGAAAACCTGAGACAAGTCCCTGATCACAAGCAGTTTGCGAGCAAGCTTCTAGAAGCGAAACAGAACCATCTGACCTTGATCCAACCGCGCGCTGGGGTGGCCCGTCTTGATGAGCATATCGACTTGCTATTGCATCTTGAGCAGGCTGGTGCGGACTTTTTGCCATCAACCATCGATTCATATACCCGTCATAACCGTTATGAGGAAGCTGAGGAAGGGATCCGCATCAGCATGCGCGAAGGCCGTTCCTTTTTAAATGGCTTTCCCGCTGTGAACCACGGGGTTGCCGGGTGCAAGAAAGTCTATGACGCGGTTGGTCTTCCGTTACAGGCCCGTCATGGGACGCCTGATGGGCGGTTGCTCGCAGAGATCATTCACGCCGCCGGTTGGACCTCAAATGAAGGCGGCGGCATCAGTTACAATATCCCTTATGCCAAAAGCATTCCTTTGTCAGACTCCATCTACTACTGGCAATACGCAGACCGTCTGGTCGGTTATTACGAAGAACATGGCATCCGCTTGAACCGGGAACCATTCGGACCTTTGACCGGAACCCTTGTCCCGCCATCGATTGCGATCACCATTGGTGTCATTGAAGCGCTTCTCGCCGCCGAACAAGGTGTCAGAAGCATTACCGTCGGTTATGGGCAGTCCGGCAACATCACACAAGATGTCGCCGCCATCGATATGCTTGAAAGCCTGACGGAGCAATACCTCTTTATGTTTGGTTATCGCGATGTCGAGATCACAACCGTCTTCCA
>JAGYLU010000168.1 GCA_018400755.1 Acholeplasmataceae bacterium
ATGCCGCGCACGCTATGTGCGTCGAGTTGAGCCAGGACCTCAATGGCAATTTCCCCCTCCTTCGCGTGGAGCAACGAGTAGATGGGCGGCAAATGGGCATCGAAACGCATATCTATGACACTGCCGCGTACCGACACCACCGCACCGAGATTTGAAGGACTGATTTTGTTTTTCATCTCTCCTCTTGCTGATCCACGGTCCGTTTAATTAGCGCCTTGATCTTCTCCTTTTTTTTGGTTACCATGTGATACTAGAAATTGCAACCTAAAATTGACCCACTTCTAACATAAACCCGCTTCCTTTATGATGATGGCTTAGCCGTTTCTCTTGGAAGCGCTTTGATTAGAACGGTTGAAGGTTGTGTGGTGTATGACTTATTATGGCTCAAAAGAAGATAGAATTGCGTCCATCTGATTTTCAATTTCGCAGCGTCTTTCAGAAGACATTGCAAAGAAAATATCGGGGTTTTTGATAAACTTCATCACGAACTCAACAAGCTCTGGCCCAATACCGGCACATCTCATAACCTCATCTTTCGAACTGTAGTTCTTGCTCTCTTCATTCATGTGTTCACCTCGTTTCGCCATATCGTTCAGAGCCCTCTTTCGCATTGCTTGCAGTTGAGATGGTTAGGCACCGGGACTTTCTTTGATCTCGCCCATTGTTTGTTTATCTTGGTACATGATACGCAGGTATGACTACTTCTCCAAAACCTTCTTGATCTCGCCAGTCTTTTCTTGGACTTTGCCGCTTTTGTTTTCCTTTTTGCCTTCGGCTTCCAAGTCATCATTCATGGCTACTTTCCCGACGATCTCCTTGATCTTGCCTTTCACCTTGTGAAACGTGCCCTCTGTCTCATCCCTTGTGCCTGATTTCATGGTATTCCTCCTTTCAAAGTTTGTTTTGGTTTGAGTAATGATACGTTGGCCCCTGTCATTCGTATGATGACCTGGATCATACAGATACTAATTGCAAGTAGCCTGCCAAGAACCGGAAAAAGCAAGAAGGTGAAATCATCCTATAATAACGTTTGGTTAGATGAATCGGAGAGAAGCGTAGGGAAGGGTGAACCGATGGGTTTGGCCTCAATATTTGGTGGTGCCTCCACATATTGAGGGAGTCTTTATGGAGAGCCGATTCTCAATCTCGCCCCTTGGTCTCCGGCCGGACGATCCCGACATTATGCATCCTCGCTCTCAAGATGCTCGGTCTGAATGCTCGATAGGAGCAAGGGCGACTTGTCTCTCTTGTTCCTCCAGAGTCACTTTTCCTGGCCGAGCGGGCCTCGGCACGAATTCAGTCACAAACTTTAGCAGCGCATTTCGCCAGCCTCACACATGATATCTTGGCCGCATTCCGGCCGCTTTATTGAGCGATTATGCCTGGCCGGACTGTTTCCCCTGGGCATACCCCGTTATTCCTGTCATGAATCGCATCAAGCCATAACTCAACCAGCTCATTAGACGCATGCCGAAGGTCTGCGTTCTCCAGTTGTTTTCAAAGATCCGCCGCGCCCCTGTCTTGATAGCCAGCTCCAGGCTATACTTTAATCTTTTGGCAAAGGTTTCATCGACCACAGCGATATTTGCCTCAAGAGCAAGCAGTAAGCTGAAAGGGTCAAGATTTGAGGATCCCACCGCAGCCCAATGTTTATCAATCACAGCAACCTTGGCGTACATAAAGCTCTTGTGATATTCGTAGATCTCTATTCCTGCATCGAGAAAACTGCCATATAGGGCATGCGAGGCATAATGGAGCAATCGATATTCCACCCTTTCCTGCAACAGCAAAATCACTCGGACACCGCGGCT
>JAGYLU010000169.1 GCA_018400755.1 Acholeplasmataceae bacterium
TGGTCCTCCTGATTTTTCAAATAAGAAAGGTGAAACTCTTATAAAAGAGCTTCACCTTTAGGTAGTTCCCTAATCTCGCAGGTTTATGCGCCGATCCGGTCTTGGATATCTGATTTTAAGATATCGGCTTTTGGACCGTAGATGGCTTGCACGCCATTGTTCTTAAGGATCAGACCAAGTGCACCGTTTGCTTTCCAGTCTGCTTCTTTTGCAACAAGCGCTGGATCTTTGACAGTGACACGAAGACGCGTCATGCAGGCATCGACGTCCTCGATGTTTTGCTGTCCACCAAGCAAATCGATGATTTGTGAAGCTTGCGAACCGTCGGCAGGAGCTGATGTCGCAGCAGCCTCACCTGAAGCTTCAGTTGTAGATACGTTGATATCGTCAAGATAGTTCCCGTTACGACCTGGTGTCGCATAGTTGAACTTCTTGATGACGAAACGGAACGTGAAGAAGTTCAAGAAGAAGAAGAACACACAGACACCGATGAAACGAATTAAATCACCAATTAATCCAGCTTTTGCAATCAATGGAATCCGCGTCAAGAGTTCGATCGCACCGAATGCGTGAATCCGAAGATGCATGACATCTGCTAGTGCGAAAGCAACACCCGTGAGCACAGCATAGATGACGTAAAGAACAGGAGCGATGAACATGAACATGAATTCGATTGGCTCCGTGACACCTGTCAAGAAAACTGCAAGTCCAGCAGATAAGAAGACAGGTTTGTATGCTTTCTTCTTATCTTCATCAACTGACATGTACATTGCGACAGCGATACCGATCAATGAAGCAAGTGATGTGACGACTTGTCCTTCTTTAAAACGAGCAGGAACGACACTGTTGATTAAGTCATTGTATCCTTGTGTGTTACCGGCTTGTTTTAAGTTAACAAGGTCAGTGATCCAAGCTAACCAAAGCGGATCTTGACCAGCAACCGTCGATCCTTGAGCAGCACCTGTCAGGATTTTGTACGTTCCACCGAGTTCCGTGTAGTTCATCGGGACAGTCAACATGTGATGAAGACCGAACGGAAGTAATAGACGCTCGAGTGTACCGTATACGAACGGTGCAATGATCGGTGCAGAATCACGTGAAGAGGCAATCCAGCGACCGAAGTCATTCAATAAGCCTTGAACGAACGGCCAAACGAGTGATAAGGCGAATGCTGCAACGACTGATCCACCAATGACGACGAATGGTACAAAACGTTTTCCGTTGAAGAATGCAAGCGCATCTGGCAATTTACTGAAGTTATAAAATTTATTAAAGAGAACGGCACCAAGGAAACCAGAGATGATTCCGACGAATACTCCCATGTTGAGAGCAGGTGCCCCTAAAACTGAAGTGAAATAATCTTTTACGATGAGCTCAGAACCAAGCAATGAATCGACCGTTGCTTTTGGGTCCGCGATCATGTCAGCGTTGACACCGAAGATAGCTCCTGTGACACGGTTGATCAAAATGAAGGCGAGTAACGCTGCGAACGCACCACCAGCACGTTCTTTTGCCCATGACCCACCAATCGCGACGGCGAATAAGACATGAAGGTTCGTAATGATAGCCCAACCTAAATCTTCAACGATTCGAGCAATCGTTTGCATTAACGCGATATCGCCTCCATACATGCCGATCAGTTTCCCGACCGAGATCATGATTCCTGCAGCAGGCATAACCGCGATGACGACCATCAAGGCTTTACCGAGTTTTTGCCAAAAATCGAACGAAATAGCATTTTTCAAGATCATTCACTCCTTTTGTATCTCTTTTTCTCTAATATGTGTGTAAGAACAGTGCAATAATGTAA